>NZ_CADCXN010000057.1 GCF_902806695.1 Candidatus Methylobacter favarea | reverse complement strand
GAGCCGTTGTCGGCCCTTCGCGAACGATGAAGCTCAATGCGCGGCGCACCATATCATTGACTCGTATTTCACCCAGCGCATTGCGCTCGGCCAAGGCGCTGGCAAGCAGTACCGGAAACGCCGTTTCATCAAGCTGAATGCCCTGCCAGAAAGGCTTGCCACCTAACCATTGGTTTTGCAGCCAATGACCATCGGCTTGCTGAGTCGACATCAGGTAAATCAAGCTTCGCTTTGCGTCGCCAGTATCGCCAAGCGCCAATAATGCGCCCGTTGTTTCGACCAAATCGCGCGACCATACTAAATGGTAGCCGCCCCGGCTGGTGCTGGCTTCGCCCCAAGGCACCGATAAGCTGGCAATAAAAGCGCCGGGAAAGGTATGGTCTTCATGCGTTTTTATCACTGCTGCCGATCGATGCAATAGTGTCAGTGTTTTAGAGTCGAGCAGATCGTCTAATTTTGCCGGCCAATGCAGGGTCTTCAGCCATTGCTGCCAACCTTGGCAGTATTCAATCCATAATGCATCAAAGCCGGACGCCAGTGTTTGCAATGCCAGGGTCGCAGCAGCTTCACGGCTGGCGGAAAGCCCCATAGCCAATGTTCCGCTACAGGGTAATTGGGCAGTCAGCGCCACTTCGCCGGGTCCGGCGTGGGCATAATGCCAGGTCATCGCATTATTGCGTTTAAAATCCTGCCAGCCATCGCTGTTACCGACTAATCCAACTGACCGTTGCTGTAACGCCGGACGGCCGTCGCGGTCGACTGCGACCAAAGCCATTCCGAACGGTCCCTGTTCAGCCCATAATAAGGAATGACCTTCCCATTCCTCCGTCCATGCCTGGTTATTAGCCGCATCCTCGCCAAGCCGAGGGGCTGCCAATAGATAGAGCTGCAGATCTGCATCGCCTTTTAATATAAAGTCGACCACCAGCACATCACGTTCGGGATCGACGCATATTTTCAGGGTCAGTGTAAAACGGCCATGGTGATGAATGACAGTTATTGCCGGGACGACATCATCTTGCCAAGCCACCGAATAGTCGTTGAGCCTGCGTATCTCGATCCAGAAATCTCTGCCGTTAGCAACAATGAAACCTAAATCTTTTAACTGAGGAATATCCACCCGCGGATAATAAACTTCAGTAACGATGCCTTGCGCCACCGTAAACCATACGCATGAAGAACCTAATGCCGTACCGACGGCATCTTTAACGGCAGGCGCCCAGGTCGGGTAAATGCTGGAAGGTATAGGCGCTGTGCCGTGAGGATGCGGTTTTTTTGTCATTTGAGTATTCCTTCATGATTAGGGTCATATCGAAATTGCAAGATAGAATTATTCTACATAAAGGTAGGTACCGCCCCATAGGATTTGCTGAAAACCCTTTCATAGCCATATTTGCCGATGATTTTACGGCCACCAAATTTTATTAAAAAAGTGTCCCCCATGCGGCAATAAAATGGCTGCTATCCGATGCGTATAATAGTTGCCCAAACCTATGGCGTTAATGTTTAATTATTTAATAGGTTGGTGCATCATGGAAGCCACAAGCGACATAAAGATTCGCTGTGTTGCGCAAATGAACGTTTGTGCAACGCTAGGCAACGCGAATTAAAAACAGAGTCTTAGAGACATTTACCGCTCTCGGCCCCCAAGATTCCGAAAATAGTTGATGAAAAAATCTCCAACGGTGCTGGAAAATATATTTTTGAAATCCTATGGTGCGTTAGGTACCTTTATGCAGAATAACCCTACATAGGGTTTAAAGACTGTCCGAAACCGGTCGGTTTCGTACTGGGACGTTATAGCGCGGCCTTCAATTGTCACTTTTCAAAGTCGGTGTCAGCAGATTGTCATAGTCGACGTCAGCGGGACATTTGGGGATGAAGCTTAAAACTCAAAAAGTAATGTCGCAAAAGTGTATCGAAAATATGTACTTTCGCACCATATTTTTGCGACATAAAAAATGTTGATTTTACTGAGGTTGCCTGATTGTCGCAGAACTTTCAATTTTCGCGACAACCCATTCATGCAGTTGGTTACAAATTTCTGTTCTACCGAGTGGTCCGCACTCATGCAACTAGGTGTACCCATTTTTGCGATGTGCTGACGTCGACTTCGACAATTTGCAACATGATGACATCGGGTTTGAATACTATTGACATCGACTATGACAATTTAATTTGCATTCATCGATATTCTACGCGGGCTCAGGCTGATTACTGCTGACATCGACTTTGAAAAGTGACACACTTAGAGCTTATGCATGTCCGTACTAAATATCCGCTATATTTAGTTACGCTTAATTAATGAATGCCCGCAAGAAACTTTATTTAATCAGCTCAAACCCAGCAAATTTTGCGGCCTTCTTGTCAAACGTAAGCACGCTTTCACACGGATGTCCTTTTGCAGAGTAGGCAATTAGGACTGGCGGGAGCATTTGAACAAAGAATTACGGTTACGATTTATTTTTTAGCCTTATCAATAAGATATATTTAAAGTTACTTGTTCCATAAACAATCAAATTCGCGGTGTTTGTGGAGGATATAAAACATTGTTTTTTTATAAAATTAGCATTCCTTGTTTACCCAAAGCGTAAGTTTCTGTTCAAATGCTCCCGCTAGTCCATTGCCCCCAATAACACCAAGCAGGGAAGGGCGTTAAATCGCCGGGTGGAAATCGCTATAACGCCGACAAAGACCTAACAACTTACCGCTCGACATCCTTACCTACCGACCTCGGCGCGGCTTGATCCGCGCCTTTTTTTTGCTCATTTGCGGCTTGGACGCCAGTAGTAACAGATTGAACAGCTTCAGCCTGTTTAGTGAACCGCTGTCTAAGATCACGTTTTAGAAGATTTTGCGCCGTAGGTAAATCCGCCGCCTTATCGACGCGCGGCAACGCATCAACAAAGTCGCGAATTTGCGCTGCAAGCGCTTTATTCTCAACGGCAACCTCTTTATCCCATTTCATCACTATTGCGCTTCTAACAGTGCGAGAAGCGCCAATTCCCGACCGTCGCAAGTCAAGATCGGCGGTTCGTTGCCGTCCCATACGATCAGGTGCATCCGGCTGCAAAAGCATTTTAGTTGATCGTGCGTGTTGAACCATACTGACGCGGGACAAGTTTCGCAGGCCGGGGAGGGTTCCGGGCGGTGCCGACTGTCCAGATTTCTCAAGATTGGACTGATATACAGCGGCAGCTCGCTGGATGGCTCGCGCTCGATCTGTGTTGATTCGGTCATAGTTGGGTCGTTCATTGACAGGCTCCTTATTATTAAAAGTTAATCGGGGATTCTCGTTCTCTAGTGCCTCAGCCGCCGACAACCAGGCGCGGCGGATTTGCTTCTGTTGAGATAATAAAATCTTTTCCCACGGTTTAGCATCCACCGGCAAACCGTTGGTCTCGGCGGCAATATCTTGGCTAAGTTGGTCGGAGGCCTCCTTGACTTGAGCCGCTTTCACTTTAGGGACGCGTGGTTTATGGGTCTTGTCGCCACGCTCAATGTGGCGTACTACGCTACGATCCGCCTTCTTCACTACACCACGACTACCACGCGGGGTCGCCTCGGCGTCTACGCCTTGATCCCGCAGATGCTCAGCAAACCCCTCCCTCCATCGTTGTAAATCGGCCTTGCGCGGATTCAACCGTTTACCATCGAAACCAAGACATTTGACGGTTAGATGACAGTGCGGATGCGGCTCATCGGTATGATGGGCAAAAACATATTCATGATTCCTTCCAAATGTCGCTCGCGCAAACTCGCGCACGGCATTCTTGACGGATAGCTCATCAGTGCCTTCCGGCATCGATAACACCATGTGCATCGTATCGCGCTGGTTCTTGTGTCGCTTGCTATCGCCAAAGTCCTTTTCCCAATCTTTGAAGAAATCCTTAACCTCGGCTTTGCCGGTCATTACTTCGCCTCGGTCATTTTCTAATTCAAGCTTCCCATTGCGAGTGATGTAATCAAGATGGGCTTTTACGTGCCCGGCACCCTTTCCAAAACCGGTAATCTTTACCATGACTTCGGTTGCACCACGACTGACGCGCTTTGCCTTTGCTTTAAGTTTTTGGGTTCGGTTCGCCTTCCGTTTGACCGATGATTGCAACGCCTTGTTAAGCTCTGACTCAATTAACGCCATTAGTCCGCATCCCACGCATTTTGACTGGTTCGCACTAAAGCACGAATCACAGACCGGTTATCATCAATAACCTGGCTCAATTCGGATAACAACTTGAGTTTCACCCGGTCGGTATCTTCAAAGGCAATATTTAACGCTTTGGCTATCTGGTTGACGTTGCGGCCAATGGCCGCCAACTCGCGACCGCTGGCTTGTAATGCCAGAAGCTCTTTGTCGGTCATGACAGGCTGACCGGTAACATTCGATTGCACCAAGGCCGCCACCCACCGGCTAACGGCCATACCCTTAGAGCTGGCTCGCGTCTTAACCGCATCCACCAAAAAACCCGGTATGCCAACGGTAATACGGCTAGATTTTGTGTTATCGGGGCGAAGCACAATAGCATCGGCGCTTACCTCTTGCTGATCAACCAACATTAACACAACAGACCGCAATAACTCTGCTTCGGTCATTCCTTGAGATAAGGCAATCTCATGAAACCGCTCTTTAGTATCATTATCAACAGTTGTTTTTAGTACAGCCATAATAAGCCCTCGTATTGGTGACAAAATCCGGACGCCGGCGAGCTGGCCGTGTCACCAGTGCCGCACTGGTGACAGGCTGCGCCCGGATCGGGACCAGCGCCGGGCGGTCGCTGTCACCAAGCCGCCGAGTGATGACAGATCCCCGTGCCTGGCCGCGCGAATCTGTCACCATTTGCTGATACCGGCGCATGGTGACAAGGCCTGGCGATCGATGCACCTGGATTGTCACCACTGGCGTTTTCCAGATAGACACGAAACAGCATCACGCAACCGCATACGTCCGTTTAATAATGCCTGTTCGATAACCATCAGCTCCGCCGCAAGTCGATCATATTCCTTCGCCCGCCGAATAGAGGCCTTCGCCTCATCAATCTTGGCCGGGTCCGCGCCAACATATTTACGTTCTCGCTGTCCGTCCTTGCTTGGGTAAATCAGGTACAGGTATTTGCCTGAGCGCCAATGTTCATTGGCGTATATGAGTCCCGCTTGTTTCAAGGCATTCATTTCATTTTGTTTAACCATCAGCTCCGCTTTTTGCGCCGCAATCAATGCGGGCAATTGGTCGGCCAATACCTCAACGTCTGTTATCACGCTCATACCGTTTGCTCCACAAATAAAGAGAAAAAAAAGGGGGGGGTAAAAGGGTACATTATGGTACATAGTGTACCAGACTGCGGCATGAATGCCTATCCTGCCCTAGTCCCAACCCCCCTCTTTCTTTTTAACATTTGTGGTACGCAAATGGTACGTATAAAGAACACGTATGGCACAAGTGCCATACACATTTTATACAAAAGGATGATAAGAGACGTTGAATAGAGAGCAAAAAGGGTACATAATGAGGACGCTAACAACATACCAAGCCTATAGAATGGACAAAAACGCAATCACCCAAAAACTCCGGGCGCTTGCCAGTGATGATAAACATCGCTCAAAAGCAGCACGATTACGAGACGTAATAGAAGACGTGGAAACCGCCCTGGCGGCAGGTGTACGGCGGGCAACCGTGGTTGATGTGCTGCAACAAAACGGCCTCGATATTTCAATGGCAACATTCGCAACAACACTCAAACGAATACGAAAACAACGCGGCAAAGGGGTAACGGGAAAAGCCAAACTGACAAAGCCAGCATCAGCGCCGGTAACACCTCCAGCAGAAGAGAACACCGAACCGACCGTAGTAGGTTCAAGCAATCCAGCCGATTTAGATGAAATCATCGGGAATACACCCGATCTCGCGGCATTAGCCAAATTTGGAAAAAGGAGCAAGAAATGAAAGTAGCAGTATTAAATTTCAGTGGCAACGTTGGCAAAACCACCGTGGCCGGGCATTTATTAAAACCTCGCATGGGTGACGCGCAAATCTACTCAATTGAATCAATCAACATGGGAGCGGACGCGGACGGCCTCGAAGTGGAAAAAATGAAAGGTAAGAAGTTCGGCGAACTGATCGATGAAATCATGCCACTTGATACCGCAATCGTTGATGTAGGGGCATCCAATGTTGAGGATTTTCTAAAACTAATGCAGCAGTACGATGGATCACATGAAGAGTTCGATTTTTTCGTAGTGCCCGCAGTAAAAGAAAAGAAAGTCCAAGCGGATACTGTGAACACGATCCGCGCATTACAAAAAATCGGCATCGACAAAAAGCGGATACGGATGGTATTCAATAAAGTCGAGGTTGATGAGTCGGTAACAGACGAGTTCGCAGCACTGTTCGGCCTGGCCGAATCAGAAAAGTCATTCATCGTTAAACCAGAATCGGTGATTTACTCAAACGAAGTGTTCGAACGGTTGAAAGCAGTCGGCAAGTCCCTTGGCGACATAACCGCAGACGAAACCGATTACCGCGCAAGGCTCCGGGAAGCAACAAACGAGGACGAAAAGGATTTCTGCATTAAAATGGTCGCCTTAAAACGCTTAGCAACGACCGCAAACAAGAATCTGGATGCAGTCTTTAAAATACTGTTCAAATAGGCATCGCAATGAACAAAGGCCCGCGAACAGCACGAGAAGCGTTAATTGCGGAGGCACTAGGCGACCTGGATCAGCTCCTTGCGCGTGTCGAGGCATTACCCGCCCTGGTGTCCGGGGCGGAAACCAGCTTAACAGAAAGCATTAAAACGCTTGAAGACGCCGGGGATAGATACCGGATGGCAGTAACGGCATTCACCGAACAAGCAAAGACGGAATTAACTGAATACCTCGAACGCAAAACCGTCGAAGTGTATAGCAAAACAACCGAAGATCAACGCGCGGCCATGCAAGAAGCCGCGCGAATGGCCTTCCGGTCCGAAGCATCGGATAAAGCGGCGGACTTGGGTAAATCACTAAGGGCGGCGGCAAAGGAATTCCGACGATCCACGTGGATAAGGCTTTTCGAGCATGCGTTTACAGCAATAATCGCATCATGCGCCACGGTATGGCTAATAAATGGTTTGTGACAGGCCGCCCGTGGAACGGCGGCGGCAAATGCGGAATAAATAGAGTATGTTCCCCACGCCCGTGGGGATGAACCGGTAGCGGCACGGTCGGCCAGAATGGTCCGCTTATGTTCCCCACGCCCGTGGGGGTGAATCAACCAGCAGCGGCACCGAGCGAATACCGTCACCAATAAGGAGGACGATTTGCCCACAACGATTCGCTTTTTCGGGGGCAGAATGGAAAGCCCCCCCGCGAATCGATGTGGACAAATCTTGTTTTTTTGATTTTGGGGTTCGCCAGCCTAAAGCGACCTAAACATGTCTTGTGGCGATATTGCCATCAAAACAAAGTCATATAGCCATGCAATAGCGAAGGCCAGAAAACTCATAATGCCAAAACTCCAAACCATGTGAGGTTTATCGGGAAACGCATACCATGCAAATAACCAAACCAGCAACAGCGGCACGGATACCAGATTACACAAAAAGATCACCGGCAACCGTAGCCAGTACATCACTAGAAAGACCGGCAACCTTACAATCAGCCAGAGCCATGCCAGAACCGCTTTAACAGTCGAACCCCTGGGAATGATTGCTTGTTTTATTTTGGAAGTATCGAGCGGGGCAACAGGCGCCGCCTTTTTCCCCTGCGGGAACTTCACAACATTATTACGATTGTCGGTCATAACGCCTCCTAATTTGCGCCCGGATCAGGCCCGGCCTTAAGTTTCTTTCGCTCAATGAATCGAGCCAATGTATTGTAAGACACGCCTAAAGCCAGCGCTATCTTGCGCTTAGGCAAGCCAATTGCAAGATAGCCACGAATAACGTTCTCTTGATCGTCCAATTTCAATCGCCCTTGGCTGCCCACGGGGCGGCCAAGACGCTTACCGGCGTTTCTTGCCCTCTGCAACCCCTCCGTTGTTCTCGCTCGAATAAACGAAAGCTCAATCATGGATGCCATTGAGAATACAGACGCCAATAACTGGCTTTGCATCGATCCATCCATGATGGTGTTGGTTTTGGTAATATGTACAATAACCCCTTTTTTACTGGCCGCCTCCAGAAATGTGAAGACCTGGCCGGGAGTGGCCGCTAATCGCGTAAATTCCGGCGTCAGAATAACATCCCCCTGCTCCGCCCTATCTAACAATCCGCCTAGTTCACGAGATTGCCAGTCAGTCGCCCGGCTAACTGTCTCGGCAATCAACTCCATAGGGGCAAACCCATGCTTATTCGCATATTCCAATAAACCAAGTTTCTGACTCGCAACATCTTGCCCGTCAGTCGAAACCCGTAAATAGCCAAAGTATTTAGGCACTTAATGTCTCTTTTTGGCCTGTGTATCAACAAACGGTGCAAAGGCGTTAAAAACCGCCTTCCGCTGATCCTCGGTTATATCGTTATTCAAGCAATACTCCATCAGCGACAAACAAAGCGCTTTGTCGTCGTCGGATAACTGCGAAAGCTGTACTAGAGTGATTTTTGACGAATCAACCACGGTGGCGGCGAAATTCGCAACAACGTGACTTTCCCGACCAATAGCCCCACTGCTAACACGCTGAAAGGCCCGCTCAAAAATACCCGGCAAGCTAAGTTGGCCTGATGCAACCCTATAAACTGCTAATGATTCACTCATAATTATCCCCTTTTCCGAATAAACCACATTTCGATAATAAACGGATGTGTTTTGCATCAAAATAATGGCTAAGAAAGTATATCAAATTGTTTCAACTTAAATCGTCGTTTTAACGAATGCAATAATTTTCGCGCCCGCGAAAATTATTGCTTTAATGAATGCGATACAGTTGCTTCACTTCGGACAACGAACAAGGCGCAAAGGCCAAATCAAGTGTGCAACCGTGCGCAAGTAACGCTTTAATCGAAATTTCCATAAAATGCGCCCGCCCGTGGCCGCCACCAATTAGCACCACATAACCAAAGACCTTATTATCATCACCGCCGCGCTCAGTGATATACCAATGCCAGTTTCTCAATGTATAGTGTAGATATACCGTGGCTCGATCATTCAACCCGGCTTGTTCTGGTGATATAGCCATTGTTTCGATCACGGTGGCAGTCGAAATAATTTGCGTCATAACACGTTCTTTGTTCTCGCCGCGTAGTGCGTTAGCAATCGCCGCCCCTTGCGCCTTGGAAACAAACGGCGCAATAAAACACGCATCCTGCGCCGCCTTCACCTCTAGCGGTGCCGGGTGAAACTCGGTAGGTTTTTTATGTGCGCCATAGTTCTGGCTGGACTGAAATAATTTAAACATCGGATACCTCCGGCAAAATGGCCCTGGCGGGATTGCCCGGCCTTTGTTGAAATGTTGCGAAAGTCCCTTTTCGCAGAATCTTGATTAGTAGGCGTCCGCTTCTGCGCCGCAGTTGTCGCAACCATACTCATACGGATCGGCCTCGCCCTGGCCGCAAGTATTGCATCTCCAGGTTGAATCTTCATTACCAATAGCAACACGGCTAAATTGCCCGGTTTTGGAGTCTTCTAGCCATTCATAATCGAATAAATCTGGTGCTTGAGTTGTCATCGGATACCTCCGGCAAAGTGGCCTTGGCGGAATTGCCCGGCCTTCGATGGTTTCAAGGCTTCCCGAAACCATGAATTTATTATCCTGATTTTTGCCTATCTCGTCAAGCTTTTTCGCTTGTCAAAATAAAATAAATCACCCTCGCCTTATGCTTCTAATACTCATCCGGTTTTAAGCCTGGTAAGCGCGTCTAGTCCATCATCAACAGACACAACACCCGCATAAATAAGGAGTAATCGCCACGCCGAATAAGGAATAGGTCGCGCAATATCGGCCTCTTTGTCAGCTCGCCATTTCCGTATCGTGGACGATCCTTTTTTGCCGAACGAAACACCCACCAGCGCCGCAGATTCACTTTGAGACCACCCTTTAAGTTTTATCAATTGATCAACTTCTTGCGGCGTCGGCGGCACATACGCCGGATGACTAAACGGCAATGCGCACGGCCTATTTCTAAAGGCCTCCAAGGAGGCCGGTAATGAACCGCCCAAATCATAAATAGCTACACTTTCCATAATAAACCCTCACAATCATCACTAATTAAAATCCGCTCTCTCAGGCTTTTTGACAAGATAGATGCGCATATCTAAACATAATATAAAAAGGGGGCTTTATAGCCCCCTCTCCCACCTTATCTACAAAAGCCCGCTTTCTGCAAAACTAAATGCACCAAGATGAGAAACGATAATATGATCGAGAACGCGAACGTCGAATAAATTAAGCGCTTCCTTCAATTTATCCGTAATGCGTTTATCGGCCTCAGACGCGCTTAAAATACCACTTGGATGATTGTGACAAAAAATTACCGCCGCCGCATTGCATTTTAAAACCTGTTTTGCTACCTCACGAGGATAAACACTAGCGCCGTCTATGGTTCCGCGAAACATAGTTTCAAACTCAATCAATCGATGTTGATTATCCAGGAGCAAAACCCCAAAAACTTCGTGTTCCAAGTGCCCAAGATGAAGCTGGCAAAATTTCTTTACGCTATCAGGGGATGTTGCCAGTAAATCCCCTTTTTGGAAAAGTCCGGCCAAAACTTCAATGGCGGAATCAATTAAAAATTTTTGCTGATCATTCAAAGACATTTAAAACCCCTTTCAAAACTGGTCTTGGCGGAATTGCCCGGCCTTCGGATGGTTTCGAGGCTTCCCGAAACCATGAGCCTATTATCCTGATTTCGGCCTATCGTGTCAAGCTTTTTCGCTTGTCAAAATAAAATAATTCACTGCCTTGAATGAGCTTTTTTTCAGCGCCTTTGGCACGGTTCCTGCAATCGGGATTAAGGGTTCAGGGATGCGGGGAAATTAAAATAGCGCGGCGGTAGCCGCACCTTTTGTTAGCCGTGGCAATACCCCGGCGCTCGGGGTTGCATCGGTCTTAATGGGACGAGGGCTTGCGGTGCGTAAAGGCAGGCAGGATGACCGGCGCGGTCAAGGGGTCGTGGAATAAATAGGGAGCGAAGCGACCGGTTTATGCCGCGAAAGCCCCTTGACCGGGCAAGCCGGGCATTCTGGCAATCTGTCGCACACTACGCAAGCCTTCCCATTAAGACGCTACACCATGCACCTGGGCACGGATAAACCCCAACATCTAAACTCAGCGCGGCGGTAGCCGCTCCTTATTGCATGGTGACAAATCAAGCGCATCGATCGCCAGGCCTTGTCACCATGCGCCGGTTAATCTGCAATATATTTGTAGACCGCAAAGAAGGCGGCGGACAACCAAAGCCAACCGGCACTTAACAATAACCAAAAATAAAGTCTCTCTATATTCCAAAGCGAAGAGCCTGGACACTCTTTGCAATCGCGCAAAAGCAATTCAGGGTAGTCAACATCATAATAGGCGTAATATAACCACCCGGAAAACGCCAGGGCAAAAAATAACGTTATGATTGACCTGGTTCGCGGTTCATCTGTCCATTTTGCAAATAAAAAAGGGCTCAATATCGCGACTGATAAAACAATAATGCCTAATATGATTACATTCATTTTAAAAGCTCCGTAAATGCTATGTGTCTAAGATGGTGACAAATTCGCGCGGCCAGGCGCAGGGATCTGTCATCACTCGGCGGCTTGGTGACAGCAACCGCCCGGCGCTGGTCCCGATCCGGGCGCAGCCTGTCACCAGTGCCACACTGGTGACACGGCCAGCTCGTCGGCGTCCGGATTTTGTCACCAATAAAACGCCTAAATAATATTCTGTGCCGAACTCTCCCGGCAGCCGCACCACTATGCAGGTGTCGCTACTACTCAGACATGCGCAATGGAGTCGAGCAGCCTTCCGCCGATTTCGGTGTGTGCCTTCTCCAGTTGCTCATCGGAATGATTACCCCAACGAAGCGCGGGCAATAGCATTGCATTCGTGATTGTTTCAGCCTTTTCGTAATGGTTCCAAAACGCTTTGGTTGCTGCATTCTCATCGTTTGGCAACCATTGTCGATGACGGCCAACCATCCTATTCAAACGATCAATAATTTTCTTGTCTCGTGGATAGAAATGGACAGTTCCCGCTTGCCGATACCACCGAACATCAAAATAATCGGTTGTCATTCGGTCACTACGCCTTAAACCATCTGGCATGCTTTGAAATAAGTCGTGCAGCCCATAATTACATTGCGCTTTGCCGTCCAACATGGCAAAGGTTTTATCAAAATCCTGCAACCGTTTAAGATCGTCCCAGCTCGGGCCTATGCCATAACTGTTACGCACCGGAATAATGAACCGCGTCATTTTGACGCGATAGGCCAGCTCTCTATGCTTTTCGTTCGATTTCCACCCTTTGTAATAAGCGCGATTATCCGGGCGATACTTAGTTATTTCATCAAAACAATCAAGCAACATTTGCATATTCATATCGCCCTGGCTATTAACCAAACCAATAAGAAATCCTCTAATGTTTGATTCTGTAAACGATAACTTAGAAATCTGCTCAAACTCTGTAACCAGCCGCTGGTATGCCTTATGAGACAAATATTTATTGAATTCAGTGGAATGAAGAACATTAGTCCATGCGCGTTGTTTAAGATCATCATACCCTTTATTAAATCGTTCTTGGATAGCAACGATTTCGCCATCTTGCGTAGTTTTGTGTAGTTCGTTTAATGGACGGCCCAATAAACGCCCGTAATAATCCGCCTCTTCTCTCGCTATCTCGGCGGCCTTTAGCGCACGGACACCAGCATTAAATACCGCCACGGCATTACTGATCGTGTTTTGTCGAAGTGCAAGACCGTTCTTTTCTGTGTAATCAAGTTCAGCCACTCGTTCCACTTCAAGGCCGTGAACGAAACTTTGTTTTACATCGACCTTTTTTTGCAACCATATCAAGGCAACCTCAACAGGGGTTTTGCGCTTGGTATCGGGATCAAGGAAGGCCTCGGTAAGAAATTCAACCGATCCGTGCTCTTCAATCCATTTGCAAATAAGTTTACGCTTGGTTGTGTGCGGGTTACGAATAGTTTCAGCATTTAGGATTGCCACCAGTTCACCATCAACCAGCAAATCAAACGCTTTGATAAGATGAGAATCCCCATTTTGGAACGGTGGATTTAAAATAATATGGCTGTACATTCCAGCCCCGGTAAATGTCAAAAAATCGCTGTCGATGACATTTACCCCTTTACTACGCAATACCGCCTGATTCTCTAGGTCGATCTCAATACAATCGATCTTGTTAGTGTTAAATGATGAATAACGGTGATTGCAAGTATCGAGTAATGGCGCAAGTAGATCGCCTCGCCCGGCGCTTGGCTCCAATATGCGTAAATATTTATGAGACTTAAATTTGGCAAGCGCTTTGGACGCTAACGATAAAGGAGTAGGATAAAATTGAAACATCGGATACCTCCGGCAAAGTGGCCCTGGCGGAATTGCCCGGCCTTTTAACGGTTTCAGGCGGAACGCCTTGAAACCATGCGCTTATTATCCCGATATTGCCCTATCTTGTCAAGCGTTTTGGCCTGTCAAAATAGGGCGGACACTGCTTTTTATTTGGTCTTTTCCTTAGTAGCAAAGCTTTTGATTAGCTCGTTTTGACCAGCGACTTGTGAGCGTAGCGCATCAAGTTCGCCGGTCGTTCTGCTTAGTTGAGCTGAGAGTTCGCGGGATTCTTTTCTAACTGCAATTAACTCAGCTTCTAAATCCTGTTTCCCTTTCTCAAGCCTACCAATCACCTCGGCGCTTCGTGTCTTGGTGTCTTTGAGTTGGTCCGCAAACCGCATAGCATCGGCCTTGGCCGCCGCCGCTTCTTCGATCTTCCCCCGTTCGCGAATGTTGGCCTCATCGAGTTTTTGACCCGCATCCGCAAGTTGCTCGCGTAGTCGCTCAGTTTCGGACTGGGCGGCATGTAAGGCCGAAACTTGTTCGGCCAGTTGCCGGGTAAAGTCAGCGGTAAGTCTGGTTATTTCTGCTGCGTGTTGGCTGCGTGTAGTGTCAATCTCAGCATGGACGCGACTAAGCTCCGCTTGCTGTGCCTCGATCTGTTGCCGCATCTGATCTGCGGTAGCGGATAAAGCGGCTTCCCGTGCCGCCGATTCCTTGGCTGTCTCTTGTGAAGCCGCGAGAGCTGCGGCAAGATCGGCTTCCGCTTTCTCAAGTTTTGCATTATCGGCTTCGCCTTCGCTTTCTAGCTGCTCAATTGCGGATACCGCTTCATCTAAACGTCTTTTGGTGCTCTTGATTTCAGCGTCGGCCTTCTCCCGGATGGCGGCGATTTCTTTGCCTGCTTCACTGGCGGCGGCTTGCCAACATTGAGAAAAGGCAGCTTTGACACTATCCGGCATTTCAAGAATAAAGGGCGAAGGTGCGGCTCGCCTGGTTTCTTGCCAAGCATCAATATGTTTATAAATAGTCGTCAGACTACCGCCACCTAATGCGTCACGTAACGCAGTAGGTGTGACCTCTATGCCATTTGCCGCCAACATATCAGCCGCTTGAAAAACTTGCTCTTGAGTATGTAATGCCTTGCGCCCCATAGCCTTAATTCCCCACAAATGATAAGATAAAATAACGTATTACTTTTTACGTTATCTTATCTTATTAAATAACCTAGTACCTGTCAAGTAATTATCATTGTCATAATATGCTTTTAGCCTTTTGCGCCTTTCGCTGAGTTATCAACAGAAAACAGCCCTTTAATTACAGGTATTATTTGATATATTTGAAAGATATTTGGGGCCGTCTGTATGCCGCGCCAGACAAGGCCTTGAGCCGTATTGCCGTGAGAACTTCACCACGGAAGCGTGAGAACTTCACCACGGAAGCGTGAGAACTTCACCACGGAAGCGTGAGAACTTCACCCTTTATAACTTCGGAAAGCAACAGGGTTATCAACAGAAATACCCAATGGAAATAGCAGAAAGCAGCGATTGATCGCGCTTGCGTGAGAACTTCACCACACAAAATATTAGGCGGCGACTGAAACCAGGAAGGCCGGTTATTAGAGGTGCGAAGCACTAGCAATTCACAATCAATGCGTGAGAACTTCACCACACCCACTTAAACAGGCTTTAGTCCTTCTTGGGAACTGGCGTTAAAGAAGGTAACAAAATTAGCCCATTTTCAGTAGGATCAACGCGAACGCCTTGATAAACCTGTTTAACAGAATGCAGCGATTTCAAAAAGTCCCGCTTAAAGAAGCGCAACTCTTTATGATTTGCGCCAAATTGAGTATGTAATTGTTGCCAGGTCGGCATCGCACGGCCTTTAATACTGTGCATTCTGTACGCTAACCATTGGTAGATGTCTAGCTCCAATGGGGATTGCTTAAGGGCGGCAACCGCGCGGAAGTCAAGCGGGATACTGTGAGTTGTAATTTCATTAAAGAACTTTTCAGTCAGTATAATCTCGGATTCAAAAACACTGGCCTGCCTCGGATTAGATACATCAAAGAAGAACTCGAAATCTTCGGAAAACTGTAGAAATTCTGTCCGAATTCTGCGCTCGTCAAATGAACCCGTAACAAATGCCGCCCGCGAAGATAAAAGCTTGGATGCTTGCTCAATAAAACGGCGGCCACTTCCGCGCGTGCCCATGCTTGTGTCGATATGTACCTTCCGGCAAAATTCGCGGAATGTTCCGCCTGTTTCGATACGCCGACTTTGTGTTCTAACCGCCTCAGTTGTGAGCCATATTACAAAAACACGCGGATAAGCCCCATAAGGAACGCCATCCGGTCCGCCCTGTATCCATAGGGTGTAATTCCCGTTTTGACGCACCCACGCCCCATTTTGAAGATGTTCCGGCTTGGGGTTCCGATATGGCAGCGCAGCCGCAACTAAACACTTAGCGCCAAAAGCCATATCACCTGTATCATAGGATTGGATCGGATTTTCAGTAATATCAACAGCGGCATCGATAATAACCCTTTTCTTCTTCTGGCCCGTTCGCTTAGCATGGCCTTCAGGTTTCCCGTTAACATCATCGGCTTTTTCGTTCACATCTAACGACGCGCCGCCCATTGGTTTAGCCGTTTTGCTTGCAATAATAACCGCATCTTCTCGCGATAAACCCTTTTCAACAAGATCAGAAATATAACTATCATTGGTGATAGTGGGGTCGGGATGCTTAACAGCGCGTTTCATTCCAGCTCCGTTCATGTAAAAATATTGATTAACTAAAATGTGCATAAAACAATTCATCGTCTGATGATGGCAAAACCACATCATGTAAGAAACGCTTTAAATCATTTGCCCTATCAGTGTCTGGATAATCAGCTAACAGAAAAAGGGCATAAGCTAATGCGTTATGACAGACAATTTTTGTGATCTCTATTCCGTTGTTGCTTCCAGATATTCCATTATTAAATTGCTCGCAACCAAACGCTTTATACAAAGCGCCGCCACCATAACCGAAAAAAAAAGCCGTTTCCTTTGTTGATATTCTTTCAATACTAAAATCATGTGCCATGTTGTTACTCCTGTGGAATAGCAATATTGATAAACGCAACCCGAACCGCAAGGTTCTCGGTTTTACGCCTCTTTTTTTGTTCTTTTCCTTGTCGTCTTCTTGGTGGAGGCCTCACCGCTTCCGTACCTATCAAGCTCTTTTCGGAATTTAGCAATGAGTTCACGCGGGGCAATCAATGTGACCTGCTCCCAACCCTCCGGGATCGCAATATTAGCCGTGGTGTTGGCGGCGGCCTGGTAACGTTGCAAAGTCCGCCACACCACATTTACCGCATCACCAACCGCTTGCCGCGACCACTCGTAACGTTGCGCAACAACTTGATAGGTGTCGTCGTCTACCAGTACAGCGCGAGCGGCGGATACCCTATCGTCAGAGATATTCAACAAGGGGCGTATCGACTCAAATTCAACGGGGGTCATTCGCCTTTTAATGGCCATATAAATATTTAACTCCAGAAACAAAAAAAGGCAGGGTATCCCCTGCCTATGTATTATTGTTTAACGCTGCCAAAGATATTCAACAGGCTGAATTTGGCCTCATGGTCAACGCCGTACATAAAAGCGGCCAGGGCAAATGCGCCTAAACCATCACTGGCAAAATGATCATCCCGCAAACACTTCAAAGCATCACGGGCGACATCCTTGCTGTTCGCGCCCATATCATAAAAAGCCCGCAACCACGTTTCAACCATATCCCGGTCGTCCGTACTCATGGCGTCCAGCACCGATTTAGGTTTACCGTTTTGCAAAAAAATCGCACTGTACGCAAGATCGAGCACTAGCGCCACAGATGTATTATTCAGCAATCCGCTTGCATCGTCATGATCCGTTTTCGCGTCCGCGAAAACAGCGGTTTGTTTATATTCCCCTGTTTTCTCACTGCTCGGTTTATCTGTTTTTTCGGGTTTCGGCTTTTTCGGTGGTTTAACTTCATCCTTAACCGCCGCCACCTTCTCCCGCGTATTCGTTTTGCCGCGCGTTTCTTTCAACTCGTCAACCAACGCATGCGCCCTTTCTGGATCGTGCTTTTCGATTGTCTTAACCGTGTTGATCACCTCAATATCTGCGCTAATGTCTTCCGTGACAAGCCGCTTAGCTTGTTCGGGTAGGTTTAGCAGTGCCAGCATTTTGCTTAACCATGTACGGCTTTTTTTATGCTTTTCAAGTACCATTTCCACGCTTCCAAGCCTGTCTAAGTCGCGCTGAATCTTCTTTGCTTCCTCTATTTGCGTTAAATTCTTGCGGTGGATGTTTTCGGCTAACTGCACGTCTTCCGCTTCCTCGTCGTTCAGCTCCATCACTCGCGCCCGAAGTTGCGTCAATCCTTCAATGCGGGCGGCGCGGCAGCGGCGTTCACCCGCAACCAGTAAATAAGGCTTATCGCGGCCAACGCGGTTAGGCCGGATGACAATTGCTTGCAATTGTCGATCCCGAAGGCTTTTGCCAAGATCGGCTAACCCGTTTTCTTCATCCTCGAACTCTTCACGTACCTGGGCCTCAATCTCTACATCGTCCAGATTAACCAACAGCTCGTATTCGTTCGGATTGCCACTATCACCAAACAGGGCATCAATACCAGCACCCATAAATGCGTTATTTGTGTTCATGATTACGTTGTCTCGTCTTGGGTTAATAGGCTGTCAGCATCAAGCCAACCGCTTCAAAATGTCCTCGCATACCGCCCGCCATTCATGAGCGGCCTTTAAATGCCCTTCGCCGCTAGTGCGAAACCATACCGGGCGGCGCTGCGCAATCGCCTTACGCACGGCTGCGCGTTCTGGTAGCGTATTCGGCAAAATAACAGGCCCGTACTTCTCGCGCATCGATGCCAAAGCGTTACGCGCCTCAGTGCTGCGGCTATTGGTCTTCATGGCGAGTATGCCAACATGTTTCAGCCGCGGATTAAAGCCCTGGGTACGGATAACATGAAGCGTTTGCATCAAGTCCGCCACTCCGGCTAGTTCGTACAAACCGATAGAAACAGGCGTAATAACATAATCGGAAGCAGCCAACGACGCCATGAGCCGCACACCCAAGAGCGGCGGCGTGTCAATAAAGCACACATCGAAATGATCAGCAAAGCGGCGCAAGGATCGTGCCGGGCGACGAATCACCTCATTCTCGGCTTTGTCGATTGACAATAGCGCGTTATCTGCGCGGATAATTGATAAACGTTCGTTGATAGCTTGCGGCTGTTCGTCGGTCGCCTCAGCGCCATACAATTTAGATGCGGCCAGGCCTGGGGCTTGGCCTTCGGTGGCCGGAAAAGTCAACGACAAGCTTCCTTGTTTATCCATGTCCACAAGCAGCACCCGTAAGCCTGCCTCCATAGCGGCGTAAGCAAGATGCACAGTAAGGGTGCTTTTGCCGACACCACCTTTTTGATTTGCAATCGATAAAATTTTCATGATGTATAGTTCCTAAGTTTGTTACGCGGACGGGTACTAAGCCCTTTCAACTCGATCAAGCACCCAACTGGACAAGCTAGGACGATCCGGGAAACTGGTTCTCGCCAATGTTTGCACGGCTTTTCTGAAAATTTCATCATCCGTTGCGTTATCGGGGGCATGTACCTCAACATAACCATCATAAGCAGCCCACATGCCCGAAGCGCTACGGATATAACAAAGGTATTGAACAAAAACAGCTTCATCGATTTGGTTGTACATAGCTTTTCACTCCAGAATCAAGACAGCGCCCCGGCAAGGCCGGGGCAAAACGACTATCAATAATCATCCTCAAAGTCGTCGGACAATGGCGGCTCATCAACAACAGGCGCACTCACCGCGTTAGGAGCTTTGCCCAACATTTGCAGGTCGTGTACCACGATTTCAGTGGTGTAACGATCCACATTGTTGCTATCCTTCCATTTGCGATTACGCAATTTTCCTTCAACATAAACCTGTGAGCCGGATTTCAAATACTCACCGACCGTTTTAGCCAGACCATTAAAGAAAACCACGCGATGCCAACCAGTACGCTCTTTTTTTTCGCCGCTTTGTCTGTCTTTCCATGTCTCGGTAGTCGCCAGGTTAATCGTGACCGTAGGGGTGCCGTTCGGCATATAACGGATAACAGGATCAGCGCCAAAGTGACCAATGAGACTTACTTTGTTTAATACAGCCATCGTGAACTCCTTAAAAGTGAAAATGGTCTTGGCGGAATTGCCCGACCTTCGGATGGTTTCGAGGCTTCCCGAAACCATGAGCCTATTATCCTGATTTCGGCCTATCGTGTCAAGCTTTTTCGCTTGTCAAAATAAATTAAATCATCATTATTTCAACAACTTGTGCTATTTATTGGCATGAAAAGTGCATCGGGAGCAAGGGTTCAGGGTGAAGCGGGAAATCAAAATAGCGCGGCGGTAGCCGCACCTTATTTGTGATGAGGAACAGCCCCCGCCCGACCTGGTGCTTCGGTCGCAATGGGACAAGGGCTTGCGGTGCGTATCGATTGACAGGGGGACCGGCGCGGTCAAGGGGTCGTGGAATAAATAGGGAGCGAAGCGACCGGTTTATGCCGCGAAAGCCCCTTGACCGGGCAAGCCGGGCCTTCTGTCAAGCTGATCGCACATTACGCAAGCTCTTATTCCATTGTGACGGCTTCTGGTACAACGCCAGGGATACATCACCTGCTTTTATCAAAAATCAGCGCGGCGGTAGCCGCTCCTTATTGCATGGTGACAGATTCGCGCGGCCAGGCACGGGGATCTGTCATCACTCGGCGGCGGCTTGGTGACAGCGACCGCCCGGCGCTGGTCCCGATCCGGGCGCAGCCTGTCGCCAGTGTAGCACTGGTGACACGGCCAGCTCGCCGGCGTCCGGATTTTGTCACCAACGCGCAGCGGCGGTGATGAGCAGGGCGATAGCCTTGCGTTTGTCGGGGATAAGCCTCAGCGGCTAAGGGGTGTCATGCCTGACGCGCAGCAAAAGGCGTGACGCCCCTTATTGAGCGCGGCAAGGCGGTCTGGAAGGTGGCGGCAATAGCCGCCAGTCCGCAGGACCGAGCGAATAGCGAGCCTGGAAGGGCGTCCGGTTTTCGCGGTAGCGAAAATGCCCCAAAAACTCAAATAAAGAGACATGCTTTCACGCGAAATACTTAACTTTATTGTTAGTGTCACTTGCCGCAAAATTACTATAATTGATAGACAAAAAATGCTATATTGAACGCTCAAAATACAAACTTTGCGTAGTGGAGAATGCTAATTATGCCAAAAAAACAGCTCGCTCTAATGCTTTTTATATTTGCAAATTCCGCTTATGCGGCTGAAACAAGCGATTTTCTAAGCTTAACTCAAGAATGCGCCCCAACTGTTGCGCCTCAAACAATGGCAGCGATTGTGCAAACTGAATCAAGCTTCAATCCGTGGGCAATCAATATCAATGCCAAAACTAAACTAGCTCGGCAACCCGTGAGCAAAGCCGAAGCGATAAGCACAGCAAGAAATTTACTTGAACAAGGTTACAACATCGATCTTGGTCTTGGGCAAATCAACTCAAAAAATCTAACAGCAACCGGCTTAACGGTAGAAAGCGCATTTGATCCTTGTCTTAACTTAAGCGCCTCAGCGTCTATTTTGCAATCAAACTATGAAGCCGCTTTTCAGCGCGAAAAAAGCGAACAAACCGCATTACATGCGGCGTTATCAGCCTACAACACAGGATCATTCACCAAAGGCGTTAAAAACGGATACGTTGGCAAAGTGCTTAAAAACGCGGGCATAGCAGCGCAAAAACCAGTTGTACCAGCCCTAGATACATCAGAAGCGCAAGCCCAAGCCCCAATTGCAGAGCACACAGCTTATAAAGTGAAAGCGAGCCAAGACACACCTGTAAGGTTATCCGTCGAAAATACGGAACAAGTGAAGCAAGGAACTGTTTTTGTTTACGGCAATACAGCCAACAACGCAATGGTGTACTAATGAAACTCATGATTATTGAATCACCAGGCAAGATCAAAAAACTATCAGCCATTTTAGGATCGGACTGGATAATCGGGGCCAGTGTCGGGCATGTCCGCGATTTACCAAAAAAGCAAATGGGTGTCGAAGCCCCGGATTTTAAACCTACCTATGAGCTTACCGAGCGCGGCGAAGACGTTATTAAAAAACTTAAAGGCTTGGTCAAACAAGCCGACGCCGTATATCTTGCAACCGACCCAGACCGAGAAGGGGAAAGCATAAGTTGGCATCTTCAACAATGCTTAAGACTACAAAACCCATATCGCGTAACCTTCAATGAAATAACGCCCAACGCCGTTAAAACGGCGTTAGCGTCACCGAGGGCAATCGACGTGAAACGAGTAGCCGCGCAAGAAGCGCGGCGTGTCTTGGATCGATTGGTCGGCTACATGGTTAGCCCGGAATTGAGCCGACAAGCAGGGGAAAGACTTTCAGCAGGGCGGGTGCAAAGCCCGGCGGTGCGTCTTGTAGTGGAGCGCGAACGCGCGATAAGAGCATTCAAAGTAACGCACCACTATGGAGCCTTACTTGTTTTCGCGGACGCGAAAACAGGCAACCAATGGACGGCGGAATGGCTCACAAAACCCCGTTTTGTGAGCGACGATAACCCTTATTTTATGGATCGTGCCTTCGCGGAAGCTGTAGCCAGTGTTAGAGAGGTTATAGTCAAATCGTTTGATGAGCGCGAGGCGAGGCGAAGCCCACCGCCGCCGTTCACTACCTCGACCATGCAACAAGCGGCCAGCGTTGCACTGGGGCTAAATCCAAAAGCGGCAATGGACGCAGCGCAAAAGCTTTATGAGCAAGGCCATATCACCTACCACCGAACCGACAATCCCAATGTATCGGATGAATCACTAGGCGACATTTACGCGGAAGCCGTCAAACTGGGGCTGGATATGGCCGAAGAGCCAAGGCGCTTCAAGGCACCGGAAGGGGCGCAAGTGGGCCATCCAGCGATTACACCAACACACTGGGAAGTCGAAGAGGCCGGAGAAACCAACGAGCAAAGGGCGCTTTACAGGTTAATCCGCATTCGGGCGATTGCTTGCCAGCTTGCAGATGCCCGCTACGCGGTGCGTACTGTGCGGCTCGACGCGGCGCAGCCGGTCGAAGGCGAACATATTGAATTCGAGGCGAAAGGCCGAACCCTGATCTATCAGGGTTGGCTAAAACTGGTGGCGGGCGACCAAACCGAGGAAACCGAGGAACAGGGCGAGCCAACCAATCCGATCCCGGAATGCAGACCGCATGAAGCGCTAAGCGCCGAACATGGCAAACTGCTCGAAAAGAAAACGAAGCCGCCCAGTCGGTACACCCAAGCGACCTTGGTTAAGAAGCTGGAAAGTGAGGGGATAGGCCGCCCGGCCACGTATGCGGCAATTATGGATAACATTGTCAGCCGCGCATACGTCAAGACAGATAAGAAATTCTTGATCCCCACTGAAACCGGGGAGCGTGTCGTAGACGCGCTTACCGGAAAATTCGCATTTATTGATTTAGGCTTTACGCGCGAACTGGAAGAAGACTTGGATCGTATTGCAGCCGGCGATACCGGGTTTAAGACGGTGATAACTAAAGTCCATGAGCAATTAACACGCGAATTAACCACATTGGAAATGACCAATGCGGCAAAATATCCGTGTCCCGAGTGCGGCAAGGCAATGAGGCGCATAAAGGGCAAGAGCGGATACTTTTGGGGATGTACAGGACACCCGGACTGCTCGACAACACAACCGGATGATGACGGCAAACCAGGGCAAAGAAAGTCGCTGGAAGCGTCGGAATACGCTTGCCAGCAATGCGGAAAGCCGTTAGTGCATCGGAAAAAAACAGGTAAAAACGGTTATGACTTTTGGGGATGCACAGGCTATAAAGACGGCTGCAAAACAGCCTATAACAATAAGAACGGACAACCATGTTTTGACATAACAAAATAGCAACTAACGACATAACAAAATAATACATATCGCATTGCCAAAATGATAAAAAACGTGTACTATGAAACCGTTTTCTTTTGGTTGCGAATTACGATCTCGACGGAGAGGAAATGAGCAACACTATTACCGAAGCCGAATTAACCGACTTCTTCATAAATAAGGTGGTAAAGAGGCTGACTATCGTGCAGACAAAAGAAAGCACGTACAAAATCGTGGTCAACTTAACCTGGAAGGAGGGCGATTACACCTTAGTAACCACACGAAAAACCCCGCGCGAATGGGTAAGTCTGGATCGACTGATCAAGCACATGCGCGAGAAATACAAGAGTCATAAATTAATCCGCATCACTTTAATCCTTTTGAACGAGACGAAAAAATGAACATGAGCACAATCAGCAACAAAAAAATGAACTCCGTAATGGCAATAATGGGGATTTTTGCCCTGGCCTTGATCCCGGACATTGCAATGGCCGCCCCTTGGGACTCAACCGCGACCAAGGTACTGGAAATTTTCACGGGCGGCATGACCCGTACTATTGCCATTATCGCGGTAATCGCCTGCGGTATCGCAGCGATGGCGGGTAAGCTTTCGTGGGACTGGGCTATCAAGATCATCGTCGGTATCGTGTTGATTTTCGGTGCCGCCGCAATTGTCGATTACGTCATTTCTGCTGCATCAGCATAGACGATCATGGATAACGGACATCATGATGTTTATACCGATCCGTTATTTGTCGGCCTGACTCGCCCCGCCATGTTGTGGGGCATCCCGTACACGGCGTTCGTGATCGAATTCATGGCGATAACGCTGATATTCCTGGCGGTCGGCAATCCACTATATCTGTTGCTAGTGGTGCCGATTCATGGAGTATTGTACTTGATCAGTGCCAATAATCCCGGTGTATTCAACTCGATATACTTGTGGGTGCAAACAACGGGACGTTGCAGAAATATCCGGTTTTGGGGGGCGGCGAGTTTCTCGCCGTTACCCACCAAAAAATGGTCAGAATGATTTTCGCGTCCGCGAAAAAATGAAGGAGTAGCACAATGGGAGCCGCATATAAATATGCCGAAGCCGTAAAGACCGAAGAAACAACCGCCGCATTTATCCCCTATACCGCCCATATCACCAAAAGCGCAGTGAAGCTGGATAGCGGCGATTACATTCAGGTTATAAAAATGCAAGGCGCTGCACATGAAAGCGCAGACGTGCGGGATATTAACGCCTGGCACGATCAATTGAATGGTTTCATGAGAAACATCGCATCCGCCAATGTCGCAATATGGTCACATGTTGTTCGCCGTGAATATGGCGAATACCCGGAAGGGGATTTCAATGTCGGGTTCTGCCGGGACTTTAATGAAAAGTATCGGCGACAAATGGCAAATGAAAAGATGTTGGTCAATGAGCTGTACTTGACGATTGTGTACCGCCCTCAGCCTATCAAAGTAGCAAAACTACTAAACGTCTTTGATAAAAATACCCCAAAGGAATTGAGTCAGCGGCAAACGGACGAGCTGGAAGCATTAAACGATGTGACCGGCGCCGCACTCGCGGCGTTGGATCGTTACGAGCCAGAGCTATTAGGCTGTTATGAACATAACGGCCACATGTTCTCTGAGGTGTTGGAGTTCTTAGCGTTTCTGGTAGATGGGGAGTGGCGGCGATTTCCATTGCCACGCGCGGATATAAAAAAGATTTTAGCGACAACCCGCCCAATGTTCGGCAAAGGTGGGTTAATGGCGCTGAAAGCGCCGACCCATACTCAATATGCGGGCGTGGTAGCGATTCAAGAATATCCATCGATTACCTGCCCTGGCATCATGAATGATTTGCTGAGCATGCCATTCGAGTTTGTTCTGTCACAATCATTTACCTTCTTATCCAAAGCAGTTGCGATAGGCCGTATGCAGAGGCAACAGGCCCGTATGGTGAATGCGGGGGATGTAGCAACCAGTCAGATCGATGATATTGATGATGCACTGGACGACCTCACATCAAACCGTTTCGTAATGGGCGCTCACAGCTTGTGCCTAGTGATACGAGCGAACGATCAAAAGTCGCTAAACGAGCATATCAATGAGGCTGGAGCGGCGCTATCCGATAGCGGCATGAAATGGGCGCGAGAGGATGTAGGCATGGCAGCGGCGTATTGGTCGCAACTGCCGGGCAACTTCGCTTACCGGATCAATGTCGGCGACATTACGAGCCGTAATTTCGCGGGCTTTTGCAGTCTGCACAACTACCCCATTGGTCGCATACGCGGCAATCAATGGGGGGATGCGGTAACGATGTTTAAAACAACATCGGGCGCACCGTTTTACTTTAATTTTCACAAAGGCGAAGAGGGGGCGGACGCCAAGAAGGCGGCTAAGCTTGACCCAAACCACAAAGACTTGGCAAACACGGTAGTGATTGGTAAATCAGGCACAGGTAAGACCGTACTGGAAACCATGTTGTTAGCGCAAGCGCAAAAGTTTCATCAGCCGGAACATGGCAAGGTGTTGTCGAGCGTATTATTCGATAAAGACCTGGGGGCGGCGGTCGCCGTGCGAGCAATGGGCGGACGGTATTACCCATTGAAAAACGGCGTTCCATCAGGTTTTAATCCGTTCCAAATGGAGCCAACCCCTAATCACCTCACCTTTCTTGAAAGCTTGGTGAAGCAGTTAGTCAAACATGAGTCACTACCCATTACACCGCGACAAGAGCATGAAATCAGCGCTGCGATAAAAGGCGTGATGGCGGCGGCCAAGCCGAACAGGCGGCTTAGCTCGGTATTGGAGTTCCTTGATCCCACCGATGAAAACGGCTTGCATGTGCGCTTATCAAGATGGTGCCGGGGCGGGCCGCTAGGCTGGTTGTTTGATAATGCCGAAGATACGCTACGACTGGACAACTGTACGATGGTGGGCTTCGACGTGACCGAATTCTTGGATAACGACGAAACGCGCACTCCAACGATCATGTACCTGTTCCACCGGATTGAAAGCTTGATCGATGGCCGCCGCATACCGATCTTTATGGATGAGTTCTGGAAGCTTTTGGACGATCCAGCCTTTGAAGACCTGGCAAAAAACAAGCTGGTCACGATCCGTAAGCAAGACGGCTTCTTGGTCATGTTTACCCAATCACCTCAGCAAGTGCTGAAATCACCAATTGCGTTCGCCATTATCTCGCAAACTGCCACCAAGATATTTTTACCCAACCCGGAAGCGGATTATGACGACTATGTAAACGGATTCAAGCTGACAAAGCGAGAATATGAAATAGTCCGCGGCCTGGGCGAAAAATCGCGCCGATTTTTGATCAAGCAAGGTCAGAACTCGGTTGTTGCAGAATTGAACCTGAGAGGGTTCGATGATGAGTTAGCCGTACTTTCAGGCAACACGGCTACTTCATTATTGGCCGAAAGACTTGTCCAAGAAATGGGCGAAGACCCGGCTATCTGGTTGCCTGAATTCCATCGTATTAGAAAAGGATTGCAGTCATGAAATTAGTAAAAAAACCGGTTTATGCCGCTTTAATAGCTATGTCAATAAGCGGGGGCCATAACGCTTTCGCTGTTGATATTGTTAGTGATCCAGGGCATACCGCATCTACCGCTGCCGGTTGGGCGGCACAAGCCGCCAGTTGGGGCAGTCAATTAGCCCAAATGGCGAATCAACTGAGTCAGTTACAACAAACATATAACAGCCTGAATGGTGCACGAGGCATGGGAAACTTGGTGAACAATCCAGCGTTACGCCAATATTTACCGGAAAATTACCAAAGTATTTTAAATGGTGGATATGGTAACTCGGCGGATATTCGCCAAGCAGCAAAGTTGTTCGGGATCGAAGACACAACGCTAGACGTAAATGGCTCAACAGCTTTGTCGTTTGAATCAAACGCCAACCAAGCCGCTATAAATCGGGCAATGGCGGAGGACGCTTACACAAGAGCAAGCCAACGGTTCGCCGATATTCAAGTGCTGTTGGATAAAGTCAACGATACAAACGACGCTAAAGATGTGGAGGATTTACAAGCAAGGATTCAGGCAGAGCAAGTAATGTTGCAGAATGAAAGCATCAAGCTTGCGATGGTTCAGCAACTGGCGGAAGCACAAAAAGGCTTGGCTAATCAGCAGTCGGTTGAAATTGGCATGGCATCATCAAAGGCACCGGGCGGAATCCCCCGTTTCTGATCATCTAAAAAGGTGCGCCGTTTACGGCGCACCAAGGTAAGGCAAAATGAAAAAAATAAGTCCAGTAATACTACTTTCCACCTTGCTTGCGGCATGTGGCGAAGATGTGCCAACAGTAGAGGATGTGCATAATGTGGAAGTTGGTGGTCAAAAAATGAGTCAAGCCGATTTTTTACAAAAATACTGCATAGGCAAAGAGCTTAACGAAACCTGTGCAAAGGTGAAAAACGCAATGGCCACGGACTCCACTAAATCACCGGGCGGAATTCCGCGTTTCTAAGGAGTATAAAAATGGCCGCCAGCGACTTTCATTTTTACGAGGATACATTCAATACATTAAGTGGATCTCTTGACACCTACATAACAGATGTTGCGACCAACATTATTGACGCCATTACGCCTGTAGCAACAACGCTTGTAACCATTTATATCATGTTGTGGGGATGGTCAATGATGCGCGGCGTAATCTCGGAGCCGATAACAGACGGCACAACACGCATTCTTAAGTTAGCAACCATAATAGCGATTGCGCTCAATTTAGGCAGATACAATGGTTTTTTATCAGATATGTTATGGAATTCGCCGGATGCTTTAGCGGCCTATATCGCAGACGGGTACGAGGACAGCACAAACAACATGCAGTTTCTTGATAGTCTCATGAGTAAAATATACGACATGGGCGACGCATATTGGCAAAAAGCCTACGCGGGAGCCGGTGCGCTTGGCATCCCCAACTTCGGGCTTCTAATTGTAGCAATTTTGATATGGGCGGGTGGAATACTTGCCACTGGATACGCCGCATTTCTATTAGCCTTATCAAAAATGGCGCTTGCGATCATTTTAGGGGTTGGCCCTTTGTTTATTTTGATGACTATTTTTGAGCCGACTAAACGGTTCTTTGATACATGGATTGGGCAAGCATTGAATTATGTGTTTCTAGTAATGCTGACCGCTGCGGCCATCAAATTGATTGTAACTATTATTGAAATATATCTGCTTTCACCTGGCGGGGCAGCCGCGCTTGCAGAACCCAGTATAGACCTCGCGTTGCCAGTAATGGTGTTATGCGCGATAGCATCGTTAGTGATGATGCAACTACCATCGGTAGCATCAGCACTGGGCGGAGGCGTAGCAATAGGTACGCTCGGAGCGGTAGGATGGGCATTCGGAAAAGCCAAGGGCGGTCTATCAGCCATGCGGCCAACCAACTTACGGCGGTCTCTCAACAAAGCGCGGGCAGATGTCCGCATTGCAAGTAATGCGGGCAGGGCGGTAGTCGGAGCACCGCAAGCGGTGTATAGAAGGATAACCGGAGGCGGAAGGAACAAGATCGCCAGAGGCTAAAAATCCAACAGGCGGAATTTTCGCGTAAGCGAAAACCGCCTTTTTTTTGTGCAAAAAAACAGCAAAATACTATGTATTGCACAAGCAAAATATGATATATTGCAAGTGCAATATAATCAGTTTCGTACAGGAGATATTATGAAAATCAGTATTGTTATTTTTCCGCTTTTGGCGCTGACGGGTTGCGCATTGTCCCCGCCACCGCCTCCAGCGGTAGAGGGTGAATACAAGCCAATCAACAAGATTGAATCAATGCCATTGGCGATAGCAACCCAACCTAACCGCTTGTCTCAACAGACGCTCGATTTTGCGTTTGAGGGCGACATTGTGGCAGCACTACATGAATTGCAAAAACAACGGCCAGATATAACGGTACTCCCACCGCTTGGCGAACAAAGAACGGTATTGGTTAGGGTTAGTTTTCGGGCGGCCACGCTTGATGAGGTGTTGCGAGAATTGGGCGCACAAAGCGGACCATACGCCGATGTTATTGTTAGCAAAAGCGTTACAAACGAGGGTAATCAAGTATTTATCCGCTTCAACACAGTAAATACCGGCAGGTAATAAGTCATGAGTAAAGTAGCCAAAGAGGATTTAGATCGATACTTAGCGGAAGCCAGTGGTTGGGAAACCGACAAGGTGCAATCGCTTATGAAATCGGAAAAACGGGCATGGTGGATCGCGGGCACGTCCGGCGTTATCGCACTGTCAGCAGTGTTAGCGGTATCAATGCTAACCCCCTTAAAAACAGTTGAGCCGTATGTTATCCGTGTAGATAACTCAACCGGTATTGTGGACATAGTGCAGTCATTAAAGGACGGCGAAACCAATTATGACGAAGCCATTAACAAATACTTTACGCAATGGTATGTGCGCTATCGTGAAGGTTTCTCTAAAGACCTGGCGGAAGAGTATTACTACAATACCGGCATCATGTCGGTCGGCGCTGAACAGCGAAAATACTATGATTTCTTCAACCCCAAAAACCCAATGTCGCCGCTCAATGTCTATGGTGAGTATGCAAAGGTAAAGATACGCATCAAAAGCACCTCCTTCATCAATCCCACGACCGCATTAGTGCGCTACTACAAGGAAATCGAACGAGGATCAGATAAACCGCAAATATCGCACTGGGCGGCCACTATCGCTTTTAAATATTCCGGCGCTCCGATGAATGAGAAAGATCGAGGCGTCAACCCATTGGGGTATCAAGTGACAGAGTATCGGAACGACCCAGATACGCTTATGCCGGACACCCCACGTAACGCCACCAACACAGCCGCGCCCACAAATACCGAGCAGCGCGAGGTAACAGTGTTCCCAAGCCAGGCACAGCCACCAGCGCAAACGCTGCCTGGAATACAGTAGCGGAGGAAGGAACAATGAAAAAGCTTTTTATAGTAGCCATGTTGATACCGACAATTGTGTTCGGCGAAATTACCCCAAGAAAAGGCAATTACGATCCACGTGTAAGGGTGGTGGATTACAACCCGTTGAATGTAGTCAAGCTCTCGACGTTTTACGGTGTATCAACACATGTGCAATTCGATGATGGCGAATCAATAAAAGATGTTGCGGTGGGGGACGATCAAGCATGGAAAGTAGTGCCGCGCGGCAATCACCTATTTATCAAACCTCAAGCCGACCGAGCAGATACCAATGTGACAGTGGTAACTGACAAAAGAACATACCAATTCGCGTTAGTCGTACAACCGAAGCCACCCAAAGATTCCAGGGCTTGGGCGGACCCCAATTTAATTTTTTCGCTAACGTTTCATTACCCCGATAAAGAAGATGCGGAGAGAAGGGAAAAAGAAGAGAAACTGGCGGCGGAAGCTAGAACAAAGAACCTCAAAAACAAGCTGGCCGATGCAAAAAAACAGGTGAACAACTTGGATTATTGGGTAGCTGGTTCAGAAGAGATTAGCCCAACAGCCGCGCGGGATGATGGGCGCTTCATATACCTGACATTCACCAATAACCGCGACATGCCAGCGATATATTCAGTCGATCAGGAGGGCAACGAAGCGCTAATCAATACCAATGTCATTGATGGTAACACCATCGTTATACAACGCCTGGTGCCGCATTTAATCCTGCGAAAAGGCATTTATGTAGCGTCCGTGATTAACAAATCCTATGACATAAACGGAGGTATTGACAATACAACGGGCACTATCGCGCATGACGTGGAACGTGTGATCAAAGGAGAACAGCAATGAGTATTACCGACATCAACAACGCGAACGATTCGGAAGAAAACAAACCTAAATCATTAGCCGATGTGACAAGACAAGCAAGAGACCACGATTTTCGCGGACGCGAAAATGAATTTGATGAAGAAAATGATTTGCCGTCGGTCAATCGCCGAAAAGGCGATAACAAGTTGGTCACGATACTTGGCTTTGTCTTCATTCTTGGTGCAGCAGCGGCGCTAATCGTGGCAGTCAATAAGGATGACAAACAACCTCAAAAAAAGGAATCAAAGGGGCAGGTCACTAACAATTTGCCACCGCTAATCATGCCCGCGCAACCAGCGCCGTTACCGGTTAGGCCTGTAGTACAGCCGCAGCAGCCACCAATCAAAACCGTAGGCCCAAATGGCAAACCACCATTAGATTGGACTGAGCGGAAAATGATGGGCACGTTGTTAATCCCAACACAAAACAACACAGGAGCAGCAGCTACGCCGGCGGCGGTCAGTCCGCAACCCGCAAAAGCGGCGAATTGGTCGGAGTATGGCAACTCGCAAAACAATGAACTCGCCGCACGGCTAGAGCCAACCATCACGAAGGCGGCAGCCGCCTCCATGTTGCCAGATAGGAACTATCTGATTACCAAAGGCACAGCGTTAGATTGTGCGCTTGAAACCGCGCTCGACAGCTCATTGCCTGGCATTACCACTTGCCGATTGACCCGTGATGTTTATTCGGACAATGGACAAGTGCTGTTATTGGATCGCGGCTCGCAACTGGTGGGCGAATTCCAAGGCGGGATTAAACAAGGTCAAGTCCGAATATTCGTGTTGTGGACGCGCGCAAAAACTCCTAATGGCGTAGTAATTTCACTCAACTCGCCCGGTACGGATGCGCTCGGCAGAACCGGGCATGAAGGATGGGTTGATAACCACTTTTGGGAACGCTTCGGAGCGGCCATCTTGATTACATTGCTTCATGACTCGGTAGCGGCGATAGCCAATAGGGCAGTACCAACCGATTCAGGAGGTACAACGAACATTTACAGCGGCGGCAGTGGCGGGCAACGAGTGGTAGAAAAAATCCTAGAATCACAGGTAAATATTCCGCCGACGATTGTTAAGAACCAAGGCGAACACATTCAAGTTATGGTGGCTCGCGATTTGGATTTTTCTGATGTTTATGGTTTGCAGGTGACACAATGAGCGCCTTGCAAACAGTAAAGCACCATGACGATGATAAACAATCATCGGTCATGCTCGCGGAGTACCTGGCCCCGATTCAAGCGTATTTGGATGATGAATCACTAACTGAGGTGGTGGTCAATCGCCCACGCGAAATTTGGACAGAAGGCCGAAACGGATGGACGCAGTTTGAAGCGCCCGCACTATCGTTTAACCATTGTCGGCAACTGGCAACATTGATAGCCAGTTATAACGGCAAAGCCATTAGCAAAGATCACCCGGTATTGTCCGCCGCACTACCGTCCGGCGAACGGGTACAAGTCATTATTCCGCCCGCGTGTGAAGCCAATACGGTATCTATCACAGTGAGAAAGCCGTCACTGCTCGACAAAACGCTGGATGAATTGGATGCAGAAGGCGCATTTGATCAATGTGAGGATGTAGACGATGGGTTACAGCCGTTTGAACACGAACTGTTAAAACTCAAAGGGGAACGCAAGATCAAGGAATTCCTCGATCTTGCCGTCCGTAAGCATCGCAATATTCTGATTGTCGGCAAAACAGGATCGGGCAAAACCACGGTAACAAAGAGCTTGATCCGCAGCATTCCGCCAGACGAGCGCCTTATCACGATAGAAGACGTGCATGAGCTGGTATTGCGTCAGCATAAAAACAAAGTCCATTTGTTCTATGCGCGAGAAGACGAGGGCGGGGCAAAGGTCACGCCCAAACAAGCGCTGGCATCATGCCTACGGATGAAACCGGACCGAATTTTATTAGCGGAGTTACGTGGTGACGAGGCATGGGAATTCATTAAGTCAGTCAACACCGGCCACCCTGGATCAATCTCAACAATGCACGCCAACGGCGCTTTTGAAGCGTTCGAGCAATTGACGGCATTGATTAAGGACAGCAGGACAGGCGCACATCTTGATACCAATTATATCAAGCACCGCTTATTTACCACCCTGGATGTAATCCTTTTTTACCACCAGCGAAAGCTAAGAGAAATCTACTATGACCCAAATTTCAAACATGAACAGTTGGGCTAAAGCCCTGAGCATTACATTGCTTGTGTTAGTTGCAATGACGCTATGGGCCTACCTGGCGGGCGGCATATTTCTGGTAGCGTATGATCATGAATTCGAGGAAGCAACACCACTAACGTTATATCAATACTGGTATCACTACGGAGCCGAAAAAGATATACAGCAATGGCTCGCCATTGCAAGCGGCATATCCGCCTTGATAGTGTTGTCACCGGGTTTAATGTTTTTCGCGCCCGAGAAAAAAAGCTTATTTGGTGATGCGCGATTCGCTACGCGCAGAGAAATCGCGAAAGCAGGGCTTTTCGGCGAAAAGGGTATTATCGTAGGTCAGCTAGGCAAGCGCTATCTGATGTTCGGCGGCCCTCAACACGCCATCATATCCGCCCCAACCCGCAGCGGTAAGGGCGTCGGCATTGTGATACCAAACCTGCTGAACTGGCCTGATAGCGTGGTCGTGCTGGATATTAAGCAAGAAAACTGGAATATCACAAGCGGCTATCGTCATAAATACGGGCAAGAATGTTATTTGTTCAACCCCGCCGCGACAGATTTCCGAACGCATCGATACAACCCACTGGCATACATCAACAGCGACCCGAATTTTCGGATCGACGATGTACAAAAGATCGCTAACATGTTGTTCCCGGATCAGGCCGGAACGGATGTAATCTGGACAGCCACGCCGCGCAGCTTATTCTTGGGTGTAGTGCTTTTTCTGGCGGAAACGCCCGGTAAACCCGTAACGCTCGGCCAAGTGCTAAGGGAAACCCTAGTTGAAGGGGACGGAGCGGAATATTTCACCAAGATCATCACGGAACGCATCGAGGCTGGAAAACCGCTATCCGGCGCATGCGTCCGCGCCCTGAATAGTTACATATCCATTTCTTCCGAAAACACGCGGGCAGGTGTAATGACCTCCTTTCGTTCACGCCTTGAACTCTGGATGAACCCGATTGTGGACGCGGCCACCAGTGAGAATGACTTCGACTTGCGCGATGTAAGAAAGCGGCGTATGTCGATATATCTAGGCGTGACCCCCGATAATCTTGAACGTATGGCACCGCTGCTAAACTTGTTCTTTCAACAATTGATTGACCTAAACACTCGCGAGCTGCCAAACCAAAATAAAACCATCAAGCGCACTTGCATGTTATTGATGGATGAGTTTACAGCCATTGGCAAGATACCAGTGCTATCGAAAGGTATTAGCTATATTGCAGGATACGGGCTTCGCATGATGCCAATCATTCAAAGCCCTGGGCAATTGATCGAGGTCTATCAAACCGCCGCCGCCCAAACATTCCAAACAAACCACGCCTTGCAAATTATTTACCCGCCGTCGCCCAAAGAAATCAAGACGGCGAACGAGGTATCAGAATGGCTAGGCTATCAAACAGTCAAAGGCGTTTCGGTATCTAAAGGGAAGCACTTGTTTGGGAAGAAATCGCCCACCGAAAGCACGTCAGACCAGCGCCGGGCATTGATGCTACCGCAAGAAATCACCAGCCTTGAGCAAACCAAGGAGCTGGTCATAATGGAAAATGTAAGGCCGATACTCGCTAGGAAGGTTGTGTACTACAAAGACCCGGCATTCGTAGATCGTCTTAAGTCGGTATCAAGCAAGCTAAAAGCACTGGGCGCAGAACTGCCTACCGAAGATCAAATGAATAGCGCAATCAAGGACGGTGAACTGGCTGCACCTGTACCTTTAATTGACCTGGATCGGCATCATCGACGCACAGGCGGCGATATAGCGATAACAATCACCTCACCGCAAAAGCCAAGCGGCCAAGTGATGTCTATCTATCGGTCAGCGGAACCGAAAGATGTACCGAACTTCACCAAGATGAGCCTGGCAAATTTTGTTCTCGACTTTTCTTCGGTCGAATCACCGCAGCCCGGCGAACTTGACGAGGCGGCACTTCACGCTTACGCAGACGATCTTTGCCGACAAGCGGGTATTACTGCATAGCAAATCAATCTTTGTAATATTAGGAGCACACAATGGATAAACAAATACGCAATACCAGCGGCAACCTGGCACAAACTCTGGACGATAGACTAACTAACGACCTATCGAAAGCGCAGCATCGCTTTGGAGTGCAAGACCCATTCACGGATGCAAAATATTTGCTCAAAACGGCAAACGAAATGATCGCTAAAGCCGACGAACTTGGGTTTACACGTTTCCAGGGCTACACGGCAGATAGAGAGGTATCGCAAATCAGCAAGCAAAACGGCGTATGGACACGGGATGATGGCAAAACGCTAGATCAAATACAGGCAGGAATTGATCAGGATAGCTTAAAAGAGATTCTGAGCCGGGCCGAATTAAGAAAACAAGCCGGGCAAGACGTAGGTGAAAACACGGATAGAAAACTGGCGCTGGCCGACGCCACCACATTTCTACGCATCCAAGACCCGGCGCTGCAAGAACAAGCCGCAGTGGTAATGTCGAGTCAAACACAAGAATACCCCAATTACAAAATGGGCTTGGAAGTAGCGTATTCCGGTTATGTTCGGAACCCGCCCAAAATATCACCGATAGCGGAAAAAGTCGCAGCTCTAGCAGAGGCCGCAGACACAAATAAACAAGCCGCCATTGATCCGGCAGCATTGGAGCGTGTCGCAAACAATAGAGCACGGGATACGGCGCAAGCAAAGGAAGCCCTTGGGCTTAATGTTGTTGAACCAAACATTGAAAAGGAAAGACAACAGCTCGCGGGGGCCGAAGAGGAAAAACGACAAGCCTGGTTGCAGAAGGCCAGCAACAACCAACAATCACAACCCAAGCCGACGGAAGGCGGTAACAAGGTGGAGTCCGATGAAATCTTTACAGCCACCCAAGACATAAAACCGTTGATCCCGCCCGAAATCGAAAAACAATATCTGCGTGTCGGCGATAAATTCTATCACCCGAAAAATACAGGCTATGTAGCTTTCGAGGACAAAGGCAATAAGCTAGAAACAACCTCGAACAGTGAAGGTATCGCGGAAAACATGGTGCGGATCGCCGAAGCACGAGGATGGGACGAAATCAAGGTGTCGGGTTCAGAGACATTCCGCCGCGAGGTATGGCTTGAAGCAGCGGCACGAGGAATGCACATCAAGGGTTATTCGCCGTCTGAACAGGACAAGGCGGAACTGATGAAGCGCACTGGGGATTTGAATAAAAACAAAATCGAACCCGAGAATAAACCTGTTCGCGCCCGCGAAAATGAGCAGGAGAGCCACAACAAAAAGATGGCGGATGCCTTCGCGAATAAAACCCCTATTGACGCGGTTAAACAATATCCAGAACTGGCCGGGGCGGCAGCCGCCGCCGCCGCAATAGATAAAAAGGCGCAAGCGGACGGTCTTTCGCCAGCGCAACGCGAGATTGTTGCATCACGAGTACGTCAGAACGTAGTAAATAGCATTGAGAAAGGCAACGTGCCCGAAGTAAAGATTAAGCAGGATCGTGAAGTAAATCGCAGCAAAAGCAAACAAGAAGACAGGGAGCACAGCCGATGAAAATCAAACAAATCGCCCTAGCATTGGCAATCAGCGCGGCCATCACCGGCTGCGCTACACCCAGCGGAACACCGCGCCGCGTGAGTCCGCACTATACCGCTGTTGGATCAGTAACGGACGCGAGAGCCTACATCTACAGTGACCGTACCATTCTTGAATGCGCGGATTCACCATTCTTTTTGAGTCTACACGACGAAAAAGGAAACTCAATTCCGTATGAAGAGGTAGGCCGTTATTATCGCCTGGATCGCCTTTACAACACTTTTACAGCTAATATCAATGGCCGATCAGTCAGGTTTACCGCCGTTCCTGCGACACAAACCTATGTTTACTCAACGCCGTTATCAACCCCGACTGAACCGCACAACAAGCCGGAACCAGTAAAAGTACAACCAAGCAACGAGAACGATCTTGCTTCTTTTATTGCATTATCGAAGCAACAACTTAGCGAAATCCGCCAGGCGCTAAAAAAGAGCAATTCACGGGCGACATACGATGATCTGAACGCGAAGCTCGAAGCAATCGAGCGCCGCGTAGAAGGCATGGATACAATCATGCTGCAAGTGACGTTCCCACGGTACAGCACAACCTTTAAACCAAGCGATATAGAAGCCTTCGCGCTCGATGAAATACCGAAAGACAACACCCCTATAGCCATCACGGGTTTTACAGATTCACGAATCGCGGGACCAATGGACGCAAAGATTGCGCAAGGCCGGGCAATGGCCGCCCGCAATTATCTTATGGATATTGGCGTAAATCCGGCAATGATTAAAATCTTCTCTCAAGCGGAAGGGGAGTTTATTGCGGACTGGCGGGAGCATTTGAACAAAGAATTACGGTTACGATTTATTTTTTAGCCTTATCAATAAGATATATTTAAAGTTACTTGTTCCATAAACAATCAAATTCGCGGTGTTTGTGGAGGATATAAAACATTGTTTTTTTATAAAATTAGCATTCCTTGTTTACCCAAAGCGTAAGTTTCTGTTCAAATGCTCCCGCTAGTCCATTTTTGCGAAAGCTTTTATGGACGTCCCTGCCCAACAAGCGGCAAAAATCACGCGACCGCTCATGCCTGCGGCTGCCCCAGCCGTCCTGCTTCTTTCGCTGGGCACCCAACAAGGGGTACCCAGCATCATTCTCGCAATGACTCGACGCGATGTCGTAAAGCCTGCATTTTCACTCCGCCAAAAGCCGCTTCGTGAAAACACATGCCCTATCGCTTCTGGGGACTACTCGACTCCTGTCTCGCAGCGGATGTGCTCCAGCATATAGCGGGAATTGGGCTTCAATGGCGACTGGCGTAACCAACTCAACCAAGTCGTGTTGGAATCCGACTTGATTTTCAGCAGCTCGTCGAACCGTTGTCGATGCAGCGCTGTGAGCGGCTGAGCCAATGCCCGGTAGATGCTGCGATTCGCGCGAGTGATGGCTTCGGCACAGGCGCGCTCGATCACGGTAAGCGTTGGTAAAATTACCTTGCGTTGCCGAAGCCCTTCCAAGGCATGAGCCGCTAACACCACACCCTTATCTGTCTGCATGGCAAGATCGGCCAGCGTTTTCACCAGAAACCGAAAATCGGATAATCCGAAGGCCGATAATCCAAGATAACCGCGCAGTTCCTGGAAATGTTCGCGCCGCGTTTCATCGCGCTCGCCGTATTTTCGCCAAGCGCTGGGATCGGTCTTGATTTGGCCGGCTATCCAGTGGATCACCGATTCCGCTACAGTTGCATTCGCAGCTAACGCGTAACCAGGGTAGCGCAACAGGCAGAGTTGCACCGCGAAACCGAGACGGTTAGCGTCGCCTCGGCGCTGTCGAATCAGGGCCCAGTCGGATTCATTGAAAGTGTAATGGCGGATCAAGTCGTCTTGAGTGTCGGGCAAGGCCAGTAAACTGGCCAGCTCCGTAGCAGACAATACCGAGCGCCTGGACATAATTACTCAGTAATTTTTAAATATTGGTATAGGGTTTCCCTGCTAATACTATACTCGCGGGCCAACTTTGCTTTTTGCTCGCCGTTACTGGCTCGCTGCTGGAGTTCTAGTACTTGTTCTGGCGATAGCGATTTCTTGCGCCCCCGGTAAGCGCCGCGCTGTTTGGCCAATGCAATGCCTTCGCGCTGCCGTTCGCGGATCAGAGCCCGTTCGAACTCTGCAAACGCCCCCATGACCGACAGCAATAAATTGGCCATCGGAGAATCTTCGCCGGTGAACGTGAGGCATTCCTTGACGAATTCTATGCGTATGCCGCGCTTGGTTAACTGCTGCACCAAGCGTCGCAAGTCATCCAGATTTCTCGCCAACCGGTCCATGCTATGCACCACGACCGTATCGCCTTCTCGGACAAACGCCAGCAATTCTTCCAAGGCTGGGCGCTCGGTGTCTTTGCCGGAAGCCTTATCGGTAAACACCTTACTGACCTCGACCTGTTCCAGTTGCCGTTCCGGATTTTGGTCGAACGAGCTGACTCTGATGTAACCAACCCGATGCCCTTGCAAATGAACAGCCCTCAAAAAACCAAAAGTGTCAGGATGAACTCTATAGCCTTAGGCGGCATGTGTCAATATTTGCAAAAACATACTCTATCCTGACGTCAAAACAGTGCATAACCTGACATCAGGTTAGGGTATAGTTCATTCGGACACCAACAGTCGAATGTGCAGGGTCGCTCTAATTCTGATCGGGCCAATTTAAATGCAGATGTACTATTATCGTTGTGATTGCTCGTCTGGTTCCGAATACAGGCTCAGCAAGATTCTACAATCCTTGGTGGCTCGGGCGCTGCGGCATTGACCCCGCAAGTCTCTCAACTGTCTTTCCAGTGATTTGAGTTGCTTGATCCGATCTGCCACCTCCCGAATGTGCTGATCAAGTAACGCGTCTACCTCGCTGCAGTCTTCATCCGGTGTGTCCCGGAATTTGAGCAGCCGTCGAATGTCTTCGAGCGTCATCTCCATCGATCGGCAATGACGAATGAAATGAAGCCGCTCAAGGTGTTCATGCGTGTATAAACGATAGTTGCCCTCCGAGCGAGCTGGCTTCTGTAGCAGCCCCTCTTGCTCATAGTAACGGATGGTTACCACCCGGCAACCCGTCATACTGGCCAATTCGCCTATTTTCAATCGGTTGGTCATAGGGACAGTTTCACCTCATCCGCATTTTGCATTTGACTCTATAGTAACTAGAGGGTTTTAAATGGGCAAGGATCAGGGCGGATTGCCGGCTTGCATGACAGTATGAGGACGAAAAATGACCAATTGTTGTGAAAATAAGAGTTGTGCGTTAACCGCCATGCGCCGGAGCCACAGTCGCGTGCTATGGATCGTACTGGCCATCAATACGGCAATGTTCTTTATCGAAGGCGCGGCCGGTTTACTGGCCCATTCAACCTCGCTGTTGGCCGATGCGCTCGATATGCTGGGCGATGCTTTGGTGTATGGCTTTAGTCTGTTCGTGCTGGAACGCTCGGCGCGCTGGCAGGCCGGCGCCGCTCTTGCCAAAGGGGCATTCATGTTGGCTTTCGGACTCGGCGTGCTTGGGGAAGCTGCCTATAAAGTGTATGTTCCCCTCATGCCAGGAGTCGAAACGATGGCGCTCATCGGCGGCCTAGCACTGCTCGCCAACCTAATATGCTTTTTGCTGCTGTATCGGCATCGCGACGACAATCTCAACATGAGTTCGACCTGGCTATGCTCGCGCAACGACTTGATTGCGAATGTTGGGGTTTTGTTAGCAGCCGGAAGCAGCTATCTGCTGGCATCGCGCTGGCCTGACATTGGCGTCGGCGGCCTCATCGCCATACTATTCCTACACTCTGCATTCAGCGTACTGCGTCAGTCGCTGCACACGTTACGGGCACCCGCATAGTTTAATGTCGCATCACACTAACCAACAAAGGGGTGGCAGCTCTTAGCGTACGATTTTTTCCGAATTCTGCAGCTACCCCTAATAGGGGTAGTTACCACATAGCTGCAAAAACCGCCATCTTCGACCGGTGTAATATTATAATTCAATATAATCAGTATATTAAGCTTTCCTAGTTTTAGCCAATACCCTATAAACCGTAACTTCACCCACGCCAACCTGATTGGCAATCTCGGCCTTGGTCAGACCCTCAGTATTTAAGCGGATAATTGCTGCCTGGCGGGTGGTGTCAATCGGTTTTCGACCCGTATATTTGCCTTCCCCTTTTGCCTTGGCGACACCCTCGCGTTGTCGCTCAAGCATCATTTCACGTTCGAATTGAGCGACGCCACCTAAAATGGTCAACATTAACTTACCCGTTGTAGTTTGGGTATCCATGCCCAAATTCAAAATACGCAAACCGACTTGTTTACGTTCAAGCTTATGAATTATAGTCATTAAGTCCCGCACCGAACGGGCTAAGCGATCCAGTTTGGTCACCACCAGGACATCGCCTTCCCGGACAAACTCTAATGCGGCATCGAGTTGTACCCGGTTGCCGACCGACGAGACCTGTTCCTGAAAGACCTTTTCGCAACCGATACTTTGAAGGTCAGTAATCTGAGATTCAAAACCGGCCATTTGGTCGACCGTTGATGTGCGTGCGTAACCAATGATCATTCTTCTATCATAAGAGTCTAGTAGTTGTGATAGAAAAGCTATCTAAATTAAAATATAACTCTAAAGAGAGTCTTTATCGCTTTTTTTAAACTATCACTAGGGCTTGCTCTATTGGTAGTTTAAATAAAAAAAACGTTAGTATGTTGATTATATTGAACTAACTTGATCTATATGGCGAAGATGGCACTTTTGACAGCTATGTGGTAAGTACCCCTTAAACTGGCCTCGTTTGATAAATTGACAGACTGGACTGATAAATCCGCGCCTCTGGCGTCTGATCCTGCGAATAATCCATGCCAGCCCGATTAACTGACTGGGGTCTTTGAAGGCGGGACATCAAAATGCAAGCGACCTAACCCATCCTTTAAATAATTTAAATTTAAGTTGCCTGGCGTACATAAAGCGCAATTAATTTCGTGTACAAAAAATACCACTGAACCGGAGTCCTGAATAAGCTTATCCATAGCCATGACGTATTAGGGCGGCAGGCGAGACAAAACCAGCCGGTATTATCCTGGTCATTGCCGGCCCGACCATAAAGATAGGGACTTGTTTTCCAGCCATTCAAATTTTTCCCCGGGAGAATGCCATGAACCCTGTAACCCGCGACTCGGCGAATCAAGATAACTCAACTTGCGCTAATCCCTCTTGTAACTGCCAGGTAAAGCCAGGCGAAACATACTGCTGTGACAGCTGCGAGGAGCAGCAAAACAGTGACGTCTGCGCCTGCGGGCATTCAGCATGCCAGCGTGAGTAGAGGAGACGCCATGAGTAAAAATGTCAGCGACTTTTTAGTGCAGCGTTTATCCGACTGGGGCGTCAAGCGCATATTCGGTTATCCGGGCGATGGCATAAACGGCATTATAGGCGCGTTGAACAGCGCCAACGGCAAGATCGACTTTATTCAGGTGCGGCATGAGGAAATGGCAGCTTTTATGGCGTGCGCGCACGCCAAATTCACCGGCGAAGTCGGGGTATGCCTCGCTACTTCGGGGCCTGGCGCGATTCATTTGCTGAACGGGCTCTATGACGCCAAGCTCGACCATCAGCCGGTGGTCGCCATCGTCGGTCAGCAGAATCGAATGACCTTGGGCGGAGATTACCAGCAGGAAGTCGACCTGATTTCGTTGTTCAAGGATGTCGCTCATGAATACGTGCATATGGCGACGACTGCCGCGCAAATGCGCCACATTATCGATCGGGCCATGCGCATTGCGCAAGCTGAGCGTAATGTATGCTGTATTATCATCCCTAACGATGTTCAGGAGTTGGATGCCGAAACGCCGCCTCACGAGCATGGCACGGTGCATTCAGGTCTCGGGTACGAGCCGCCTTGCACCGTTCCTCACAGCGGAGAATTGCAACGCGCCGCCGACGTGCTTAACGCAGGCGGCAAAGTGGCCATGCTGGTCGGGGCCGGAGCGCTGCACGCCACAAACGAAGTGCTCGAGGCAGCTGACCTGCTCGGGGCCGGCATTGCCAAAGCCTTGCTGGGTAAAGCCGCCGTGCCTGATGATATTCCTTATGTAACGGGAGCCATCGGTCTGCTGGGCACCAAGCCTAGCTATGACATGATGATGGAGTGCGATACCTTGCTGATGATCGGGTCGAGCTTTCCCTATTCCGAATTTTTGCCTGAGGAAGGGCAGGCGCGCGGCGTGCAGATTGATATTAACGGCCGCATGATCAGCATCCGCTATCCGATGGAAGTGAACCTGGTCGGCGACAGCGTCGAAACGCTCAGACTGCTGATCCCGCTTTTGCGCAGGAAAGAAGACCGCAGCTGGCGCGAGCGCATTGAAAAAAATGTCGCGAAGTGGTGGGAAACGATAGAGGAACGGGCTATGGAGTCAGCTAATCCGATCAATCCGCAACGCGTCTTTTGGGAACTATCGCCGCGGCTGCCCGATGACTGCATACTGACCTGCGATTCCGGATCTGCCGCCAACTGGTATGCGCGCGATCTGAAAATCCGCCAAGGCATGATGGCTTCGTTATCGGGAGGGCTCGCGACCATGGGGCCGGGCGTGCCTTATGCGATTGCGGCAAAATTCGCGCATCCCGAACGCGTGGCGATTGCCCTGGTCGGCGACGGCGCGATGCAAATGAACGGCCTTAATGAATTGATAACTATTGCGAAGTACTGGCGGCGCTGGAGTGATTCGCGGCTGGTGGTCATGGTACTGAATAACCGTGATTTGAATCAGGTAACCTGGGAGCAACGGGCAATGCAGGGCGATCCGAAATTTGAAGCTTCGCAGGAATTGCCGGATTTCCTGTATGCGCGTTATGCCGAGCTGATCGGCTTACACGGCTTGCGCGTCGATCAGCCGGAACAGCTGGCCGATGCATGGGAGCGCGCGCTTAACGCTGATCGGCCGGCGGTGCTGGA
>NZ_CADCXN010000056.1 GCF_902806695.1 Candidatus Methylobacter favarea | reverse complement strand
AAATTCCATTGATAACACCCAGGGTAACTCCGGCAAAAAAACCGGATGATTGCACAATACCGGGGTGGCAACTTTTCAATGTTGATTCCCCCGGTTCCCTGGTAAGTTTTGCATGGTGATTAACAATATCAATCATGCAAGTTTACTTTATTTATTGAAATGTTTTCGCCACTAAATAGATGATTATCGGTATCCATCTCAAATTTCGGATAATAGTTTTAAGATTGAAAATTACTCGACACTCAACCTTTGCCAGCTTATTAGCTCAACGCTATTAAATTTCACTATTGACTGGAAAGTTAATTTGGATGACAAGATTTGTTATCATAGATAATTAATTTAACTTAATGAATACACATGCCGAGCCGATTGGAAAACAAACGCTTGAAATCTGATCTTGTTTTCTCGTGGACTATTGCCGGAATCATGCTTGGCATGCTGGTTATCTATATTATTGTCTGTCATGCCCTGGGGAGCCAACTGCAACAGCACTTACCCGAAAATCAACGCATGCTGGTCAGAACTATATTATATGCCTGTGCCATCGCACTATTTCCAATGACCAATCTGATCAGGCACATTCAGCTTCGGTTGAACCAGACAATGCCTGGCCATGAGCCGGCAAAAAACCGGTATGGAGTAACTGTCATGACTTCCATGACGCTTATACAAAGTATTGGAATTATGGGTTTTGCGATGTTTATTCTGGGCGATGATTTCAATACCCTGTATATATTTATCGCCATGTCAGCGCTGGGTATATTTTTATACCGCCCCAAAGCGGATGAGTACCATCAAATAGTTGAAGCAAGAGCAGCACGGAAATAGGAGTGATTCCTTACGACCCGCTTCTAAAAATCATCCTGATTATGGGCCAGCCCAACTATAAATTTTGAGCGCCGCATTCGAGTCAATTAAACTTCAAAAAGACTTTTCATCGATTTTTATTTTCTTTTTCCGGTAGTTATGGCCATAAAAAATTTCCGTTACTTCCTTTTGCAGCTTCTTTTCTATTTCCGCTTTTTGAGTAACTGACAAATTGCTTTCTTTTTCGAAGAGATAATTTTCCAGCTCGGTTTCCTTAAGCATCATTTTGGTATGGAAGATATTTTCCTGATAGATATTCACATCTATCATTTGGTAGCTATCCTGGGTATCTTTGGCAATATAGTCCTGAATGGATGTTATATTGTGATCAATATAATGTTTTTTCCCGGAAATATCCCGCGTAAAACCTCTTACTCTATAGTCCATGGTAACCACGTCTGATTCAAAACTGTGAATCAGATAATTAAGCGCCTTTAATGGCGATATCCGGCCACAGGTTGAAACGTCAATATCGGCGCGGAAGGTGCTAATGCCGTTGTCAGGATGGCTTTCAGGGTAGGTATGCACCGTGATATGGCTTTTATCCAGATGCACCAGCACGGTTTCAGGCAACGGCCCCGGCGCCTGGCTATTCATGGTGGAAGGCGGCAAAATATCCTCTTCCGAAATCAGCATGGTTACACTGGCGCCCTGCGGATCATAGTCCTGATGGGCAATGTTAAGAACCTGTGCGCCTATGATTTCTGCAACATCTTTAAGAATTTGCGTCAATCTGTCAGCATTATAAGCTTCATCAATATATTCAATATAAGCCTGCTGTTGCTCTGCAGGAGCATAGCAAATATCATAAATATTGAAACTTAACGACTTGGTTAAATTATTAAAGCCGTGCAATTGCAACTTATTCAACCCATTGAACCTCGATAACTTCAAAATCGTGAGTGATTGCTACCGTGCTGCTCAGCATGGCAGCTGCAGAACAATATTTTTCTACAGACAATTTCACTGCCCGCTCAACAGCCGATTTTTTCACCTCATGACCTGTAACAATAAAATGCAGATGGATGTTGCTAAATACGCTGGGTACTGCATCAATCCGTTCGGCAGAAACTTCAGCAATACATTTAATAAGGTTGTTTCTGCCTTTTTGTAAAATCTGTACGACATCAAAGGATGAGCAGCCGCCCACTCCCAGTAAAATCATTTCCATGGGACGTATGCCCATATTACGCCCGCCGTGATTGGCAGAACCATCCATAACTATTGCATGCCCACTGCCCGTTTCGCCGAGAAACATAACGCCATCGACCCATTTGACTGTTGCTTGCATAATTTTCCCCGCTTAAAAATGACGCATAGATTAACACATTAATGCGTGTTGAAAGAGCGTCTGGATTGATTTTTTTGTAAAAATCCTGCACTGTTAACAGCATTTACCACGCCTGGATATTAGATTAAATACCGCCATGAAGCTAAATTACCAAGACAATTCCCATACCACAGCACTTGAACACTTCCTTAACCTGTGCCATAAAAAAACCTACCCGGCCAAAACCACGGTTATAAGGCCAGGCGATGTAGGTGATAGACTGTATTTTATAATTGCCGGTTCAGTCAGTATTTGCGTAGAAGAGGATGAAGGCGGGCATGAATTGATTCTGGCTTATCTGAATAAAAATGACTTTATCGGTGAAATCGGAGTTTTTAAAGGTACGGAAATAAGAAAAGTCAGTGTTAAAACACGTAGCGAATGTTATTTGGCAGAAATAGGCTATGAACGGTTTCATCAGATTTTAAAAAAAGAATTATTGGCGTATGCGCCTGACTTGCTGTACTTGTTGGGAGCACAATTGTCAGCGCGTCTTTTGATTACCAGCCGTAAATTTTGCGATCTGGCATTTATGGACGTGGAAGGACGAATTGCCCGAACCTTGCTTGATCTTTGCAAGGAGCCCGATGCAATGACTCATCCTGATGGCATGCAAATACGCATCACTCGCCAGGAAATCGGCCGTATTGTGGGCTGTTCGAGAGAAATGGCCGGGCGAGTTTTAAAGGAATTGGAAGATAAGAAACTGATTACAGCTCATGGAAAAACTATCGTTGTCTTTGGTACACGGTAAGCTTATCTTTATTGCTACCAACCGCTACTCGCATGTGCAGGTATTAAAAACTCCGATAAGTGAATTTACTCCCCCGGCCTGTTTATCAATCGCATTCCGCTAAATTGCCCTGACTGGAAGAATAAGCGAAAATTGTCTTCAAAGTGCGCAATAATTTTTTCCTGCTACATACAAAATATAAATGCTTCTACGGATATCCTTGAGCTTTATTTTACCTGCTTTTACTATTGCTCATACCATCACCTTGAGCCTTTTCGCTTTGGAGACTATCTCTTTTCCTTCCCCATGAGTCGAGTCGGCAATTGCCGACTCAAAACATATTTTAATATTTTATCTATCGAGCCTCTGTAGCATCAGATTGGTCATGGCTATATAAAGAAAGGTTCGCTGGATTGGGGAAGAATTTCCTAATCTTTACTCAAACAACGCTATCTATATATAGTGGCCGGATACTAAAATCACAGGAACCGATTACATCCTTTTTTCGGGACCACATTAACTGAGAATAGCCGGTAATCAGGAACCACATTAACTGAAATGAGGCAACCGGAAAATTTCAAGGTGACTGTCGCCTCAAAGTAAAAATTTTATGCGGCTATTTTTTGTGAATTAACGATCTTCTAGGGCGAGGTGTTTTGAGTTTCGGCATGACCCGGATTTAAAGCTACGGTATGGGTGGTGTTCCAGTTCCAGGTCTTTTGGCTCCAGCGCCGAGGGTTATTGCGCCCCTACCTAACCTGCAACAGCGCTGACGTAATGGCTGCTTTCTTCTGTAAACACCTGTCAGCCGATGATCTGGCGAGTGAACATATCGAGGAACAGGCAGAGGTAGCAGAACTGGCCGCGGATGGCAGCCGGCAGATAGGTAGGTCCCCGCTGTACACGGGGTTCGGCGCGGTCGCACTCAACGCCTGGGGCGAGGGTGGCTGGGCGGCAAATCTGCAAATGCGGGGCAATTGGCCACGGCCAGAAGACGCGCGTACGGCCTCGGTCAACGCAGGCGGCGGCGTATATGGCCGCAGCGAACTGATCTTCGCCCAGGGTTTCACGGGCTTGCCAAGCTTACAAGGTGAGCAGACTCAAAGCCGGCGCGGCACAGGCTGGGTCTTAGCGGGCCCGGCCCCGATGGCCTCGGCCACCGCTTCAATCCGAGTGTAGCGCGGCTGAAGGCAGGTCATTCGACCTCGCCCGCTCCCAGCGCTGCCTGAACGAGGCTCCGGCGGGTACAAAAGTCGCTTTTCCCCTGCCAGTTGAGAGCAATTAGCCCATGTTACTGACACCCGACATTCACGGACTCGTCGGCTAAGCCATGACTTTCATGAAGTGCCAGCAAGCGTTCTTCATGGCGCCAACTTAGCTGCGCTTAACCGGGTTGAGATAAGGGGTAGCCAATGGGCTGCGCGTCCCTTTGGCCGCCTCGTTAGACCCGGCAATACCCATTAAAGCCAAAAAATGTGTTAATGCAATACTTACCCATATTTTTGTCTCATCTCAATACGAGGAGAGCATTTATTAGGGGCCTACATGGGCTAAAGCAAGCCGACAGACTCCGATCCCGGTGGCGGTTCTATGCCTAAAAATTCGCGGTAGATACGTTCTTTATATTCTTTGCCGATCTCGTTCACAGCTTCAATGAAGGCTTGATAGGTTCCGACTCCACCGATCTTTTCCCAAAATTCATCACCGATCAAAACAGCCTCGTCTTCTTTCATGTTGAACCACCGGGCCGGAAAACTCCAAGTGTAGTTTTCTCGCTTGCCGTAGGGGTTATAGGGCAGAGCATAATAAGCGCCATTCACTTGGCAGGGTTCCATAGCATGAAGTTTTAAAATTTTCTCTTTGCTGACTTTGGTTTGGTCACTATTTGGCAGCGGCGCTTTTAGCTCAAACGCATATTTGAGATTTTTTTCGGTATCGGTCACAAACAAATCACAGATAACTTGAACGGGTATATCTTCGCCGCCGCCTTCTAAAATATAAGCCAGCTCTTTGTCCCAATCAGGACGCACACGCTCTATACCTCTTGCCGTATGTTCTAAATCGTTTAGGACTTTTGCGATCCGCCGCAACCGATCTTGTTTGACCGTTCCCGAAATCATCACACCCCTTTGATCAGACCCCAATCCGTATTGAGCGGCGGTGACGGCGAGGTCTTCCCACACACCGCCAAAGGGCGTTACAAAACGCCGTTCGAAGTGTGAGCCTTTGAATATTTCATCTGGAACCAAAGCGGCATAGAGCGGTTTATCTGCCCTGTGCTTTTCAGCAATAAACGGATCAGTACGCAGTACACGATCCATCACCCTTTCCCTCAAGCCGCCGATCTTGGCTTGAATGGCATCTTTCATTAGTTTTTTATTATGTGGCATTCAGGTATTTATTTTTTTTCCAAATGAAAATGGATTCATAAAACTCTCCTGCCCGCCTGCCTGTTCTGCGGTTTACACGACGCTGAATAACAGCTTCTTCTTCAACTTTGCAGATTTTGGCAATATCGGGATAAAGGTTCTGGCGATCCCCTGCGATAATAATCAAGCGCCCCCAGAGGGCATATATTGCATGGCATTGGTGAACACTTCCGCCACCAGCTCTTGATATTCTTTTTTAGCCTTGATGCTTGATCCTTTGCTTGCCGCCCCGATTTCTTGCCCGCTGCGATCTTCTATGTCTAACAATTCGTAAGCGTAGCGGTGCTGTTCGTGATAGTCGATCAAACCGACATAAGGCGGACTCGTGATAACGCCGTCGATAGGCCCCGGATTGACGTGGCGACTATCGCCGTGGATAACTTCCACGCCTGCATTGGTGCGAAGCATCGAAAATTGCTCAATGCGCTTGATTGTATCAAGGCTATAGCGCTTCAAAAATTGAAATGCCGTTGGAGTTGGGTGGCATGTCCGTTGAGGCTTATAACAGTGATAGGGTTCGGTTTGAGGCTTCTTTGGAAAATCTAAATCAAAGTGCGTGGTCATTCGCGCCGACCGCGCAGCGCGGGATAGAATGACCTTTAAAATTTCCTGATCTTCATATTCAGGGATTAAATCCCGAAACGCCAACAGTTCACTTAAGGCTTGCGGCGCAAACCAGCTTTTTAAAAACTCGCTGTCAGTGTTTGGATTGGCTTGTTCTAACGGTACGTTTTGAACCCGCGCAAGAATATCCTTAATTTCATGCTTCACTTCCGCGCCCGAATACGCCTTTGTTTTGGCTCTGGTCAGCAGGACATTAAAGGCGGAAATATCGCAGCCGACCGCGTGAATGCCCAATTCATTGGCTTGCACAAGTGTTGTGCCGGAGCCTGAAAAGGGATCAAAAACCGTTTGCCCTGCCTGAAAATATTTACGCAAAAAGATTTCGACAAGCTGCGGGGATAAATTTACCAAGATAAGGATGCAAGCGGTGAACGTGCTTTGTCCGTTCACGCTCCGGCAGCTCTTTTTCCCGCCAATTCAAATTGAGCGTGTTCAGTTCGGTTTTTGCATTAACTGTACTTGGATTTGTCGGTAATTCGTTGCTATTTACGTATAACTCAACCCGTTTTTCTCCATTCGTAAAATGATGATGATTTTCCTTGCGCTCTTTCAACATGCAACCACGCGTCTTAAACTCCCGTTGTTGTAGAAAAGTGATATTTTTTAGACCATTCTACTAATCCAAACACTTATATAAAAGTCATTAAAGTTTTATAAGGGTTAGCACAGTATATTCCAATGGATAATGAGCATAAAAAAAGGTAAAACTACCGTCAACCACTGACGCTAACGAAGACAAACCCAAGCCAACCGCTTTAGCCTCAGAACGTCTAAAAAATGATTATAAAATTTCCATATACTTTCCATACATTTGGCATTGACGGCAAAAAAGTTGGAATGTTAGTCAGGTTTGCTAACTGTATCTCATCCGAACTGAAACGATATACACTTCTGGAGATCATGCCAATGCTGGCTATCTCAAATTGTTCGGGCCGATTATTCGGAACTTTAATTAAAAGAAATTGACTGGATAGTTTTGGCTGAAAGCAGTTAATTATAGTCTCAGATATTATCGGTAAAAGTCTTAAGTACTTCCTTATCATGTCGGCTCAAATTTGAATTAATACATCTGATGCCTGGCAAGCTGCGACATTTAATTTGTGCGCCCATAGGGCCTTCTGTGCAAGCTCGGTATTCCCTGGATGTCCTTGCCGTGCTTGCAATAGCAGTCACATCAGTTGATGTAAAATGTAAAACTTCTTCTATGCACAGAAGACTTCACTGCTTAATTCTACCCATACGCTGTTCAGTTTCCAGAACGTGTTGCGTGGTTTTCAGGACCGTATCAGGGTTCAGGCTCATCGAGTCTATGCCGATTTCGACCAGAAATTCCGCCATTTCAGGATAATCCGAGGGCGCCTGGCCGCACAGGCCGCAATGTTTGCCATTGCGCCGCGCGCCCACTACTGCAAGGCGGATCATTTCCTTGACGCCGGGATCGCGTTCGTCAAAATCTTCAGCGACAATCCCGGAATCCCGGTCTACGCCTAAGGTAAGCTGGGTGAGATCATTTGAGCCGATGGAAAAGCCGTCAAAATGCTGGGAGAAGGCGTCGATCTGGATGACGTTATTGGGAATTTCACACATGACATAAATTTCCAGCCCGTTTTCGCCGCGCTTTAAGCCCAGCCGCGCCATGTATTCAAGGACGCGACGGGCTTCCTCAACACGGCGGCAAAACGGAATCATCAGAATGACATTGGTCAGACCCATGTCATCGCGCACCCGTTTCATGGCCGCGCATTCCAGGGCAAAACCTTCAGCGTAGGCTGGATGCGTATAACGTGAGGCGCCACGAAAACCGATCATCGGGTTGGCTTCGTCAAACTCAAACCAGCGTCCGCCCAGCAAGGTCGCGTACTCGTTGGTTTTAAAGTCCGACATGCGCACCACGACGGGCTTGGGATAAAACGCTGCGGCGATAGTTCCCACGCCTTCCGAAAGTTGCTGGATAAAGAAATCCTGCGGGCTTGCATAGTTGCGGACAAGGGCCTGAAGTTGTTCGCGTTCACTTACATCCTGCACTTTCTCCGGGTGTATCAAGGCCATCGGATGCGCTTTGATGTATTCGGTAATGATGAATTCCATACGCGCCAAACCGACGCCGTCATTGGGCAAAAAGCTGGTTTTAAAAGCCAGTTCGGGATTGCCGATATTCAGCATGATACGGGTTTCAGGACGTTGCAGATCGGACAAATCCGTAGTGATAATGTCAAAGTCAAGAATGCCTGCATAGACTTTGCCGCTATCGCCTTCGGCGCAAGTCACGGTTACGGGTGTATCGTTTTTAATGGCCGTGGTCGCGTTATCACAGCCTATTACGGCGGGAACGCCAAGTTCCCGGGAAATAATTGCCGCATGACAGGTGCGTCCGCCGCGGTTAGTGACTATCGCCGAAGCAATTTTCATCACCGGTTCCCAGTCCGGCGTGGTCATATCCGCAACCAGCACATCGCCCGGTTTAAACTCGCTCAGATGTTCTGGTTTATCAATGATGCGGGCATTGCCTGTAGCAATCTTGCTGCCCACTGCATGGCCGGTAACCAGCGGCTGGGCTTTTGTGTTAAGGCGGTATTGTTCCAGAACCATACCGCGCTTTTGGGAGACCACGGTTTCCGGCCTTGCCTGAACGATATATAAAATGCCGTCACTGCCGTCTTTCGCCCATTCCATATCCATTGGCTTGGCGTGCCCGGCCTTGGCGCTGTAATGCTTTTCTATTTTAACGGCATAGTCAGCGAGGGTTAGCACATCCTGATCGTTAAGGCAGAAATGATTGCGCTCTTCAGCAGAAGTCACGACATTGCGGGTAGCTTCGCGGGTGCTGCCGTCGCTGTATACCATTTTTATTTTTTTCGCGCCCAGCGTGCGCTTTAGCACGGCGCGATAGCCCTGCTCGAAGGTCGGCTTGTGTACATAAAACTCGTCCGGGTCAACTGCGCCCTGCACGACATTTTCACCCAGACCATACGCGCCGGTGATAAAAACCACATCCTTGAAACCTGATTCGGTATCGAGGGAAAACATGACGCCGCTGGCGCTCAGATCGGAACGCACCATTTTCATCACGCCGATAGAAAGCGCCAGTTTAAAATGGTCAAAGCCCTGGTCGATCCGGTAATGAATCGCACGGTCGGTAAACAGGCTGGCGAAACAGCGCTTGCAGGCTTCCAGTAAGGCCTGGTCGCCGCGAATATTAAGATAAGTATCCTGCTGCCCGGCAAAACTGGCGGTCGGCAAATCTTCAGCGGTTGCCGAACTGCGCACGGCAACGCTCAAATCCTCGCCGTACTGTTGCTGCAATCGGGCGAATGCCTTGAGAATCTGGCTTTCAAGATCGGCAGGGAAGGGTGCTGCATAGATGATTTCCCGGGCTCTACGGGCGCGTCTGGCAAGATCGGCGACATTATCAGGTTTCAAATTATCCAGTGCCTCGTGCAGAGCCTGCCAGCCGCCCGACTGATCCAGCACATAGCGATAGGCTTCGGCGGTCACGGTAAAGCCGTTGGGAATAATGATTCCCTGAGAGGTCAATTCGCGATACATTTCACCCAATGAGGCATTTTTGCCGCCTACCAGCGCAATATCGTCGATAGTTAATTCATCAAACCAGCGAATATAGTTTATTTGTTTAGGCATGGCATTCTCTTCGGGCGGATTTATTCCGGTTTTAAACCGGGAAATATTAATTCTATGAGTTATTTTTATAGTTTGCACTTAACATGGGGAAATAAGTACGGATAGGGTAATGACGGTAAGACTGTTAAACTTAATATTACTTTATCACTACTTATTTGAAATAATTAAGGTATTAAATCTTTTCAACACGGACTGCTAATGGCAAAAAAAACCCTACTTCCCGCCGAAAGCCCTTTCCCATCGGCCAAGCAAGATGTCATAAATGTCTCTGCCGATCTCGGTACGCCCCAGAGTTTATCCCCCTCTTATCGATTGGCATATAATGATTTTGATTTCATGATGCGGGATGAATTAAGGCCGGTGCGGTTGCAGCTGGAATTGCTAAAGCCTGAGCTGACCCAATCGGAACATGGCATCCAATCCACCGTGGTCATATTCGGCAGCGCCCGCATTCCGGAGCATGAAAAGGCGCAAAAATCATTGCTGAACGCCGAACAGGCGCTGACTGCAAACCCGGGCGACCCAATCCTTGAAAATAAGGCAGCCGTTGCCCGCCGCGTTCTGAAGAAAAGCCGTTATTATGACGAGGCGCGCAAGCTGGGAGCGCTTATCACCCAGCAAGCCAGAAAGCTTCAGTGCTCCGTGACCGTAGTCACCGGCGGCGGCCCCGGCATTATGGAGGCCGCCAATCGCGGCGCCGCTGATGTGGACGGCAAAAGCATGGGGCTTAACATCGTACTGCCGGGCGAGCAGAAACCTAATCCTTATATCACTCCCGACCTGTGTTTTCAGTTTCACTACTTTGCCATACGAAAAATGCATTTTTTAATGCGCGCTATCGCGCTGGTCGCATTTCCCGGCGGTTTCGGCACCCTGGATGAACTTTTTGAAACGCTCACTCTGATCCAGACCAAAAAGGTAAGACCTGTTCCGGTCATTCTGGTCGGCCAAACCTACTGGGATAAAATCATTAATTTTGACGCCATGGTTGAGGAGGGGGTGATTTCCCCAAGCGATCGCCAGCTCCTGCATTATGCAGAATCGGCAGAAGATATCTGGCGCCTTATTCTGGAAGATTATTCCTTGAATGGCGCTACCCCCTCATAATCAGCAGGCAACAGCATAACGGCTCAGGCTTTTTCAGGAACGGCTGGACTAATGACGAGTTCCTGCCCTGTGGCAAACCGGCTTCTGTCGTTTTCTGCTTGAGTGTTGACTATTTCAAGATTCAAAAGAAATCGAAAAGCAAGCAATTACCTGATCCATCAATCTCTCATTGATGCCATTGCCATGTGGAAAACAACTGCCCAAGCCACTGACAATCACCTCACTAACCTCCTGTCTGAAAGCGGATCGTGACTTGCTCACCCTTATCTCCGATATCTCCGAGGGGTACTGGTGCTCCGACCATCCCCGCCACTTCTGTATTCGAAGGCCAACAGTTAGTCAACATACGGCCGTGCGCCTTATCGGACTATACGGCAATAAGGTTGACAACCAGGACGGTATCTGTGGCCCTTAGCGATGGATTGAATAAGTCCCGGCCTCGCTCAGATTTTGATCAGCGTTTTATTACCGATACTTCCCTTTACTGCCTTTGGATAGCCAGTCAGATTCAATTTGCCATGAGCACGCCTGTTACATGGCATCTGAAAACCTGTCATATTCCTGTCATGAACAAATGATAATTATATTTGGCTAATAAGCCAGTGAGCCTAGGTTCTGTTGACGTTTTACCAATCCGATAGAATTGATCATTTTGAGTGTAATGAACCGGATACATTTAAGCGATGAAGAATGAGTGCGAATATTGGCAAAGTTAAAGAAATTGAGAGGCCTTCATATCGGGCGGCCAAACACTTGCCGGCAATTTATTAGCGCCTGCTTGTGGATATTACGTTCGGGCTCACAGCGGCGGGTTTTGCCGCCTACGCAGGGCAAGTGGAATAGCATCTTCAAGCGTTTTTCACGCTGGTGCGCCAGGGTGCTTGGGAGAAGCTCTTCGGTCATTTTTGTGAAGATGCCAATGGTCAGGATGTTGCTATCGATGGCTCGGTGGTTAGGGCGCTGGGACGTTCCAAAGGCGGGTTTAGCGGTAAGATCCACGCGCTCTGCGATGCGTTGGGCATGCCGATTAAGTTCATCCTGACTGGCGGCCAGAAGGCCGAATGCCAGCAAGCGATACCCTTGCTTGAAAATGTTAAAGCCTCAGCCGTTTTAGCGGACAAGGCTTACGATACCGACGAGTTGAGAACTTGGTTAACAGGTCGAGGAATAAAAGCAGTCATTTCCTTAATCCTTGATCAGTTGTAGAGCGGTAATTTAAAGCGGGCATCAAATACCCTGCATTTTTGCGTCATGGTTGAATTCCCTTGCTCTGTTTGAGTTATTTTATCGCATTTTTGGCTGGTTGCTTTTTATGCAAAGGCCTCTTGGCTTCATCAAACTGTCATATTTTTTAATTAATCTCGATTTTTTAAAATGTAGCGTGTATGAACTAATAACTCTTGCCATGTCAGACACTAAAAAAATCGCCCCCGATCCCTACGAAGAGGTCCTGAAACAAATTCTTGCAGAGATCGCAGGCTTACGTCAGGAAATTGAAATCAATGCCAATCAGCGCCTACAAAAATACCGGCACAACTATCATTCCGGTTACTTTTCCAAAAGCGCCTGCAATCTTGCGCATTATCTTGCCATGCGGCAATTTGATCTGCGCCATTTACAGGATCGTCTGGCTCAGGCCGGCTTATCATCGCTGGGAAGGGCTGAAGCCTCGGTATTATCGACTTTGGATTCGTTGATAGACGTATTGAAACGGGCAACAGACAAACACTATCTGCCGGGTGAAAAAAACCCCAGCGAATACGGCTTTAATCGGGGTCAGCAACTGCTTGAGCAGCATACCATTGAATTATTCGGGCCCTTTCATGAGCACGATGAGCATGGTAGAGCGCATGTTATGGTGACCCTGGACACAGAAGCTTCCCGGGATTACACGCTGGTAAGTTCATTACTTGAAAAGGGCATGACCTGTGCCCGCATCAATTGCGCCCACGATGATCCTGTTATCTGGCAGGGAATGATAAGAAATGTCCGCCGCGCCGAAACAGAAGTGGGCCGTCCCTGCCGCATTCTTATGGATATTGCCGGGCACAAGATTCGCACCGGTCCCATTGCGACGGGACCTTCGATTCATCACATCCGTGTACAAAAAGACCGGACCGGCAAGGTCGTAGCTCCTGGCTATCTGATTTTAACAATTGGCGCTCAAAGCCCTTCTGTTGATAGTTCATTATTCAGCGTATCCATCCCGAAATCGCTTCATAAGAAACTTGCGCCGGGCATGACCCTGAGCTTTATTGACAACCAGAACAAACAGCGTTATTTGAAAGTGGAAAAAGCCCTTTCCGACATGGATTGGCTGGTGAGCTGCGATAAAACGGCTTATCTGGTTTCAGGTTGCACATTAATGCCGGCAACGCCTCAACAGGCAGGTAATCCAAACTCAGTTGAGCAATTTACGTTGGGGGAATTTTCAGGCGAACCTCTTGATATCCATGTATTTAAAAACGACTTGCTGTTGTTAACTGCCGGTAATATCGACGGAAAACCAGCTCAATATGATGAGGAGGTTTTGATTCATCCGGCGCAAATCGGTTGTACGCTTTCATCGGCGATAGAAAAACTTGAAACAGGCCAGCCGGTCTGGATTGATGATGGAAAACTCGGGGCGATCGTCGAAACCGTGACCGGGCAGGGCGCATTGTTGCGCGTAACAGTGGCAAAAGCCGGCGGCGTCCGGATAAAAAGCGACAAAGGGATTAATTTTCCGGGAGCCGAGTTCAATTTGCCGCCGCTGACTCAGAAAGATTTAATCGATCTGGATTTTGTTTGCGCGCATACCGATTTGGTCGGCTTTTCATTTGTAGAAACGCTGGAAGGAATGGAGCGGTTGATATCTGAACTGGCAAAACGGCATGCTTCAGATCTGCCCGTAATCGCTAAAATCGAAACTGATCGTGCGGTAAAAAATCTTCCCGATATTATCCTGGGGACTATCGGCAGGCATAACCTCGGCATCATGATTGCCAGAGGTGATTTGGCCGTGGAACTGGGCAGCGCCAGACTGGCTGAAATTCAGGAAGAACTCCTGTGGTTATGCGAAGCGGCTCATGTCCCTGTCATCTGGGCAACCCAGGTGCTTGAATCCATTGCCAAAAAAGGAACCCGGTCAAGGCCTGAATTTACCGACGCGGCCATGGCTGTGCGGGCAGAATGCGTCATGTTGAATAAAGGCCCGTATATACTCGATGCGATAGAAGCGCTGGTGAATGTTATGACGCGCATGCATGAACATCAAAGGAAAAAGTTCTCCCGCCTGAGGGCATTGCACTGGTAAGCAGCTTGAATTTTATTTGAGGACCAGCCATGTCAACTAACCAATTTGTTACCAGTAAGCCCAAGTTGTCAATCATTCAACTCCCTGACCAGGGTATGACAAAAAAGGATTTTATTGATGATTTCAAGCAATATTACATTCATTTACTGGGCAGGGATGAACGCTGCCGTTCCCCTTTTTATGCCGGTGAAGCCTTGTCTCTGGCAATTCGCGACCGTTTGATGGAGCGCTGGAAGATCACTCACCATACCTATAAAAATAATGACTGCAAACGGGTTTTTTATCTGTCCATGGAGTTTCTGATGGGCCGTACGTTAAGCAATGCCATGCTTAACCTGGGAGTAAGCGATGTAGCGACACAGGCCATGTATGATCTCGGCATTGACATTGAAGAGCTGATAGACAGTGAACCGGATGCAGGCTTGGGCAATGGCGGCCTGGGCCGCCTCGCTGCTTGCTTTATAGATAGCTGCGCTACCTTGCAGTTGCCCGCCATCGGCTATGGCTTGCGCTACGAATATGGCATGTTTACCCAGACTATTAGTAATGGCGAACAGCTTGAAAAACCGGATCATTGGCTGCGTCATGGCAATGTCTGGGAAATTGAACGTCTGGAATATTCGCACCGAATCAAATTCGGCGGTTATTCCAGAATACAGGAGGATGCAAGCGGCAGACAACAGTTTTGCTGGATGGATACCCACGATGTACTGGCGGTACCCTTTGATACGCCGGTACCGGGCTATCGGAATGGCACTGTCAATTCCCTGCGGCTGTGGAAGGCGGTAGCAACTGAAGAGTTTAATTTCGATGAATTTAATGCCGGCGATTATCCGGAAGCAGTCGCTGCAAAAACGACGGCTGAAAATATAACCATGGTGCTGTATCCGAATGACGCCAATGAAAACGGCAAGGAACTGAGACTGCGCCAGCAATATTTTCTGGCTTCCGCCAGTTTGCAGGACGTCACTACCCACTGGGCAAGCTTGCATGGCGAAGATTTTTGTCATTTTGCTGAAAAAAGCTGTTTCCAGTTAAATGACACCCATCCTTGTATAGCGATTGCCGAACTCATGCGTTTATTGATGGATGTTCACAGTTTAACCTGGGATGCTGCATGGGCTATTACCCGAAGCACAATGGCTTACACCAACCATACCCTGTTGCCCGAAGCGCTGGAAAAATGGCCGGTTAAAATGATGCAACGGTTATTGCCGCGGCTGATGGATATTATTTTTGAAATCAATGCCCGTTTTCTGACTGAAGTTAGCATGCGCTGGCCCGGCGATAGCGAACGTTTACGCAGAATGTCCATCATTGAAGAGGGCCCTCAGCAACAGGTAAGAATGGCCTATCTGGCCATAGTCGGCAGTTTTTCGGTAAATGGCGTAGCGGCGCTGCATTCCAGATTACTGCAGCAGGATCTGTTCCGGGATTTCCATGAATTGTGGCCGCATAAATTCAATAATAAAACCAATGGCGTGACGCCGCGCCGCTGGCTTGCTGCCTGTAATCCTGAGCTGGCAAGCCTGCTCACGGAAACCATTGGCGACAGCTGGATTACCGACTTGTCGCAACTAAAGAAACTCGAACCTTACGCTGAAGACGCTCAATTCAGGCAGCGCTGGCGCGACCTTAAAAAAGCCGCCAAACAGCGCTTGATTGATTTCAAAAAGCAGCAACATAATATTGATCTTAATGTTGACGCCTTATTCGATGTCCAGGTCAAGCGCATCCATGAATACAAGCGGCAACTGTTAAATGTATTGCATGTTATTTATCTCTACAACCGCATCAAAAAAGGCGACACCGAAAATTGGCTGGCCAGATGCGTATTAATCGGCGGCAAGGCGGCTCCCGGTTACCGTATGGCAAAAAAAATCATCAAACTGATTAAGAATGTTGCCCAGGTCATTAATTCAGATCCTGAAATAGGCGCTAAACTGGCATTGATATTTCTGCCTGATTATAGGGTGTCGGCCATGGAAAAAATTTGTCCCGGCGCTGATCTTTCCGAACAAATTTCAACGGCCGGCAAGGAAGCGTCGGGTACCGGCAATATGAAATTCATGATGAACGGCGCCTTGACTATCGGTACGCTGGATGGCGCCAATATCGAAATTCGTGAAGAAGTCGGCGATGAGAATTTCTTTCTGTTCGGCTTGACGGAAGAACAGATTGCAACAAGGCGCGATCATTATGACCCTGTTGCTATTATCAATCAGGATGACGAGTTGCAGCAGGTGATATACCTTCTGGAGTCCGGCCATTTTAATCAATTCGAACCGGGGATTTTTGATGATATTCTGGTATCCATAAAAAGCCCGCATGACCCCTGGATGACGATTGCCGATTTTCGAAGTTTTGTGGATGCCCAGAAACGCGTGGAAGATGCCTATCAAGATAAGGATCGCTGGACTAAAATGAGCATTTTAAATTGCGCGAACAGCGGTAAGTTTTCTACCGATAGAACCATTACCGAATACAATCGGGATATCTGGAAGCTAAAACCGCAACCCGTAAAGCCTAAATAATCTCTTGCTGACCGAGGCCTGCTGCATCAGCAATAAATGCGTAGAAGATACTTTCATTATTGCCTCAAGTCTTTAACAACCCGCACGACTTCATTCTCGCCGGCAATGTTTTCGATACTGAATCCCAGCTTTTTAACCAGTGACAGCATGGGTTTGTTAATGACCAGGACTTCACCTTCAAAAAATGACATGCCTTTGGCTTTAGCGGTCTGCATCAAGGCTTTCATGAGCCGGGTGCCTATCCCCAGGCATTGACAGTCATCGGCGACGACCAGCGCGAATTCTACCGAACGGCCGTCCGGGCTCATCAGGTATCTGCCAACCCCCAGTTCGTTCGGCATGCGTTCATCTTCGGTGATTGCCACAAAAGCCATTTCACGGTCATAATCGATTTGCGTGAAGCGCACTACCATTCCTGGCGTTAATTCCTGTAAAGCCTGCATAAAGCGGAAATATTTACTGTGCTCGGATAAACGATGGACAAAATCCTTTTCCAAAACGGCGTCTTCAGGGCGAATCGGCCGAATCGTGATATTGACGCCATTGGATAATTGATAGTGCCGCGTTAACTCGCTGGGATAAGGATGGATCGCCATATGGGAATACGGGGTTAGCTGGGTGAACAATTGCGCTTTAATGCGGGCATCGACCGCAATGACGCCATATTCATCGACAATCAAGGGGTTAATGTCCAGCTCCAGGATTTCCGGCAGCTCACTGACCAGGGCCGAGATATTAAGCAGCACATCAACAAGGGCTTTTTTATTGACCGGAGGCAGTTGGCGAAATGGCCCTATATATTTGGCCGCCTTGGTTTTAGCGATCATTTTCTCAACCATGTAGGCATTCAACGGCGGCAGGGCGACGGCATGGTCCTGCAGGATTTCCACCATCGTGCCGCCCAGTCCAAAGCTGACCGCAGGGCCAAACACCGGATCCCGAACGACGCCTGTCATCAGCTCCCGGCCGCCGGGCGAGCGGATCATCGGTTCTATCGTTATGCCGACTTCGGTGATTTCGGGATGTTTTTGTTTAATGGCGGCTTCCATCTCGACAAAATTGCGCGACACCTCCTGAACGCTGTTGATATTAACCCTGACGCCGCCGATATCGGATTTATGGCTGAATTCGGCAATGTCGATTTTTAAGACGACCGGAAAGCCCATCGTTTCAGCGGCAATCATGGCTTCTTTGGCGGTCGACGCCCTGACAGTCTGATTGATAGGGATATGAAATGCGGCCAAAATGGCTTTGGACTGCCGGGCCGTTAACACTTGCCGGCCTTCCGCCAGCACCCGCTCGATAATTAGCCTGGCTCCTTCAACGTCAGGCGTGGCCAATTCCTCGGCAGGAGAGGGAATTTGTCTTAGCAGAATTTGATTCTGGGCGTAATTAGCCAGAAATGAAAAGGCATCGACAGCGGCTTCGGGGGTGCTAAAGTGGGCGACCTTGCTATTGGCAAAAAGTTTTCGGCCTTCCTGCACTTTCGCTCCGCCTGTCCATGACGCCAGCACCGGTTTTTTACTGATTTTGGCGCCGTCAATAATACACTGGGCAACCCGTGTCGGATCAGTCATGGCTTGGGGCGTCAAAATGACCAGTACGCCATCAATATTGTTATCGCTAAGGCAAATTTCCAAAGCCTTCCGGTAACGTTCAGAAGTGGCGTCACCCAAAATATCGACAGGATTGGCATGAGACCACTGCGGCGGCAAAACTGCGTTTAACGCGGCAATGCTGTCAGGGCTCAGAACGGCCATTTTTACGCCGACATCTTCGGCACGGTCAGTGCTCATGACGCCGGGGCCGCCGGCGTTGGTGATAATAGCAAGACGATCATCGGCGACTTCATAATTGTTGGCCAGGACACGCGCCGCCGAAAACAGTTCCGTGATGCTGTAAACCCTGACCACGCCGACCCGTTCAATGGCTGCATTATATACATTATCGCCGCCGACCATCGCGCCGGTATGCGACATCGCTGCTTTACTGCCGTTTTCATGGCGCCCGGCCTTGATCAGAATAACGGGCTTTAGCCGCGCAGCCGCCTTGAGACCGCTCAAAAACCGGCGGGCATCGCGAATGCCTTCCACATACATTAAAATACCGGTGGTTTTACTGTCGGTCGCCAGGAAGTCCAGCACTTCGCCAAAATCGATATCGGCCGCGCCGCCCATCGAGACGACGCTGGAAAAACCGATGTCCTGGGACTTTGCCCAGTCCAGAATGGCCGTGCAGATGGCCCCGGATTGAGACAGCAATGCCAGATTGCCGTCTTTAACCGGGCCGTCAGCGAAAGTTGCGTTCAGATGGCCGCTGGGGCGAATAATACCGAGGCAGTTCGGGCCCAGAATACGGATGTTATAGCGATGGGCAATATCGAGAATTTCCTGTTGCAGCCTGTGCCCTTCGGCGCCCAGTTCAGCAAAGCCTGCAGTAATAATAATGATGGCAGAGACGCCTTTTTCACCGCACTGGCGCACAATTTCAGGAACAGACGGCGCCGGTATGGCAATCACAACCAGATCCGGGTCTTCAGGAACGGCAATCAGATCAGGATAAGCTTTCAAGCCTAACAGGGTTTCACGTTTGTGATTGACAGGATAAAGACCGCCTTTAAAATCGGCTTCCTGCATATTGAGCAACAGGCGATAGCCGACGCTGTCTTTACGTTCTGATGCGCCGACGATAGCAACTGATTTGGGAGTAAAAAATTGGCTAAGATAATGAGGGCCCATAGCTGCTCCATAGTCAGAAAAAGAAAATAAATAAAAGCGTAGCATTTTTGGAGCTTTCAATAATTAAATTTTAATGAAAACTTGCTTCTGGCGTACGAATATGGACTGCTGCCGATGACGACTCATGCTGCGGGAGATACAATTACATCCGGTTTTTTACTATGCCTGAACAAAGAGGCCGCGACATTAACAGAGAACATTTAAGTATCACTATTCAAGGCCTTGTTCAGGGAGTAGGTTTTCGTCCCTTTGTTGTCCGGCTCGCAAAACGGCATCGGCAAAACGGCTGGATTGCCAATACGCGTGAAGGCGTGGCCTTGGCTATTGAAGGCTGTGCTGAATGCCAGCAGCAGTTTCTGGATGATCTCAAAAATCAGTTGCCGCCTTTTGCAGAGATCAAATCCCTGACGATAACGCGCCAGGCGCTTGAGGGATTTCATGATTTTCAGATTAAAGCCAGTCGGGCTGAAGGCGGCCCATCGGTTTTTGTATTGCCTGATAGTGCAACCTGCCCGGACTGTGTTCGCGATATTTTTAATCCCGCCAGCCGGTATTATCATTACCCGTTTACCAGCTGTTGCCACTGCGGCCCGCGTTACAGCATCATGACCGGGCAGCCTTATGACCGCGCTCAAACCGGCATGGCTGCATTTACTGTCTGCCCTGAATGTGCACAGGAGTATCACTCAATGGATAAGCGGCGCTTTCATGCGCAAACTATTGCCTGTCCGAACTGCGGCCCGCAGTTGAAACTGCTGGATGATTCAGGAAATCCGGTAGCCGAAAAACACAATGCCTTAACGATCGCAAGCCTGAATTTGCTTGCCGGGAAAATCGTTGCCATAAAAGGCATAGGCGGCTATCAATTGCTGGTGGATGCAACAAACCAGCAGGCCCTTGAGCGTCTTAGACAACGAAAGCATCGTCCGCAAAAGCCCTTTGCGCTGATGCTTCCTGATTTGGCGATTGCGCAGCAGCTTTGTTTTATCAGTGCGCTTGAACAGGCGGCGCTGACCTCGCCCGCGGCGCCCATTGTGCTGTTGAAGCGCCGGGATAGCGGGAAGCTTGCCGATGCGGTAGCGCCTGACAGCAAGCTGCTCGGCGTCATGCTGCCCTATTCGCCGTTGCATCATCTTTTGCTGGATGACTTTGGCTTGCCGATAGTCGCAACCAGCGGCAACCGTCAAAACGAACCTATTTGCATCAATGACCGGCAAGCGTTGACACGGCTTGCCGGCATTGCCGATTATTTTCTGACCCATGACCGGCCTGTGGTGCGGCCTCTCGATGATTCGATTGTCCGGCTAATCAACGGCAACATCACGGTGCTGCGCCGAGCCAGAGGTTACACGCCGCTGCCTATTACCTTAAAAACTGCCATGCCCGACACGCTGGCGGTGGGCGGCCAGTTAAAAAGCACGATAGCCGTCAGCCATGACCGGCAAGTCATTCTAAGCCAGCATCTTGGCGATCTGGATTCGGAAGCGTCGCAACAGCAATTCCAGGCGACGCTGGCGGATTTGCAGCAATTTTATCAAATCAGGCCGACAACAATCCTGCACGACCTGCACAAAGGCTATACCAGCAGCCAGTTTGCAGGCCAACCGGGCGTAAAGACACAAGCCGTGCAGCACCATTACGCCCATGCGCTGGCGTGCATGGCCGAACACGGGCTTGAGCCGCCGGCGCTAGGCATTGCCTGGGACGGCTCGGGCTTGGGTACCGACAACACGCTGTGGGGGGGCGAATTTTTGCTCATTAACAACCAGGGCTTTCAACGCTATGCGCATTTTCGCCCCTTTTCATTGCCCGGCGGCGTCAAGGCCATTCAGGAACCCAGGCGCGCCGCTTTGGGTCTTCTCTACGAAATCTTTTCTGACGGCGTATTTGAACGCCTGGATTTGCCCTTTTCCGCTCAGGAACTCAATTTATTGCAATCGGCATTAGCCAAACAACTCAACTGTCCGCGCACCACCAGCGCCGGCCGTTTATTTGATGCTGTCGCAAGTCTCCTGGGACTGTGCCGGATCAATCAATACGAGGGGCAGGCGGCGATGATCCTGGAAACCAGCGCGGCATCGGAAATATTCGACAATCATTATCAATTCCGGCTGAACCAATTCCGGCTAAACCCAGGCGACCCCATCGTTATTGACTGGCAACCCGCCATCGAACAACTATTGAAAGACATCCCGCACTGTACGCATGAACATATCGCCGCTAAATTTCATAACACCCTGGCGGAAATCATGCTGGCTATTGCCGAGCGGGCCGGGCAAAAAACAATCGTCCTCAGCGGCGGCTGCTTTCAAAATGCCTGTCTGGTGGAGAAAGCCGTCAGAAAATTAAAAACCGCTGGCTTTAATGTCTACTGCCATGAAAAAATACCTCCCAATGACGGCGGACTGGCCCTCGGTCAGTTAGTTGCCGCAAACTTTATTGGAGAACCACGATGTGTTTAGCCATTCCCGGCCAGCTTATCAGTCTGTCTGACGACCGCGATCCCTTGGCCCGTACAGGACGCGTCAGCTTTTCCGGCATCCGCAAAGAAATCAGCCTGGCTTATGTGCCTGATGCCAAAATCAACGATTATGTGATCGTTCATGCCGGCTTTGCCCTCTCCGTTCTGGATGAGGCCGATGCCGTGGCCAGCCTGCAGGCTTTTAACGATTTATCCGCGTTTGAAAAAAATCATGGGATCTAAAAAAACCGCCTGCATTCGTGGTGAGCTTGTCGAAGCACAGCATTCTCAGGCTGTCTTATGAAATACCTGGACGAATACCGCCATCCCGAAATCGTTAAAAAACTCGCTGCCGCGATAAAAGCAATTACTACGCAGCCCTGGAACATCATGGAAGTGTGCGGCGGTCAGACCCATAGCATTATTAAATACGGCATCGATCAGCTGCTGCCAGGCGAAATCAATCTGATTCACGGCCCCGGCTGTCCGGTTTGCGTCACGCCGCTGGCTTATATTGATAAAGCGCTGGCGATTGCCGCGCAGCCGGAGGTGATTTTCTGCTCTTTCGGGGACATGCTGCGCGTTCCCGGCACGGACCATGATTTGCTGAGTCTTAAAGCGCAAGGCGCGGATATTCGTATCGTTTATTCACCGCTGGATGCGCTGAATCTCGCCCGGCAGCATCCCGGCAGAAATGTTGTTTTTTTTGGCGTAGGCTTTGAAACCACCGCCCCGACCACTGCTTTAGCCGCGTATCAGGCTAAACAACAGGACTTGAGCAACTTTTCACTGCTTATTTGCCACGTCCGCGTGCCGCCGGTTATGCAAGCGTTGCTCAGGTCGCCCAACAATCAGGTTCAGGGCTTTCTTGGCGCGGGCCATGTCTGCTCAATTATGGGTTATCACGAATATTTGCCGCTTTGCGCACACTATCAAATCCCTATCGTCGTCACCGGTTTTGAGCCCGTCGATATTCTGCACGGGCTTTATCTGTGCATCAAACAACTGGAAGAAAAACGCTGTCAGGTTGAAAACGAATACAGCCGCGTGGTTAACATGCAAGGCAATCAGCCTGCCCAACAGCTGATGAGGCAAGTGTTCGACATAGTCGATAGAAGCTGGCGCGGATTGGGTGAAATCGCCGCCAGCGGTCTGGCCTTAACTGCTGAATACGAGCAATGGAATGCCGAGCGGCGCTTTGCAGTAGCAACGATTAACACGCAGGAACCCAGGGACTGCCGCAGCGGCGAAGTTCTGAAAGGTCTGATAAAACCGGCGCACTGTCCCGAATTCGGCAAACGCTGCACGCCTGAACACCCATTGGGCGCTACGATGGTATCATCCGAAGGCGCCTGCGCCGCCTATTACCGCTACCGTCGTTTTGAACATGCCTGATCTGGAACTTAACTGCCCTCTGCCCCTGCAATACGATCAAATCGTCATGGCGCATGGCGGTGGGGGGCGCCTGATGCGACAGTTGCTGGACAGCATCATCCAGCCGGTATTCAGCAATCCTGTCCTGAACCAGAAACATGACAGCGCGGTATTAAACATCAACGGCTCCAGGCTGGCTTTCACCACCGATTCCTATGTCGTGAAACCGCTGTTTTTTGCCGGCGGCGATATCGGCAAACTGGCGGTATGCGGGACCTTGAACGACCTGGCGATGAGCGGCGCTTTACCCTTATACATCAGCTGTTCGCTAATCATTGAAGAAGGCTTTGCGATAAAAGACCTGCAACGCATCGTCCAGTCCATGCAGCAAACCGCACAACAGGCGGGCGTACTGATTGTCACCGGCGACACCAAAGTGGTCGAGCACGGCAGCGGCGACGGGGTATATATCAATACTGCCGGCATCGGCATTATTGGCGAAGGCATCAACAGCGCGCCTGCGGGCATTCAAGCCGGCGACAGCATTATTATCAACAGCGACCTGGCGCGGCACGGCATCGCCGTCATGCTGGAACGCGAAGGCATGAACTTTGAAAGCACCCTGCAAAGCGACTGCGCCGATCTGTCCGGCCTGGTTCAGGGCTTAATTCAGGCCGGTATCGACATTCACTGCATGCGCGACCTGACGCGCGGCGGCTTAGCCAGCTGCCTGATGGAACTGGCCGATGCATCGCATCAGGCTATCGAAATCAACGAAACAGCTCTGCCAATACGCGAGGATGTGAAAAGCGCCTGTGAAATTTTAGGCTTTGACCCGATTTACATTGCCAACGAAGGCTGCTTTGCGCTATTTGTGCCTGAAGCGCAAACCGAAAAGACGCTGGCAGTTTTACGAGAACATCCACTCGGCCAACAGGCTTGTTCGATAGGCAGGGTAAAAGCCGCTCACCCAAAAGGACTGGTGACGCTACAGACGGCGATGGGCATCAGCCGCGTTCTGGATTTATTGAGCGGCGAGCAATTGCCGAGGATATGCTGATGGCGCATTGTGAAGTGAGGCTGGACGCTCCGGTAAGCCTCTCCCCTTTGACTGGACCGGCATCAAATTCCCCTGATTCGTGCGACCTGAACTCACTCGGCTGGAGGCGCTGCGGCGGGACCGCACGGACCTCCTCGCCGGCCTGGAGTTGATATTCACACGGGCGAGTCGGCAGAAGGGCGGCCGTTGTTTACTAAGAGCCGCACTGATGTTGGCAGTGATCGCGCTCGGCCTCGGCGCCCGATCAAAGCTTTCATCGACGTCCGAAATGCCGGTCATAATGGGTGGCTCAGACTTGAAAAATTAAATTGTGAACGGCCCCACAAGGCACTTGCACTGCCTTTTTATTCGTTTGCGGCGGTGTGAACGCAGCGCGAAATGCGCAATGATATGCCAGGCGGCGTTCGAACCTTCACGACGGCAGGGGCTATTTTCATGTGCTGCTCAGCTATTTCGCAGCCAGCATAGCCGGCCACCCCGAAAAATATGCGCGCTGCAACCCGGCCGCGCGGCCGGCATAGCACATTGTTTATACATATCATCAGCGACCTGCTGCTGGCAAGAGCCGATCTGTTCCTTCCAGCCATCGGGCATTATCCTGGACTATAGCCGTGCAAGCCAGGTGTAAGTCCAAGTATGAGTCAGGGCGAACTATGATAGGGTGCGGTAAGGGCATTATTGTCGAGGCCATCAGGGCCGTTTATGTCAATGGCTGGAAAAGAGGAAAAAAGCAGTAATTATTAATATCAATGATGATTTTATAAAAATTTTTTATTGCGCTTAAAGCAGGAGCTTGCAGCAGCCTGTCCTCTGGAAGCCTTATTCGGACTTAACTTCTTATTTCCTTGCTCTAAAAAAACATACTTGTTTTTTGCAGAAATTGGCCTTGTATCAAAGCAGTCCGGGCTTTAGGTGTTATACAATAATCTTTTGTTTCTTATTTACCCGCTCTCATGGAAAAACAGAAAAAAATTCTGCGCTCGGATATCCGCTGCGAATGCGGCGATGGTTCGTATGAGCGCGGTAGAAGCTATTTCGAAAAAGGCCTGGTAGTCGATCTTACCATCAAGAGTGAGGGTGTGCTTTTTGTTCAACTTAATGCGGCGGTAAAAGGCAGCGACAGAAGTCCCTATAAGCAGAATATCCGCATTATATGGAGGCCGGACTTTAGCGCAGCCGAGATTGAGGGCTATTGCTCATGCCCGGTCGGTTTTAATTGCAAGCATGTTGCCGCCGCCTGCCTGATGTACCAGCATTCCACTCAACCACTATCTTTATCTCCAATTAAGGGGCCGAGCTGCCTGGACTGGCTGGATAATCTTAACGAACAGATGCCCAGGCACAATTCGCAGCATGATTTCATCGTCTATATACTCAAGCCGGGCAAGACCGAACACGAATTTATTTTCGAGTTTTTTATAACCAAGGAAAAAAAATCCGGCGGTATAAGCAAGGGCAGGAAAACCACCTTAAACAACTTACGTTACAGCTTTAACTACCTCAATTATATCCAGCCGCAGGATGAGGAAATTGCGAAATTACTCTCTGCATTTACTACCTCTTTTACAGGCGAGCCAGTACTTGCAGGGGCTACAGGCTATGTCGCGTTAACAAAGCTGCTGCAAACAGGCAGGCTGTACTGGCAAGACCTTGAGAAACCGCCGTTAAAGGCGGGAGATAAACGAAAGTTACTGTTTAACTGGCAACAGTCTGATCAGGATGATTATCAGTTAAATGTAGAAGCAGAGCCGCCGGCGCTGTTCCTGTTAACAGATCCTCCTCAATATCTGGATACCGGTTTGGGCATAGTGGGAGAATTCAATACCGCCGGCCTTAGTGCAGGTCAACTAAAAAAGATGTTATCGGCGCCCCTTATTCCGGCTCAGTATGCCGATGAATTCAGCCAGCGATTAACTATCGCACACCCTGCTCTGCCCCTGCCTGCTCCGAAAGAAGTTCATCTCATCGAACTGAATGATTTAACACCCGTACCTGAAATCTCTCTGGCAGGAAAGCAAACAGCCGCTCAATCTTATCTGCACTTTATAAAAGTGGCCTTTAATTACGGAGAGTGGACAGTTCCCGCATTTCATTTTGAAGACTACAGCATACTGAAAACCGATCACGGGCTGGTGCGGATTAAACGCGCTGGCGAAGCTGAATCAAAAGCCATAAGGCGGCTTACTGATCAAGGCTTTACCCTGGTCCGGCCGGAAGAAAAGGGCATACAGGAACAGGTACTTTTCAGTCCAGGCGAAAAAAGCCGAATAGACAGCGCTGCGCGTTGGAGAAATTTTATTCAGCACACCCTTTCGGAGCTGGAACAGGAAGGCTGGATTATTACGATTGAAGACAGTTTCCGGCTTAATTTTCAAAGCGCTGAGAACTGGGAAGCTGAAATCCGCGAACCCGGCAATGACTGGTTTGAAATGCGCTTTAACATAGAGGTTAATGGTCAGCCTCATGCTTTACTGCCATTAATTATGCCGGTGCTGGAAAATTACGATCCTGAAAATCTTCCCGATATCCTCAACCTGCCCATCAGTGACCATACTTATCTAACCTTGCCCAGCGCCCGAATTAAACCGTTTCTGAATATATTGTATGAACTGTTTAACAGCAGCACAGTCGCAAAAGACGGCACCCTCAAATTATCCCGTTATAATGCGGCAAGTCTTTCTGACCTGGAAGCACAAAATTCCGGCTTATTCACGATATCCGGCGGACGGGAACTCAGGGAGCTGGGGCAAAAATTAAAACACTTTAGCGGAATTCAAAACGTAGCGTTGCCGGTAAATTTTCATGCAGAACTGCGAAATTATCAGCAGCACGGACTCAACTGGCTACAGTTTCTTCGGGAATACAGATTTTCCGGCATTCTTGCCGACGATATGGGTTTGGGTAAAACCCTTCAAACCCTTGTCCATCTCTTAGTAGAAAAACAACAGGGACGGATGGTTTCGCCGTCTCTGATTATTGCCCCCACCAGCCTGATGAGTAACTGGCGTCGTGAAGCTGAACGCTTCACGCCTGACTTGCGCGTGCTGACCTTGCAGGGAATCGAACGCAAACAGTTATTCGCTAAAATCAGAGACTATGATTTGGTACTGACTACCTACCCTCTGCTGCCCCGCGATGAGGAAACCCTGCTGGAGCATGAGTATCATTATTTGATTCTGGACGAGGCCCAAACCATTAAAAATCCGCTGTCCAAAGCCGCGCAGCTCGTGCGGCGTATTAAATCCGCTCACCGGCTCTGCCTCACCGGAACGCCAATGGAAAATCATCTGGGCGAACTGTGGGCGCAATTTGACTTCCTGATGCCCGGTTTTCTGGCTGACAGCACGACATTTAAAAAAATCTATCGCACGCCGATTGAAAACCATGGCAACACTGAGCAGCGGTCGCGCTTGTCCCGCCGCATAGCGCCTTTTATGCTGCGTCGTACCAAAGAGGAAGTGGCGCGAGAATTACCCCTCAAGACCGAAATTATTCGTTCCGTCCCCCTTTATAAACAACAGGCCGCATTATATGAAAGCATCCGCCTGACCATGGAAAAAAAAGTCCGCGAGGCAATCGCCCAGAAAGGCCTGGCCCGATGTCATATTACCATTCTAGATGCTTTATTAAAGCTCCGCCAGACCTGTTGCGACCCGCGCACGCTGCGGCTTAAGGAAGCGCAAAAATTACGGGAATCCGCCAAACTCGATTTGCTGATGGAATTAGTGCCGGAACAATTGGAAGAAGGACGTCGGCTTCTGGTTTTCTCACAGTTCACGCGCATGATCGCGCTGATTGAAGAAGAGTTAAACGCCCGGCAAATCGGCTATAGCAAATTGACCGGCCAGACCCGCAACCGTGATGATGCTATTGAACAATTTAAAAGCGGTGAGGTGAACGTTTTCCTCATTAGCCTGAAAGCCGGCGGCGTGGGTTTGAATCTGACTGAAGCCGATACCATTATTATTTATGATCCCTGGTGGAACCCGGCAGTAGAAACTCAAGCCGCCGATCGCGCCCACCGTATCGGCCAGGATAAACCGGTTTTTGTCTATAAACTGATCACTGAAAATACGGTCGAAGAAAAAATTCTTGCCATGCAGGAAAGAAAACGCCTGCTGGCCGAAAGCATTTATAAGGACGGAACCGGGAAAGAATCATTAAAACTTACCGCTGAAGACCTTACTGCCCTGTTTGAACCTTTATAGCGCGCCAATAAGCCAGGATAGATCTGAATGAAAATTAGCGCCATAATTTAGTAATTAGACGTTTTTTGCTTTTCATGCCATAGTCTTTTCTCCTTTACAAGGGCACATTGAAATAATGAAAAATTACCTGCCGCCAGTCGAAATTTTCCCTGACAACAGTACCGGTTCGCCTTATGAATTCAAGCAAAATCTCTGGTCCCGCTCGCCCAGACTCATTATTTTTGCTGCAGTCTTCCTGATCAGCGCCGCTGCCGGCCTGACTTACAATTACAGCCGTCCTGCTGTTTACCGCAGCAGTGCAACCCTGTTAACCTCGGCAATGACGGCGATAGACCGCGAAAGCAGCGTAGCCGACATTCAGCATGTCGCTATCCAACGACAAATTTTACTGGGCCATGAACTTGTTGTTGAGACTTTAGCGCGGCTTAAAGCAGCAGCCACTGATGACTCCGTAAACCGGCTCACAGCTTCCGATATCCGCAGTTTACTGAATGTAGAACCTGTGGCTAAAACCAATCTGGTTGAAGTTCTGGCCGAAGGCACTGATCCTGAATTTTTGCCTGTGCTTATCAATACCTGGATTGATGTTTACCTTGATGCCCGCGCGGCCGAAGTTAAAAAATCAACTGACAATACCAGCCGCATTATCGAAGACGAATTGAAAGGTCTGACTGAAAAAATCAACGCCGCCAGGACGCAATTGCAAGCGTTCAGAAAAAACAATGATATCTCATCGACGGGCCGAAATGAAAATGAAGCACTAGCCCGCCTTAAAGGTTTGACTGATTCCCTAAACAGGGCCAGTGAAGAAGAAGTCAAGGCAAAGGCGCATCTTGACGCCATAAGAACGGCCATTGCCGCTAACCAGACAGTAGTGCCGGAGCACGAACAACGCAGCTTGCAAGACCTTGAAAAACGCTTGCAGGAATTACGTGAGCGATTGGCCGAATTTGATAAAAAATTTACCCGCGATTATCTAAACAAGCAGCCCGCCTTGAAATTTGTTCCGGAACAAATTGAAAAGCTTGAAGCTGAAGTCAAAAAAAAACATGCCTATGGTAAAAATATTGTACTGACTGATGCAGAAAATAAATATGCCGCGGCAAAGCAAAGCGTTATCGCGATTCGCGCTCAGCTTGATGCGCATAAAAAACAGGCGGCGGATTTTACCTCAAAATTTGCCGAACACGAAGCTTTAAAAACGGATCTGGAAGGGCTGGAAAAATTGTACCGTGACACGCAGCAGCGGTTGGTGCAAATTGAAACCGGTCACAAGGAAAAATATCCGCAAGTGACGGTTATAAGCCGGGCCTATCTGTCCCAGGATCCGATAGGACCCGATTATAGCCGCGATGCCGGTATTGCCATTGCCGGTTCTTTATTGCTCGGGCTTTTTAGCGTCTGGATCTTCGAGTTTTTAACCCGAAAACATGAACCGCAATCGCCGGTCACGCTGGCCGGTATTCATATGTACAATCCCACGGCGGAGATGCTTAATTATCGGCAAACTCCTGTACCCCCTCTGGAGCAGGCCAAAGCCGGTGCTCTGGAAAGCCCCTCGCACCGGGAGCTTTCCAGTTCGCAGTTAAAGGCTTTACTTAAGGCCGCCAATCTTAAAACCAGACAATTTATCAGTTTATTATTGTGCGGGCTGAGCCCGGAAGAAGCCGCGTCCTTAAAAGCTGATCAGATAGATATGGGAAAAGGTACTCTCACTATTCCCGGCTCAGTTCCACGAGTTATTACTCTTAATCGCTCACTTAAATCATTATTTGAACAATCCGGGGCTCATCCTGTCTGGACTGCAGATAATCCCAATACCTCTGAAGATCTCGCCGCCTCGCTGCTATGTGCTGCGCTGGACTCCGGTTTACCTGATCCGATAGAAATTACTGCTGAAGCCATTCGCCATAGCTATATAGCTTATCTCGTTCGTCAGGGCCTGCGTCTATCCGATCTGGAACAAATTGTCGGCTATCTGGAACCTGTTGCTATTTCTAACTACAACGCCTATTCTCCGCCGCAGCAAGGTCGTGCTATCGAGGATATCGAATTATTTCACCCTGCCCTGATTGATATTACTTAAGCTAGACCAGCTTATTTCTGATCTTCAAATAATGAATTTTTCCATTATCATTCCTACGTTAAATGAAGCAAGCGCCATTCAATCCTGTCTATCGGCATTACAGCCGTTGCGACACAACTGCGAGATTATCATTGCTGACGGCGGCAGTACTGATAATACAGCGGATCTTGCCGATCCATTGGCTGACAAGATAGTAACTTCAGAACAAGGCCGGGGCCTGCAAATGAATAACGGAGCCCGCCATGCCAGGGGGGAAATCCTGATTTTTTTGCATGTTGATACCTATCTGCCTGAAAACGCGTTGCCCGGAATTCAGCAGCAACTGGCTAGTAATTTCCAATGGGGGCGTTTTGATATTCAATTGAGCGGCAGCCATTTCATGTTAAAGCTCATCGCCTACATGATGAACCAGCGTTCACGGCTAACGGGGATCGCCACCGGGGACCAGGTAATTTTTGTCAGCAGGCAGGCGTTTGCGGCGGCTGGCGCCTATCCTGAAATTCCCCTAATGGAGGACATCGAGCTATGCCAAGCGCTCAAAAAAATCAGTCCTCCCGTCTGTCTAAAAGCAAAAGTTACCAGTTCAGCTCGAAGATGGGAACAATTCGGTATTTATAAAACCCTACTGCTTATGTGGAGCTTACGCTGGCGTTATTTTTTTGGAGCAGACCCTCAGCTTTTGGCTGACCTTTATTGCCGGGGACATTTTTGGAAACCATAATCCGTTTAACGGCGGCGCTGGGCATTTTTGGTGTCATGATTGGCTGGGAATATTTCAGTCCGCGAAGACCCTTGCCGATTGGCCGTAAGCAACGCTGGCCCATTAATCTCGGGCTTGCCACGTTTAACATGTTGCTTATGCGTTTAACCGCCGGCGGTATCGCCTATTTAAGCGCGATTGCCGCGGCTGAAAAATCATGGGGTGTTTTAAACTGGTTTGCAGCTCCCGCATGGCTGTCAATTATAATGACATTATTATTTCTAGATTTTGCCATTTATGCCCAACATTTCGTATTGCATAAATGGCCTCTGCTTTGGCGCCTGCATCAGGTTCATCATACCGATCTGGAATTTGACGCCACGACTGCGGTGCGCTTTCACCCGTTGGAGACTATGATTTCCATGGCTTACAAAGTGCTTTGCATTTATTTAATTGGCGCTCATCCCGGCGCTGTCATTGCTTTCGAGGTTATTCTGAACGGCGCCTCCACTTTTAATCACAGCAATGTCAATATTCCGCCTGCAATAGATAAAAAATTACGCTGGCTGATTATCACGCCCGATATGCATCGCATTCATCACTCAACTATTCCCGCTGAAACAGACAGCAATTACGGCTTTTCCGTTTCCTGGTGGGACAAGCTTTGTAAAACCTATACCGCAGAACCGAAACACCCTCAAACAACCATGACGATTGGTTTAAAGCCTTTCCGCCGGCAAGCCGAATTAGGATTTATGAAATTATTGCTGCTGCCCTTTAAGCCGCTCCGTAGACGCTAGACATGGTGTATAAATACCCTGAAGCGGTGTTAATGATATTTTGTAAAGCCCCTGTCCCAGGTCAGGTAAAAACCCGCTTGCTGCCCGCGTTAACGCCCGGGCAGGCTGCCGATATTCATATCGAATTGACTATAAGAACCCTGCAACTGGCCACGCAAAATAATTTATGCCCTGTGCAACTCTGGTGTACGCCGACAACTGATCAGCCTTTTTTTATGGCATCGGCCGCAGCCTATCGCGTGGTTCTTCAGCAACAGCAAGGCTTTGGTCTGGGCGAGCGCATGCATCACGCTTTTGGTTTGACGCTGGGCACATACTCCCAGGCCTTATTGATAGGCTGCGATTGCCCCTCCTTAACCGAACGTGATCTGGAAGAAGCAATAACTGCCTTGAGCCGGGAAAAATGCTGTGCTTTGGCTCCTGCCGAAGACGGAGGCTATGTGCTCATTGGCCTTAATCGGCTACACCCGAAACTCTTTGCTGACATCCCTTGGGGCACGGCGGGTGTGCTTAATGAAACCCGCGCCCGAATTGCCCGCTTTAATCTGCGCTGTCATGAACTGCAAAAGCAATGGGATGTGGACACGCCAAAAGATCTGGCGCGGTATCGAGCACTTAATTTGACTGAAAAAAAATCGAGTTCTGACTCCTGATTATTCTGATCAGGCGCAGAAATTTACTGGCAATTCCTATCTCTTTTAAATAAAAACGGATTAGCTAAAGTTATCTTTTTTTAAATTATGCTGCCAGTTTTATTATTAGAATTTAACAATCAAGCACCTATATTCTTATCCACAATTGCTGTGGATAACTCTGTGCATAATGCTTACATAACCTCGCTTAACCCTTATGAAATCTGTGCCTTTGTTAGATTGTAGTCTTTTTATACTAAAAGTAATTGTATTTTATAATCAAAAGGTTACAATTAATTAATTTTGCCGGATAAGGCCTAAGTCAACCTTCGATAACTTTTTAACCCAGTAAAACAAATCTGTGCATAAGCAATATCTGATAAAAAAAGCAAGATATTAATTTAATCAATTAGCGAATTTATATTCCTTATTAATACATCAGACTATGCCGTTTTTCATTATTATTAGCCTTATTTTGAGTTTCCTGGTGCAATTTGCCAGTTCATTGCAAAACCTGTTGATATCGCCTCTGTTAATTTATCTCGGAACAGGAGCGGCTATCTTCAGTATTGCCGGGGTCATTGTTAAAAAAATACCGCTTAAAATCGGCTATGATATTTTTGCCAGCAGCACCTTACTGGTATGGTTCGCCTATTGGAAAATGTTATTTAACAAAGACTCGCCGATATTCTTTTTTTTCCCGCTTTATTTCGCTTTTATGACCGCTTTGGTGTCGTTACTTTTGGTCAACCAAGCACATAAAATTGATTATGACACCTATCGCGGCATGCAGTCTGTTTCAGAAATGCAGGGATTACAGCCCTGGCTGATTATGAGTTGCGTTCTCGTGACCCTGGAATTTCAGAAACATTACCTGCTTTTTCCCGTCATGATGACGCTTTTAATAATGAGGTTTGCCTTATCAAGCTGCCTGGAACAAAAATAATCTTGCCTTTTATATTCTACACATTTACAGATTCAAATAATCAAGCTCTGCATTTCTACTATTTTACCTTCAGTTATTATGGCGATAGCGCTTGCTGGCCACAGGCCTGCTTTTGGTTAGTCGCTTGCTCTTGCTGGCCGGTTTCATGATCCTGCCAGGATTTTTAGACTTGCCTAGCCGTTTACTCTTGCTGATAGTTTTGGTTTTACTGGCTGCCTTACTCTTGTTGACAGCTTTTTTCTTACTAATAAGTGTTTTTTTGCCGAGGCGCTTTGTCTTGCCGATAAGCGAGTGCTTGCGCTTGTTAGGGTGGGCTTTTTTCTTTTCATTATAGTTATCGCCGATAGCACTGGCTTTTCCATTACCGCAAGATAACTGGTAGGGAGGCACACCTGTTGAAACTGTAGGTATATTGCTGATATGCCGTGGCTGAACTGTACTGTATCTATTGGCGAAGCCTTCATCCATCATGCTATTCATTAGCTGATACCGTTCGGCGCTGGTCATGCCTCCGAGAACTACCCCAATAAGATGCTGGTTATTTCGATGCGCTGCAGCGATAAGATTATAGCCGGAACCGCAAGTAAAGCCGGTCTTCATTCCTTCGGCTCCGGGATAGTTCGCTACAAACTTGTTAATACCCCGCAACTCGTTGCCTTTATAATTAAAACTGTGAATAGAAAAATACTGATAATAATCGGGAAAATCGCGTTGTATTCGCCAGGCCAGAATTGCCATATCCAATGAAGTTGTCACTTGTTTATCATTGGGCAAGCCGGTGGCATTCATAAAATTGGTATTTTTCATACCTAAAGACTGAGCTCTCAAAGTCATCTTTAAGGCGAAATAATCTTCACTTTCCTCCAGACTTTCAGCCAGAACCACGGCGGCATCGTTCGCAGAGCGCGTAATAACAGCGATAATAGCATCTTCAACGGTGATTAATTCGCCCTGCCTTAAACCCAGCTTGCTATTTGGCTGGCGCGCGGCATGGGCGGAAGTTCTTATATTATCGCGTAACTGAACTTGCCCCATTTTCAAGGCGGAAAATGTCATATAAAGTGTCATTACCTTAGTTAGGGAAGCCGGATACCAGGCTTGGGTCGCCTCCACTTCATGTAACACGCTGCCGTTGTCGGCGTCGATAATGATGGCGGAATACCGTCCATAACCAACCTCAGACATGAACAATAACCAGACCGGCATCAGCATGTATAAAAATAATTTTGCCTTACTCACTAAAAAATTGCTCTCCACTAAAATCGATAGCCATAAGCAGTTAATGAAATGTAGTCTGATAGGCGGTATTTATTTACCCGCGAATTATAAAGCACGTTTATTGCCGGTTAGAAAGTGTTGAATCATGAATTGGCGAGTACGGCAAGGAATCGCATCATTCAGGGCGTAAGGAAAAAACTTTACTGAACCTGACTCACAACTTAAATTTTAATTAAATTGAGAATAGGTCTTTAATATAGTCGAATTTTAACAGTGCTTGATTAATTAATATTTAAATGGCGTCTTGGAAAAGTAAATTCAGCGCTATAAAAATCTCAATTGCGTCGTAAGCCTTTCGCACAGGCATAAGGCGGATTTCCCTGGCAGATACCCCAGTATTTACCAAAATCGCCCTCATCATTGGGTTTCCAGCTTTCCGAAAAGGCTTCAAACACGACGCCTGACCAGTTTTTTTCAGCCAGTTTTTTGAAAGTATTCCGCACCACCAGCGCCTGATTTTTCCGGCTCGCCACATCGCAAGGCCGGCCCGTGGTTTTATTGATTTCGCCTTTGCCTTCCGGGCCGTTCGGCCAGCCGAATTCAGTCACGATAACTTCCTTGCCGGGATAAGCGCGCCCGATATCCTTAAGCCGGGCAATATGGAAATCAGCGGCTTTTTTCGCGGGCGTGCAGGGAAATATCCCTGAATATTTATTATCCCACCACGGAAAAATATTGGTTCCTATCCAATCGACGCTTTTGCCGAAACTGTTCGGTTGGCAAGGGTAAGTCCGGTTACACCATTCCCACCAGATATCTATGGTCGTAACCGGCTGCGTCACGCCGGCCTTATGCAGACTGTCGATGCAGCGCATGATTTCGCCGTCAAACGCATAACCGTGGCGGGTGCGCACTTCGGAGCCGCAGCTCAGCTTTATGATGGTTTTTGGAAATGCCTTGGCGACCTCGATGCCCTTGGCAATGGATTGGGAATTGACGGCCGCATCATTATCCAGCCACACAATTGCAATCACCTTGATATGCCGCGCCTCGGCCGCGGCAAACGTATAGTCCAGTCCGTTCAACACGCCGTAAGTCATGATGCAGCGAAAACCGGTTTCCTTAACCAGTTTATCCAGCAGTTCATCAATTAATTCCGGGGACGGATGCGCGCCGTAATCGGGACTGAGCTTTCCTACATACGGACTGAAAGCGGCGCATTGCAGCGCGTCTTTTTTACTGTTCTGAGTGCTTGGATGAAGCGCGGCCGCCTTCTGGCCCGCCGATCCTGTCTGGCAGTTCATTACCAGTATGGAAACCGTGATCAACAAAAGAAAATGCTTCATTAAACCCTCATAAGTATTTCAACTGAATAGTTATTTTAAAATGACTATCCTTCATTCCAGAGCGATATGATAAGCTATTTCTTGATGTTGGGTCGGGAACTTTATGCACTCTAGTTTGTGTTAGTTTTAATTAAAACTGAAGCTACAGCACTGGCAATTTCAGTACCTCTTCATTAAACCAACGTAAAGCTTCCTGTTCTTTGGTAAAGGCGGTGTAGCGTAATTCATTGGCGCGAAGTACGAGGCTATTGATTTCGCGCATGAGCCTTACGTCTGTCAGCAGAGGAACGGAGACATCTGCAAGATGTTCTACTTCAATATGCTGAACTACAGCGCCATAACGGTTGCGGTTAATAAGCTCTTTGCCCCAGTTTGAACCCAGCCATGCAAATAGATAACCTGAAATTTCACTGGAAGATGGTATTAATCGAACTATGTCATGCGTCATAGTCCAACCATCCCAATGTTTTGGCACTAATGCTATGTTACCCAATGTTCCGCTACATGTAATCAGAAGCATATTCTGTTTTATGGTCAATTCATCCTTGATCTTTTTGTCATGCTGCGAAAATGACAAATATTTTTTGTCGTTCGGATCAAGCTCACCAATATCTTTGCCGCTAAAAAAGACTATACCATGTCCCTTTTTTACATAGATTCGCTTGAATCTACCGGGCAAAACGAATTGCTTGGTTAATGTATCATCGCCCAATGCTAATACTTGCGCGGCGTATTGGTGTAAGTGCTGAGTAATTGCCTGAGCTAGCGGGTTGTGATAATTGGCTTCAAGACGTTGGTTTAAATCTGCGGCATTCACGCTGAAACAGCGTAACCCATTATTTCCGTTGGCTGGCGGATTCAACTCTTCAACCGGCGGCAGTTTTAGCGCGGCTTGCAATTTGGCGCGGGCTTGTGCGATCAGGTCGTTCGATTCATCACGCAGATTAAAGGATTCTGTGATGGCATAGTGGATGTGGGTTTTAAGTAGGGCCGGCGCGTCTGGAATCGGTAGTTTTAACAAATGCGCGGGTTCAATGTGTTGTATTACCGCGCCGTAATTATTGGACTGAATGAGCGTTCGTCCCTGTTGGCTTTTAAAAAAAGCATACAAATAACCTGCATGATGTTCTTCATGGCTACGAATTCTTAAAAGATCATGGCTAAAAATATGTCCTGCGAGCGTCCGGCTTACATAGGTAACGTTGCCCACTGTGCCTGAGCAAGTCATTAATATCTGACCTTCTGAAACTCGAAGACTATCTAAATCGGCAAGTGTCTTATCAGAAATATAAGCGGCTGGAGATGGGTTCAATTCGCCAATCTGAGACGGCTGATAAATTGGAAATTTTGATTTTTTCACAAAGACGCGCTTGAACCGTGGACAATGATAAATACTAGCCAGTTCGTGAATGCTAACGCACCCATGCGGGTTTGATTGAATTGCTGTTTCAGCTTGTTTTGCCTCCGTTGCATAAACACTCGCTTCCAGCCGTAAACCACTCTCAAACACGCTTTGTACTGGAACACTTACCCAGCCAAAAGTTTGCGGCTTATGGGGCGCGTCCCAAGTAATCGGAGCCTGATACCCGGTCGCAGCTACCATGCAATGCCTTCATCGCGTTTCCATTCCCTAAATACAGCAGGAACGGCGCGGGTTTGATCATCGGGCACTTTTTCAAAACGCTTGGCGGATTTTACGGTCGTTTGTCCGTCTGCGGTTTTGTTCAGTTCAGTCACGGTTTCATTGACTTCAATCAGTATTTCTTCGCCGTGCTCGTCACGCTGGTAAAGATTATTACCGCGTTTGTCGTGACCGACTTTATCAATCACCGCCATGAAAATATGGTAAGGACGCAGGATGCGGGTGCGCTGCTCTTCGGCTTTTTCTTCCGGAGTAAGCTTTTGCAGAATTAAAATCGACGTTTGCACGCCCGTGTGAGGCTGAAAGGTGTCGGAATCCAGATCAAGGCTGGCAATAATTTTTGCTTCGCCCAATAACCATTGGCGAATATGCCCCAAGCCAGGCGAACCAAGAATTGAATCCGGCAAGACAATTGCCATGCGTCCGCCAGGCTTGAGCAGTTGTAAGCAGCGTTCAATAAAAAGCTGTTCGGGAGGGGACGCAGATAAAACGGTTTTCTTTTTCCATTCGCCGTTCCCGGCTTTTTTGGGGCTTTCCCAACCATGCCCAATCGAGTACTGATCGAGCATGTACTCTTCCTTGATAAGGATTTTGCTGCCAAACGGCGGATTGGTGACAATGACATCAAATAAACCGATGCTGTCTTTATTGCTTAATTCAGCGGGTTTTATTTTCAGCGATTTAGCCAGTGCATTTTTGAAATCGGCTTCCCATAAATGCGGCGGCAATAACGAATCGGTGCGAAGAATATTGCCGCTGCCGTCATTATTCATCACCATGTTCATTTTGGTGGCTTTGACTAATTCGGGGGCAATGTCGAAACCGAAAAATGAGCTTTCGGCCATTTCACTGATGCGGTTTTGTAAGGCTTTCTTTTCGTCGTCATTCCATTCACTTTCCTGCTTGCCTAAATCTTTTGCCCAGTCTTTCTTGAGTTGCGCTATCACATGGTTCATCGCTGTGACCAGGAAACCGCCCGTTCCACATGCCGGGTCAAGTATTTTCTCATCCAGTTTGGGGTTGAGCATGGCAACCGCCATGTGCATGACATTGCGCGGCGTAAAAAATTGCCCCCTATCGCCTTTCAGGTTTGAGCCGACAATTTCTTCATAAGCATGGCCTTTAAGATCAATATCAGTTGCTAAAAAACTGTATCCTCGGAGTTCAGCCGCTATTTGCGCAAGGCTGCGCGGCGATAATTTGATTTCTTCGTTGCTGTCAAAAATCTGATTGAATTTGCTTTTCACGCGCTTAAAAATGGCTTCAATGCGCTGTTTGCAAGATTGCTGCCCGTCAATTGAAATGCGCTCGTTGGAAGAGACATAAAACTCAAGCGGCTTGGGGATGTTGCGTTCATCCTCAATTTTGCAAAAGATGATTTTCAGAAACTCGAAAAAGGCGTTTTCTTTGTTAAACCCATCGCTCACATGAATGGCTTCATGGCTACGGCGAAAGGCTAAAAATAGGTTGTCGCCGTCGGCGCGCACCAGCTTGTTGCGTTTTGGGCGGTCTATGTCTTCGGTTGAGCCGGATACATCGGGAATGTCGTTGAATTCTATAAATTCAGCCTGTCCAGCGGCGTTCTTTATCCTGCGCCAGACCTGCCTTTGCTTGCCGTTTGTCCATAAGCCCCATTCGCAGTTAAGGCATGCTGACATATAGCTTTTGAGTTGTTCAATGCCGTCTTTTTTATCAGAAGGCGACACGTTTTCTTTTTTGCATTCCACGACAACATGAATGTTTTCCTGGGTTTGCGGGAGTTTTTCCAGATAAATGACGACATCGGCACGGGGTTTATTACTGCCCATTTGTAAAGCTACTTCAACGCCGATTCTTTCACGCGGATATTTCAATTCATTAACCAAGCGTTTTTCCAGATTTTGACGCACATATTCTTCAGGCGTGTCGTGTCTAAAACCTCCGCTAATAAAGTCACAAATTTTGCCTTCCGGAATGGTTAGATAAGGTATTTCAGTCATATTTAGCGGGAACACAAATTAATCGTTTAATCGCAATAGTGATGCAAGCGCACTTATCCAGTTATTGTAGCAAGGTTGAATGTTAAGCCAGCGCAAAACTTCCTTTTGCTTATGTTGAGCGTTTATATGGGTGAGGGGTAGCGCTAGCTCTTGTTCGGCATAACTTCTGTGTTTTTAAAGGTGAACAAAAGATTAAAAAATCCGTTGAGGCAGTATTGTTGTTAAATGTCAAGTTTGATGTTGATCCTTATTTATCACGTTTTGCCTGGTCTTGAAAAAAAGTGAAATCGCCTTTTCTGTTCAGGACAAAAAATGGAATAACGCACCCCGCTATCATGCAGACGGCCAGAATCATCCAGGCTGAGCTGTTCCAGTCTATGGGGTAAACATCGGCGCGGACAGGCTCGGTGATGCCGGGAATACTGGGCAAGTCGCCGTCGCCGCCGTCGACTTTCAGTTGCGCTTTCATGCCTTTTTCCATGTGCTGCGCCAATTCGCAGTGGACAAGGTAGGTTTTTTTCTGGCTGGGCACAATCAAGGAGGCCTTCAATTCGCCGGCTCCGTAAAGCTCCAGATGAAACATGCCTTGCGGGTATAAATAGCCGGGCAAGCCATGAATCATCAGTTGATGGCGTATCTCATCGTCATTGATGAAGGTGATGTTAATTCGCGAACACGGCGCCACATCCCATTCCTGCCGGTCGAACGCAAACATTTTGCCGTTGAATTTCAAGGCATGCTTGCGGCCGGCATGGATGGTAATATTGACGTCGCCTGACACCTTCGGGCAGTCGCGAGGCAGATTGTCGCTATTGGCATTCATGATCATGCCTTTTTCATCCATCAGCATGCCGTCATGGTTCATCATCGCAAAGGATGGATTGAGAACTGCCAGCATTCCTGAAATTATCAACATCCGCTTTAAGCGATGGTGCATTTTCATAGGTTTTGTTTCCGCCTATAGACCAGTGCAATAAAAATAAGCAGCCCTGTCATTAAACCAGCCGCCAGTCCGAAAATGATCAGACGAAGAGTATCCGGCGCAATTAATCCGGCTTCGCCCAGCAGCTGCGCAAAATCCCCTTCCGGCCAGACCGCCTGCTTTTTGGCATAGTAATCCTTATTAAACAGCTGGCTGAGCAAGTCGCCATGCATTTTCGGCATGCCCTGTTCGTCCAGTAAAGGTTTATAGGCCAGGATCGCCATATTGCCGCCCGGCTCCATGCCATCGGTAGTCGTGCCGGTCGCAACATGGTCATGAAACATCCATAAGCCCGGGCCGTAGCTGTTCAGGCCGTCGTTTTTGGTTTTCAAATGCAGATCAAGCCGCTGCGCCGGGGCGATATCAAACACATCGCGCGTCAACTGCGAGCCCGCCGGCTGCTCGACGCCGTCATAAGCGGTGATCGCGGCTTTGTGCCCATGAAAATGGATGGCCACGGATGAGCGCTGGGCATTGGCGATGCGCAGTTTTATATCTTCATTTTCAGCGACGACAATCATTGCGTCCCGCAGCGTGTAGGGCAATGAATGACCGTTCAGCATGAAGTAATTTTCAACTGAATCGGTCATGTTATAGCCGCGGCTCATCCGGTTGGCGATAAGTCTCGGGTCATTGGCATTCTGTATGATGCGCGCCAGTTTTTTATCGACCGACTGATAGTACAGATCATATTCGCGGCTGTAGGACTTCTTTACCGAAACCGATGGATGACGAACCTGCCCCGCCCCGATATTAAAAGTCTGCACCCAGTTGTCAGGATGGTTTTCCTCTATGACGAACATGCCATTCAAGCCCATCATCATGTGTTGCGCGGTTTGCACATGGCAATGATAAAACATGGTGCCGGCATGCCGGGGCTGTAATTCGTAGGTATGGCTTTTGCCCGGAAAAACAGGGTGGTCATCCATGCCGTCATTATCTTCGCCGGCCGCCGTCTGGAACGGATGATCGACGCCGTGCAGATGAATGGTGTGCGGCAAATAATGGGTGTTTTCCAGCGTGATATAAACCTTGTCGCCCTGCTCGACGCGGATTGTGGGGGACGGCGCGCGCAGCAGCGGGTTGGCGACCGCCGAATTAAAGTTTTTAAGCGCCATGCCGCGCGATTTGGGCGCGAAAACCCACAGCCCCGGCTGAATGCCCGGCGCAATGTCGTAGGTATTAATCAGAAAATCTCCCTCCGGAGTTGCGCCATTCAGCTCTACAATCTCCAGTTTGATGCGGATAATATCGGGATCGCCGTCGCCGTCCAGATCATCGGTCAGGGTCAAGGCGTCCTCAGACAGACCGGATTGCATCAGCGTAGCCATGGATACATTGTTGACGCCCTTGACGGCAACGGCAACGTCATAAGGATTATCCGGCTCGCAGGACAGCGCCTCATCAATTTTCACGCCGTCGATAACCTGCGCCTGCCGCCATTCGGGATGTTCATTGGAGCAGGGTTTTTCCACGCTGGCAGTTTCTCCGGACTGATGATAAACCGTGGCGGGCGGAAGAATGCCGGCTTTCTGCGAGGGCTTGGGGAAAAACTGAATGGCGACGGCGGCCAGCAGGAAAATCAGCGGAATTAAAGCAAGGAGTATTCTTTTGGTCATACGTCGACAAAAATGTCTAAAGCTGTTTATTGTAAGGGGCGGGCCAGTTAGAGCCCGAATGCGTTTATCTTAAAGGCTTTTGAAACGCGTAAATGTAATACCTGATCAATCTGAGCCTGCTGAGCAGTTCAATGGCTGCTGTTTCAACAACAGCAAATATACTGGAAACATTTTTTTGTTGTCCAAGCTGTCTTATATAGGCATAGGTCGGCAGGGTATTCCTCGTAATATCGCGTTCCAGTTGTACATTAAACCGTATTTGAGCAGCCAGTCTCCGGTAATGTTCCGCAGCAAATTGCAGATTGCATTTTCCATAAAAACCGACGCTCAGGCGCTCCGGCAGTTTTATGCGGGCAAAAGGCAGCAATACAGTTTCCGGAACAAAATCAGACAGCGCCAGAAAGCCGCCCGGTTTGAGCACGCGATAAGCTTCTTTAAAAAACTGCTTGCGGTCAGGGAAATGAAAGATACATTCAACCGCTAAAACCACATCAAATGACTGGTCAGGAAAAGGCAAGGCGCAGGCGTCGCCCTGTTCAAATTGAATGCTGTTGTCTGCTAAGGGAATGACGGTTTCTCTTGCCCGCTGCAACTGACGCTCATCAATATTCAGCCCGGTCAGTTCCATGCCGGTAAAATGTTCGTTGATATGCGCGACCGTGCCGCCGAAACCGCAGCCTACATCCAGCACTTTCAGACCGTCTTCTATATGCCCGGCTTTGCAGATCTCTTTCGTTAAATTTTCTGCCGCCTGTTTAAAATCGGCAGTTGTCAATGCGGCTGACCCGGGGTTTTCCCAGTAGCCCCAGTGATTATGCCTGCCAAAACTTTTTTCTACAACTTCATCACCGGCTTCTAATGAAGCTAGCAAATAATCAATATAAGGCAATTTAACCTGAGCTGCATTGGCGGATTTTTTCAATAAAGGTGTTCTGTTCTTATTAGGCATGAAGGGAATTGGGCATTAAAATCTTCGGCTACTATTTCATAGCCACCGCCAGAGATATGGTTAACTGACTAAATACCTTTACAAAGTAAAAGAAGCGTAAACAATGTTTATATTCATCACTAGCTATTTATTTACAAACCGCCAATAATAGTGATTTAAGAAACTAACCGGCTATAAATTAATCGGTTATTGTAAGTCTTTTTTCAATCGACAGAATAGCAAAAAATAGCAACTTTTATGTTCAGTTTCGGCACTTGATTGTGTTCAGGAATCAGCAATAAAGGCCTATTCCATGCGTATGTTTAAGGAATTCAGGTTCTGTTAAGCAACCGTTCGTATAACTGTTCAGTACGCCATCTAACAGACAGAATAAAGTCAATATGAGAATATTTATTTTAACCGGAATAATAGGGGTGTAAAAGAGAAACGATTAATCAGACATTCTGATTAAATAAATACTGCTTACATCAGAAAAAATGTTGGCATGCAGTTAAGAGTAGAACAGTTTAAAATTATTACATGTGGACGAGACATCCTTTCTATCCACATGAGAGGGGAAATAAAATGATTACCTATAAAAAAGACAACCAGGAATTAAATAGCAGCAACATATTAACGTGTTGCTGTTCTCAGCAGAAAACGAAACCAGAATCAGATGTAACTAATCATAAGGGCAATCTTGCATTGCAGGCACTGAAGCCCAAACCAACTAAGGAGCCGGTTGACATTGAAGAGCTTTTTCAGAAACGATTGCAGCGACAGCTAAAATGAACATTGGACCGTTCGAAGGCCACAAACGATACCATAGAGGGGTTCGTTTGCGTCTGAATTTTTAAGCGCAAGCACCTCCGGAGCAGCAACTACACAGTATCTAACCCCTCGTTTACGATATCGGTCTTAATATATAAATTAAGATTTCTGATAAAGTAAAATGCTTATATTCTTATAATCTTCTAATTTATGATACCTGACAGATATTAATATCGACTTCAGATTTAGCAAATAATTTCATAAGTGGCCGTATTACCCTTTCTAATTTCATTAGAGAAAGATGCAACAATAACTAATTCAGCATATATCTTTTACCGGTAGATTTTTTCTGGTCGAGCTATAACTTAAACGAGGGTAGTTAAAAGAAATAATTAACCATAAACTGATCAATATAAACAACTTGCTTTTCCTACATATTTATTGATAACAGCTCAAGCGTTGGAAGCACATATAATCAACTGACTGGCAATGGGCGGTAACCTCCAGAACCAGTTGGAAGTCTGAATTAATAATGACTGCTTTATGTTCTACCACCGAATCATTAATGACATCAATTTTTCGTTGCGGGGATAAATACACCCGTTTATTGGTTTTAAATAGCTCCAGTTTCTGATAATTACTGATCAGCGCCCTGCTTTCCTTTTCGTCCATTTTCAAAATATTCAAACCATAAAACTGGCTTTCATAACTGATATTTAATAGCCTCAGCCGTTGGACGCGACATCAAGCGGGTTGAAAAGCATCTCGTATTTTAGCGCCGGCACCTATTTGAGCGCATAAATAAACAGGGGAATAGGATATTTGTCCATGAGCAGTTCGATTTTAAGTGCCCTATCGGCATAAAAGCACTGGCCTATTGGTAAATTGTTACTTGCTTAATCAAACAATCGCCTATAAGGTTTAAACCGCCGAATAGATCTAAAGCCCAGTGGCAATAATTACGGGTATTGCTTTTAAGAGTGCAACGATAATCGGACCGCTGATAGTGGCCGTCAGTAGAAACACAAGAGAACGGCGAAAGACATACAGAGCGGAGTGTACCCTGAACGAATTCCGCATACAAAACAATACGCCCGTCGAGAGGCCTATATAAAAAATATTTGCCTGCGACGTGAAAAATGGCTTCAGCCAGGCAATGTCCTTTATAAGACCATTGCTCAAGAGCAAAATTATAAGAATGTTTACTGATCTGAATCCAGCCCGGCAAATTCCAGGCCGGATAAAAGACGACCAATACCAGAAAGGTCACTATAAAATAACTAATGACTAAGGATAAATTTATCAAACTCCAGTCTGATGTCAGTAAGCAAAACCTGTTTCCCGGCAGAGATATGAAGAGGCTGGAAGCAGTTAAAAATCAATTGTTAAAGCATGGTTATCATAAAAGACCAAGCTTGATAGTTACTTCCGTGAAGCCTTTGCCCGAGTTTCAATAACGAACCTTTTTTATTATATTTCCTTTGCCACTAACTGAAACGCTATAGGTATTACCTGATGAGTCAACCGATAAATCATATTCCTCGCCCGAGCCGTTAGGATTTGGAATCAGTATTGCTTCTTTTATTTCATAGGTGGTAAAAGCGGTTTTTAAATTGTCCTCAACCTCCGGGGGAAGCATTTTGAATCCCTCAATCTTTTCTCCGCTCACAAAAAAATGTCCGGTTGGCCTGTAAAATTCTATTAGATTATTTTCTCCTTCTTTAATGTAAATCGCATAAAGCTCCTGGCCGAAGTGTTTTTTTTGCTCGGCTTTAATCTTCAATGCATCGGGATGTCTTTTATAAATTTCGGTCATTATTTTTTCCGGAATGCTTTCTTTAGTAAGAAGTTCAGCATTGACGGAAATCGAAGAAATAGCCCATATGGCAAAGATTAGATTTAAGAAATATTTGCGCATTGATTTATTCACCTGTAAGTTTTTATTAAAATTATGAAAGGGTGTCCAGCGCTATAAATTTACCATATTCTCTTGGCCTGTGTTTCATTGATCTTGTCTCATACTATTTCAGGTATTGCTAATTAACTATAGATAATCTCATTATTTCTTTTAGCCATCAGAAGCCTTACGGAATATTCCAACATCTTTTGGCACTTGCTGTAGCATTTTGACTTGCGGCGCAACCTGGCAAGGAA
>NZ_CADCXN010000055.1 GCF_902806695.1 Candidatus Methylobacter favarea | reverse complement strand
TCGCGTCGTCTCAGTAAAGCCTACGAACGACTGACTCGCATCGACGAAGCTTGGATTTACATCGCCATGACTCGCATCATGGTGAATCGTTTGGCTTGACGCGATAATTTCCAAACAGCTTCTGAGAGACGACGGTGCCAATCAAATAAATTCGAGTAATCCAGGAAGCTCGCAAGCTCGCTGAGGCCACTGCGCTGAAAAGTTGGACGCTGAAGCTGACGTGCAAACAAGCCGCGCCGAGACTCATTTGATACGACGAAAAAGCGGCTCACTCCCTGACACGTTAGCAGAACATCATTGAATCTCCGCAAGCCAGAATAGACCGACGTTGAATGCTCGACTTCGAAGGCGGCAGCAATGACATCGTGCTTGTGATCACCCAGATCACATCGATATCGGACGCAAACCGCATTCACTCTTTGACGAAAGCCGGAAGCGCAGTGATTGGCTGAAATGGTCGCACTAGCCCCCAGTCGAGCAGTTCAACATTGTTCGGTGGAACATACACGCCGTAACCCTTCATCGCACCGATGCCGCCGAGCAGTGTTTGCGCTTGCCAGTGGCTTAGATTCTGGATGATGGCATTTAGGTCCCCATCCTCCCAGAGGGCAGAGCATCAAGTCCGCCAAAAGCGTCAACATTGGTGTCCTACTCTCGGCAGGTACAGTTCCTTCGTGCTTGGACTGTAAGCGATCTGAACCTTGCACTGACCATCAGAGGCCAGCGGCAATTGCCTGATTACGGCCTCAAAATCGCTGTAAGGGATGAATAGTGGCGGTTCTCGGTCATTGAAGAAAAAAGGTACGAGCGACGCCGATCAAGTGCACTGGGATCGACTTGGCGAAGACCATAGAACGACACCCCTTTGCCATATATCTTCGTGTAGCGTAGATAGACTCGAACACCACCTTGTAGATCGATGAGAGATTGGCTCCGTGGCAATCTTGTAATCGACCCGAAGCGTCCCTCTATCGCGATTAGCAGGTCTTTTTGTAGTCGTGGGCTATAGCGTTAGTGGATCAACTCGTAGTCTAATAACGGCTGTAAATGGCGGCATCTACGCCTGCTGAGGCTAATCCAGACAAAGGATCAAAAAATCTCCATGCGTTCGGGGTGGACAAAACCCCGCGCTCTAGGGGCCCAACTGGAGCCTGGCGAGGATGATCTATCTTTTCGATAGGGTTGCTCTTTACATTAGATATATCCGACATCTTCAGGATTTTTTCCTAATGGATTGCCCGAATACTGCCCAGACTTAACCCCTTTAAAATGTTTTTTGCTTGGGTACTTGAATAGCACGCGCACACTCTCAAGATTGAAAATGTAATCATCAGTCTTGGTATATCACATTACCGTCTCGTAACGGCCAGAAAAGCGGCGTTTCATGAGCAGGCGAAAAATGCCAATAATGTGCTTACACATCTGCAACTTATGCTTCTTGAAGAGGGAGTAGAACTCAATATCAAGCGGGAAATTTGGCCATTATCCACAAAATTGCCAACTTGCCAGCAAATACTGGCTGTATCTTTTAGGTGCGGGATCATCTGCTTAATGATCCGTTTTTGCCATTTGAGATAAACCTCAAGTGTCGAACGCATTTCGCAGACTTTGCCGATGTTATAATGCGGAGAACTTACGATTAAATCAAAATTAGGCTCTTTGGGCGGCCTGCTGCGGGATGATCAGGGCGGTATTGACTGGGATCGGCTTATCGTACCGTTCACGAATAAGGCGCGTGAAGTCAAGGCCTGGTGCGGCGCAATGGCGTTTTTGCGCAATGCCGATTTACCGGCTTGCGAGCAAGGCTGCAATTCCTTAATTGCCGGCGCGTCAACGCTGTACACCCAATTGATTGCGCAGCTGCAGAAAAAATCAACCGGCGAAAGCCTGAGTCTGACCGGACACTGCTATAGGGTGAACGGCTGTCTGTCTGAATTAAGCGAGCGCAAAATACTTGGCGGCAATCAACATGCGCTGCCGGCAGAGCTGTTTCCGGATGCTATTGCTTATGTGGCGTTAGGCCATTTGCATCTGGCCCAACAGGTAGGCGCAAATGAGCATATACGCTACAGCGGCTCGCCAATTCCGCTGGCGTTTGACGAAGCCGGCTATCCGCACCAGATTGTTCAGGTCGATATTAAAGCCGGCCGGCCAGCCCGTAGAAATTTTCGCCGTTAAAATTCCTCGCTGTATTGAACTGATACGAATCCCGAACCGCAAGGATTTTGCCGCGCTGTCAGAAGTGATTTTTTAATTGGAGAAAATGCTGTTTGAAGAGCATCCTGCGCCGGAGCAATGCCCGCTCATTGAATTAAGGATCAGACTGGAAAAGCCGAAGCGGGAGCTGCGTCAGCAGATTGAAGAAGTCATTTCAAAATTACCCGTGCGCCTGTTGAAAATATCCACGGCTTATGCGGGTACCGATAAAACGCTGGCTGTTATAAAAATCGATGTAAGGCTTGAAGATCTGCAGCCGCTGGCGGTCTTTGAGCGCTGCTATCAAAATAAATGCGCGCAGCTGCATCGGAAAGCATGAAGGCGATATTTAACGAATTACTCGAAAGCATGCAGAGATCTGAATAATGCTCATTTTAGCGATTCGCTGAAAAAATCTGGCCAGCCTGTCTGGGCCTTTTGAAATTTTGCTGAATGAAGGGTCCCTGAAAAATGCGGTGTTGTTTGCCATTACCGGCCAGACCGGCTCCGGTAAAAGCACGATTCCGGATGCCTTGTGTCTGGCGCTGTATGACAAAATGCCGCGCCTGCCGGACGGCCACGGCTATGCGGTAGGCCATAAAGACGAAGATGAAAATCTGCGCGTGGCCAGCAATGACGTGCGTTCGATATTGCGCCGCGGCACCGGCCGCGCCTTTGCCGAAGTTGATTTTATGAGCAAGGATAAACGCAGCTACCGCGCCCGCTGGGAAGTCAGCAAAGCCCGCGGCAGAGCCGATGGCCGTTTGCAGGCGCAGGAAATCATATTAAGCGATATTGCCGGCGGCCAGCGCATCGGCCAAGGCAAAAAACACACGCTGGAGATGATCAGTGATTTGATCAACCTTAATTTTGACCAGTTTCGCCGCTCGGTTTTATTGGCGCAAGGCGATTTTGCGGCCTTTTTGAAAGCAAAAAAAGACGAGCGATCCAGTTTGCTGGAGCGCATTACCGGTACCGCGATTTATTCGAAGCTGTCTATTGCCGCATTCGAGCGGGCCAGACAGGAAAAAGACGAGCTAAAGCGGATTGCCATTCAGCTGCAGGAGCAAATTCCGCTGCCTGCGCAGGCCCGCCAAGAGCTTGAGCAGCAGCGCGACCACTGCCTCAAGCAGCTGTTTGAACTGGACAGGCAGATTGCCGCCAATCAGGAAATCCTGGCCTGGCATGCTGAGCTGAAAAAATTGCAGGCAGCGGAACGGCTTGCCGGCGATGCGCTTGCGCAAAGCCAAAACGCCTGGAATGCTGCCGAGAACGAGAGAATTTTAATTCGAAAAACCGAAGCCGTGCAGCCGGTAAGACCGTTGTTAAGCCAGTATGAAACGGCAAATGCCGAGTTTCAGGAAATTCAGCGCAAACTGCAGGACAGCAGCGAGCAGCATAAAGCTGCGGAAATACAACTGCAAGCCGTCAGGGAACGGCTAATACATCGCGCCGGTCTGCTGGCTGAAGCCGAACAACAGCAGCGACAGGCTCAACCTTTATTAATTAAGGCGCGCGCCCTTGATACCCGCCTTGATATAGTCCGGAAGGCTATTGACGCGCTGAGCGCTGAAGAAAGCAGGGTCAATGAAGATCTAAAAACTGCCGGGAAAGAATATTCAGGCTTGTTGCAACAGCAGCAGGAACACGGCGCACGGCTGCAAAAACTTACTGGTTGGCTGGATCAAAACCAGGCGATTAAGCCCATCGCGGCGGAATGGCCGCGATGGGCAGCCGAGCTGGAACGCTATCAGAACCTGAATGCCTGCAAGAAGGATGCAGAATACAAGATTGAGCAATTACGGACATCGTTTGATCATGGAGCCGACCGTTTAAAGGAGCTGCGATGCGCGGCAAAAGAAATCCAACAGCAGCTGGAGCGTTATTTTGAGACGCTTGAGCAATTGAAACAACAGGGCAGCCGGCAGTCTCTTGAAGAGCTGTATCGGCTAAAGGATGATCTTGACCTCAAGCGCAGCCATATCGCCGCAGCTGTGAGCCTGGCCGTTAATGCGCGGGATCTGCAGCAGGCCATCGCGGCCGATACCGGCAAACTGGCTTTAATCGAACACTCGCTTACTGAAAATTCCCTGCATCTGCAGACCCTGAACATCGTCACTGGCCAACGACAGCGCCCTGAACGAGGCAAAAAAAGTTCTGGAACTGTTTCAGTCGGCCGCCCATAAAAACGCCCGACAATTCCGCCAGTTATTATTGAAAGGCCAGCCCTGCCCGGTTTGCGGAGCCCTGGAACATCCGTGGAAAAATCGGCTGGATCTGAGCAATGATCATGATACTGTGCAATTAAGCCGAGTCAGGGATCTGGAAAAGCGGAAAACAGCGGATATTCAAGCCATTGCTGAATTGAACCGGAACAGCAGCCACGGGCAGGAGTAAAAAACCACGCTGACAGACCGATTGGCCGATGCTCATGTTAAGCTGAACAGCTATGTCCAGGACTGGGCTGCTATCGCCTTTTCTGCCAAACCTGATTTTTCCCTTGCCGATGCTGAGCTTTTGCCGCTGCTCAACCTGCGTAATGAGCAGACAACCGCTGACTGGGAGCTTATAAAAAAGCAGGAAAAAGCGGCTGTTGAGTTACAAAAGCAGCTAACAGCCACACAGAATTTAATCGACGCCGCCAGGCTGAGGCAAGAAAGTTTGGCCGTCGAACATACCGCGCTGGATAAAAAGCACGCCGAAAATACATCCAATCTGGAGCATGCCCGCAGCATCGTTCCGGAACTGGAAAAGCAGCTGAACGCCATTATCGATTTAGTGGCTGCGCCGTTCCTGGGAATTGAAAACTGGCAGTCGTACCTGCATAATGCTGCTGAATTTAAACGGGAGTAAACGGCCAAAGTAAAGCAGTTTCAGCGCACGGAAAAAGAGGTTGAAATAGCAGACCAGGCTTTACAAAGAATTTATCATGAGACAAAGCTGGCCGAGCAAGCTATTAATCAGCACCGGCAGCTGTATCAGTCCAAACATGCCGAAACGCTGCGGGCCAGCGCAGAAAAGCAGAGTCTGTGGGCCGAGCGCCAGACCTGTTTTAAAAGGACTTGCCGCTGATAGTTATGAGCAAGCTGTCAATCAGCAAGTGTATGAAGCAAGAGCGGCTCACCAGCCAGCCCTCGCTGAAGATAACCAGGCGGAAACTTATCTGGCAACTCAGAAGCAAAAACATGAGCATTGGCAGGCGGAGACAATTCGCCGTCACCACATCCTGGAAAAAGCGTTATCGGCCCTAAGCCAGTCCCTGGAAAAACATTTCCTTGATCTGGCACAGCTGACAGCATTGTTGAAAAAAGACGATGGCTGGCTCACCGAACAAAAAACTGCGCAATCCGCACAGGAGCGCGCCCTGCAGGAAGCGGCTGCCTTATCAAAAGTAAAAAAGCCGGGTACCGGCAGCGTCATGCAAGCCAGTCGGCCGGAGTTAGTGAGGAAATCGCCAATGCCATCGCGCTTGAGTTACAAAAGCGCCGGCAGGAATTGAATGCCACGAAAGATAAATATGTAATTAATCTTCTGGAGGATGATAGAAAAGTCAGCGCCAGCAGCCCTCTGAAATCCGAACTGGACATCCAGTATAAGCGCTGGCGGCAATGGGAAAGCCTGAATGTCACCATCAGCTCAAAAAACGGCGCGATTTTCGGGTGTTTGCGCAAAGCCTGACCCTGGAAGCATTACTTGCGCACAGCAATCATCATCTTAATGACTTCGCGACGCTATGCTGTGCAGCGCGTGCCCGGCAGCGATCTGGAACTGCAAATCATAGGCCGCGACATGGCCGATGATGTGCGCAGCGTACACAGCCTGTCCGGAGGCGAAAGTTTTCTGGTATCGCTGGCGCTAGCCTTGGGCCTGGCCTCGCTGTCATCGAATAAAACCCGGGTTGAATCATTATTTATCGACAAAGGCTTCGACAGCCTCGACCCGGAAACGCTGGATATAGCCATCGCCAGCCTGGACACGCTGCAATCCCTGGGCAGAAAAGTCGGAGTTATCTGGCATGTGCCGATTCTGGTTAAGCGGATCAGCGCCAAGGTTATGGTGAAAAGTTAAGGGGAGGTCGGAGTCGTGTGGTGATTGCTGGAGGATTCGGTTAGGGGCAACGATTCCCAAAATAGACCGCGGAAGCCTTGGCTCTATCGATGGATGTTACTGCACTTCACTGGACATTAAAAAACCCGCTAAGCCTTGTAACTTGCAGGTTTTTGAACTTCGTTGAATCTGTTTAAATCTTCAGGTGGAGGCTGCGGCCGGAATCGAACCGGCGTAGATGGCTTTGCAGGCCACTGCATAACCATTTTGCTACGCAGCCAAAAGATGAAATAAAAAAGCCGCGAATTGTCGCGGCTTGGGTTTATTTGGAGCGGGAAACGAGATTCGAACTCGCGACCCCAACCTTGGCAAGGTTGTGCTCTACCACTGAGCTATTCCCGCGCGTCAATATTATTCAGCGATTATATAAGTTTTTAAATTCCTGTCAATCTTAAACTCTATTTATTGAATATTAATTGCCAAGGTCCAGCCTGCATTACCTTTGCACTCCCCTTCCTCAATTTGAACTTTAACGAAGGCATTTTTCTTGCCAAAAGCATCTTGGAAATCTATGACCGACACAGGTGTTCCCTGAGGCAAATGTTGACAAGGCGAAGTTCTGTCGGCTTCTTCAGTGTCATCATAGGCAGCCATAGTACCGGGGACTGGAACTAGACGGACCGTTGCTTTGGGGTCATACGTATTGGGGGATTTTAGAATATATTTTTGTCCTGCCACAAGATCTTTAACGGTAGGCCCGGAAACAGGCGTTGGTTTATCACCGCCGCTCATCATCATAATTAAAATCAGCAGCACTATCCCTCCAATGGCGCCAAAAAAAACTTTTGGCTGTTTTTCTTTTAAACTCAATATTGAAGAAGTCAGGTTACCAGCCATGTTTTTTGCCGAGTCTATAGTTTTTTTAGTATTCTCTTGATCACTCATTTTTCATCCTCACTTTTATAATTATTTATTGTAGTTGTTGAGACTCTGCTCAAATATTATGACGCCGGCCAAGCTAACCTGAAAAGTATCCCCATGAAAGCCCTCTTATTACTGGCCTATATCTATTATCTATATTTAAAAGTAGTCATGGAATTAACCCTGCCTGCTTAGCGTATCAACTTACCACGATGAAAAAACTTTTCAAGCTTTTATACACCTGGCCTTTGGTTTCAACAATATATCTTCTGCTTAATGAAATCGTAGTCTTTTTTTAGCTGGCAGAGGCTTTTCCATTTCCACTGTGGGCGAGCATTCAAATTGCCAGTAACCAAGCCCGATATTTTTTCTGTTGCCCAAAGCCATGGGAAACCTTTTGTTTTTCATAAATAGTAGAATGGCATCGCCGTCTTTCAACATAAAATTATCCACAATAAGGTGAGTTTTTTCGATATTTTCTTCTTTTATTGTATACGCCAGGCCTTTTTGTGACGTTTTATTATTCGGCGCATTCAGTTGGCGGTAAGTTACTGGCAAAGACTCTTTTGCCACTAATTGGATGCCAAAATTTATTTTACCGCTTTGTTTTGTTACCACAATTTTGTCAACAATTCCCAATAAGCGTACAGGTTTCGGCAGATCAGTTTTTCTGAAACTGACGAGGCTGCCTACGGAAAAAACCCAGGCTTGTTAAATACGGCGGATAATAATCTGTCAGATGCAGATTGCACAAGGAATTCGAGATCTTCGTCAGTATCTTTGCTTGATTCAGTTTGCACTTCAAAAGCTGAAGACAACCCTGCGGCTATATGGCGATCAAGCCTGTCGCTAAAAAGAGACACTCCCTGCAAGTCGATCCCCGCCCCTCTTTGTTCAAGGTAATCCAGTAATTCCGCTGCAGGTTTTAAGCTGTTATTCATCAATACAGGCATCGAGCCAAACCTGGCCTCGGTCGTGCTTATCCATTCTGTTTAAAGGCTCTTGACACTTTAGTAAAGTCGAGGCAAAGGGCAGCTGAATTATTCTGGGGGTTCAGTTCAAAAGGCGGAGGCTGGTCCTCATCCGTTAAAATAATGCATTGAATGGGCAAACCGGATATAGGCCTGTTTTTCAGGCTCACCAAAGATACTATTGTTTCTATAAAACCATAAACCAATAGTATTTCTTTTTGCATTAAACCCGTTGGCTCAGCAAGGCTGAGTAAAAGAATTTGTAAATAGCACTGTTCCGGCGTACTTGCTTTATTAGTCTGGTTTGTATCATTGGCTATATCATTGTCTATTTTGGTCGTATCTTTTTTTATTTTTACACTCAGTTTGTAAAGTGAATGCAGATCTATCCATACCAAATCGGGCATCTGCATACCCATAATAAAATGATTCATGACAATACTGCTCAGACCCTTAATGGTACGCTGAATTGCCAAAATGCCGCATGCTTGCCCTGAAACCAGCCGATATCACGCTGGGTTAGCTCCTTAACTGCTATCCAGTAGCCGAGATAGTGAATTCCTTCTCTATGGGTATTAATACCTGCAGAATTTTCTTGTCATTTTCTGCTTTTGGAAATCCTGTTTTAATAAGCCTGGAGCGCAGGTAATCTTCGATAACAAGCACGCTCGGCCTTAAAAGCTCCAAGGCCTCGAGTCTTGACTGGGCAGCCATTTCAGTGGCATCAAATTCCCGGATAAAATCATGAATCAGCCGGCTGGCAAGTCCAGGATTAGCCGTCGGCAATTCAGTAAGCCATTGCTGCAGCGCCCTGGTTTCAAATTGTTTTAAGCGGAGCGGGTTATTTTGCTGTTTTGGAATAACCAGAAAAAAAGAGTTTTTCAACTGTTAACCGCATACCTTGGCTTATAAATTTAATTAACAAGTCCTCACTTTTAAATAGCCTGACCAGCCCATTCCTCTACAGTCATTTTAACTTCTCTTGCAGGGACAAAAAGCTGCTTTCATAGTCAAGCGCCTCCTTTTCCGGTCATCATGCCTTTTGAAGGATTATAGCCAATAATTGCCGCGATCATGAAAACGATAAAGGCAACCAGCACATAAATGAAGGCTGGCTGGTTAAACTGCTCATACAAGGCAAAGCGGATTAATTCAACTGCCTGTGAAAATGGATTATAGTGCGCAAGCTTATAAAGCAAGGCACTGGATTCTTTTATTTTCCACAAGGGGTAGAGTGCTGTCGACATGAAAAACATCGGGAAAATCACAAAGTTCATGACCCCGGCAAAGTTCTCCAGCTGTTTTATGAAAGAAGACAATAATAAGCCCAGCGCGCCCAGCATCATGCCCGACAACATAAGCGCAGGCAGTACCCAGACATAGCCCTGCCACGACGGTGCCCTGATTTCATAAAGCCAGGCAATTCCCAAAAACACATAAACCTGCAGAATCGATACCGCCGTGCCCGCCAGCAATTTACTCAGCAGTAAAAACCAGCGGGGCAAGGGACATACCATCAGTATGCGCATACTGCCCATCTCGCGGTCGTAAACCATCGATAACGAGCTTTGCATGCCGTTGAACAACTGGATCATGCCGATTAAGCCGGGCGTGATATAAACCTCGTAGAGAATATAGGTTTCATAAGGTGGGCTGATGGCGATCCCCAGGGCCGACCTGAAGCCGGCTGCAAAAACAAACAGCCAGATTAAAGGCCGGACTAATGCGGAAATAAACCGTTCGCGCTGGGTGATAAAACGTCTTAATTCACGCCCTATGATGCCCCACATGGCACGCCAGTAATGAAGTATGTTCACGCCTGCGCTCCTTGCGTCAGTTTATTAAAAGCATCTTTTATGGTTGATGTGCCGGTTAACTGTAGAACTTCATTAACCGTTCCGTTGGCTTTAATCCGGCCTTTATCGAGCACGATCACATGATCGTCAGGATAAACTTCATCGATTAAATGGCTTGCCCATAACACCGCCATGTTTTCCTCTGCGGCCAGCCGGTGCACATGATCTACTATGTCCTGACGGCTCGGCACATCCAATCCCACTGTCGGTTCATCCAGCAGCAGCAAGGACGGTTTATGCAATAATGCCCGGGCAATTTCCACGCGCCGCCTGTGTCCGCCATTAAGCTGGCGTATTTTTTCAAAGCGGCGATTAAACATATTTAGCCGCTCCAGTTCTTCCTGAATTCTTAGCATCGACTGTTTACGCCCCATGCCATGCAAGGCAGTGTGATAGCGTAAATTCTGCATGACAGAAAGATCCATATCGAGCGTGGTTTGCTGAAAAACCACGCCCAGCTTTGCCAGGGCTTTGCGGGTTTGCCGCTTGATATTAAAACCGCACAATTCGATATTGCCGCCCCGCGAATCATACAACCTCGTAATCAGTGAAAATAAAGTACTCTTTCCGGCTCCGTTAGGGCCCAGCAATAGCGTGCATTCGCCCGGCTGAATCCTGAAATTAATCCGGTCGAGCGCTTTCTTTTTGCCATAGGAAAAACTTAAATCTTCAATTGATAGCGCTATCGGGGTATTCATGGTTTTACTGCAACTCCCCACGGATAAGTTCCTACGCCGATGGATTTAGTCACTGTCTGGCTTTCAAGATCAATGATGGACATATCGTTGCTGACGCCGTTGGTGGTATAAAGCCTTTTTTGATCGGGAGAAAATGCCAGATTCCACACCCGCTGGCCGACCAGCAGGTACTTTTCTACTGCAAACGTCTGGGCATTAATCACGGCCACGCGATTTGCAGGACCCAGAGCTACATAGCCCCGATTTCTCTGTTTATCAATAATAACGCCCACAGGCTGTATTTTATCGGCTGTCACCCCTGAAACCTCAAAGCCGATATTTTTAATAATCTGCCTGGACCTGGCATCTAGAATCATCAAGGTTCCGGCCATTTCCGACGTCACCCATAACTGCCGGCTATCGGCTGTAAAACCGAGCGCGCGCGGACGCGGATCTACGAGCGTATTTTCGACGATAGCATTTGTTTTGGCATCGATCCAATGCACCATGTTGGTCGTTTCAGTAGCGCTGATTACCCAGCGGTTATCGGGGCTGACGGTGATGCCTTCAGGTTCCACGCCGACCTTGATCTGTTTGATGGCTTTTTTCCTGGCCACGTCAATAACAGTCACCAGACTGTCATCTTCGTTTGAGACATAAATCCGGTCCCCGGCAGGATTTAATGCAAAGGTTTCAGGATCATCGCCGGAAGGCAGTTTGCCTATCTCTTTTAGCGTTTCGGCATCGATAATCTTGATAGTATTATCATCGCTGGCAGCGATATACAGAAACTTGTGATCGGGGCTTATGGCAATGCCCCGGGGTCGCTGGCCAATCTCCACTGTTTTGATCAGCTTGCCCTCCAGCGGATCGACGACAGCCAGGGCGTTGTCTTTTTCCAACGTGACAAATACTGTCTCGGCCTGTGCAATGCCGGTTAATGCAACAAATAAAAGCAGTTCGAAACAGGTTTTTTTCATTATCATTCTCACCATTTGCATTTTGATTCAGGTTGATCATAACCCAGCGTATCGAGCTCCGTTTTTGGATGCAGAAAACCTTCAATCGGCGCTACCGCCACTAATGACCGCGGAGCCGCCAGCAAAACCGGCTGCCGCAACTGGCCGTCCCAGGATCGAAAAGACAGGGGAGTGCCTTTATAGCCCTGCAAGGCGAACTGATCGCTCAACAGATAGTCCTTAAGCTTATTCAAGTCTTTCGATTGAGTGCGGGTGGCCGCTTCACCTATGGCCCTGACTGCCAGATAAGCGGCATAATCCTGATCTTCCATCCAGCGCCCCGCCTTTTCCCTGAAACGGTTTTGAATCTGGACTGCGCCCCATTGCTCATGCGTGCGATGCCAGGCGGTGGCAATCAATCCCTGCGTACCTATCACCGGTCTCGGCAGCCATGTCCGATAATCCAGATATTCACCAAACAGCCCCTGTTCATCGGCTACGGCCAACACATCATAGTCATCCTCCGCTTGCGTGAACACAGCGACATCGGATTGAGCCGTGCGCCGCGCATCGAAAGTATGCTCCCAGATTTTTTCCGCAACTATTTTTATGCCGAATCGCTTGGCGGCGCGCCTTATCGCTTCGGCATATAAGCGATCTTCCTGATTGGGACCGATCACCAAAAACCATTTAGTCCAGCGCTTTTTCAGCATATATTGCGCGATGGCATCGGCGCGCATCGCGCGGCTGGGTAAAATATGCAAAACATTAGGACGGCATTGCTCGTTGCGTAAAGCGTCATCACTCGTCGCCGCATCAAATATCAGCTTCTGCCTGGCATTCTGTGAATCAGCCAGCCGGTTTAACTGGTCTATAGCCAAACCGCTGACTACATAGTTAAATTTTTTACCTATTTCCTTGTTAGCAGTAGTAATAACATTGCCATCCGCAGGCACGATGAATTTTTTCAGAATAAACTGCTGGCCGGTAAATTCTCCGGTTGTATTGTTGTCTTCAATGGCCAATTCCGCACCTAAAATCCCCTTGTTTTTTATAAAGGGATCCAGATTCGACAATGCCGGAGGAACTTTCTGCTCTTGGGTCAGAAAAGCAATATTAATAACCTGCTTCGCCTTTCCGTAGGCGATGCCGGCAGCAAACAATTGAATAATGAAAAAGGTTCTGACAATTGCTTGAAGAAGCAGATTAATTGATCGCATCATCGCTTTACAAAAAAGACACAAGGAAGCTAATTTTAACGGATTCAGAAATTTTAATTCAGTTTTCAAAACGTGTGCTAACGCGGGTATTTGAAATTTATCCATTTATAGCCGATACTTGGTTCAAGTGATTAGAAATTTAACCGATTATCATTGCTTCACGCGTGATTTTGAAGATCATTCAGGAACTATTGATGATTTTTTCAGCCTCGGCACTCGCACGCCGCATTCCAGTTGAATTATTGCATATCAGCAGTAAAGACCGGTTAATTTACCCTTCAGAAAACTTGGCGTTAAAAAAATAATCCTGGATATTAAATTCAGCTGCGGCAGGACATTTAAGATAAAAGCGAAAATCGTCCTTAAGACGGATTAGCCAAATTACCAATACGAGATAAAATGGATCACCGTAACAATCTTTAGGCGATTATCTGCTGGAAACGCAGAGTAAATCTAATTTAAATAAGACCGGCTCCGTTACCTCTCCCGGTCCGGTCCTTCGGTTAACATAGCTCAGGCCGGTAAATTATTCATCTCCATGTCACAGGTCATAATAAGCGAAATATTCATCTATCCTGTCAAATCGCTGTCCGGCATCAGCGTACCCGCCTGGACGGTCAGCGAAACAGGTTTGCAGTACGATAGAAAATGGATGATTATCGACGATGCCGGGCAATTTCTCAGCCAGCGCGTTTTGCCGCGAATGACTTTAATCAAAACTGCGCTGACGGATAAAAGCCTGATTCTTTCCGCGCCGGGAATGGAAAACCTGGCGCTGCCTCTTGAACCTGTTGACGGGCAAATTATCGCAAGCACTATCTGGCATGACTGCTGCGATGCGCGGAGTGTATCTCAGGAAGCCGATCAATGGCTGAGCGGCTTTTTAAGCAAAAGCTGCCGGATGGTTTACCAGCCCTCTGAAATGATCCGCCAAGTCAATCTTCAATATGCCAATGCCGGCGATAAAGTGGCCTTTTCCGACGGCTTTCCTTTTCTGATTATTTCGGAAAACTCCCTGGCTTCATTAAACCGGGCGATGCGGCTGAATTTGCCCATGATCCGCTTTCGGCCCAATCTCGTTATTTCCGGTTGCGATGCCTATGCGGAAGACTGCTGGCGGGAAATCAGCATTGGCGCAATTGATTTCAGATTTCCCAAGCCCTGCTCCCGCTGTTCAGTTCCAACCATAGATCCTGAAACAGCGCAGACGGGCAAAGAGCCTCTGAGGACTCTCAACCGTATCAGAAAGTGGAATAATAAAGTCTACTTTGGGCAAAATGCCCTGCATAATCAAGTGGGCCGATTAACACTCGGTGATCAGGTACGAGTCAAATTGACCGGCCCCAACCAGCCGCCGCTCTAGCCAACAGGAAAGCCTTTTATATTGTTTATAATTACTGTGGTCGACCGAATTTTTAAAAAAAAATCGAAACCCATCATTCCGTAATCAGACAGCCTTCAGGAAACCTGAAAGTCAAGTTATGATGTCGTGAATGTGCACCGTTAAAACTAGACAATAATTATTCATTCAGGAGCATTATTTTTCATGAGTACGCTATTCCTGGTCATCAATGTCGGCAGTACATCAATAAAAACCCGGCTATTTGATACAAATTTGCATGGCAGAGCCATTTTCAACGCCGATTATTCTTCTCAGACCGGACTTGTTATTGAGGGCAGGGATTATCATGGCGTAGCTATACATCAAAATATACCCTCGCCCCATGATACTGAAGCCGCGTTAGCAGTAGTATTAAATGAGTGGCGCCGGATTATTGCACAGGACGGGTTACTGCTGGCGGCAATCGGACATCGCATTGTGCATGGCGCCAGCTGGTTCGACACGGTAACTCTCCTTGATAAGGAAGTTCTGAATCGGCTTATCCAATTGGATGATTATGCACCGTTGCATAATCCATTCAACCGCTTAGGTGTTACAAGGGCAACGGATATTTTTCCGGATGTTCCCCAATTTGCCGTATTTGATACGGCTTTTCATCGCACCATTCCGGAATATGCCGGGCGTTACGCGCTTCCTGAAAAGTTAGCCGGCAAAGTCGATTTTTATCGCTATGGATTCCATGGCATTTCCTGTCAACATAGCTTATCGGCTGCGGCTGCTCTACTCGATAAAGATCAAGCAACATTAAACCTTATTGTCCTGCATCTGGGCGGAGGAGCAAGCATCACAGCGATCCGTGCCGGGGTCAGCGTGGATACTTCCATGGGCTTTTCACCGGCAGAAGGATTGATTATGTCCGGGCGCTGCGGCGATCTTGATCCGATGATTCCTGTCACCCTGCAAAGGCAGGGAATGTCCCTGGATCAGCTTGAGACTATACTGAATTACCGTAGCGGAATGATTGGCATTTGCGGCGAAGCCGACATGCGCACTATATTGAAAAGAGCTGAACAGGGCGAGCCGAGCGCTCTACTTGCACTGGACATGTACTGCTATCGGATTAAAAAATATATCGGCGCGTATTGGGCAATACTGGGTGAAGTATCGGCGCTCATCTTTACCGGCGGCATTGGCGAGCATGCGCCGGCGATCCGGTATAAAATAATACAAGGTTTGGATAAACTGGGTTTCTCCCTCGATTTGGAAGCCAACCAAAGACAGTGGGAACACACCCTGGACCTTAGTGATCAAAATAGTCGCTCCCGCATTTTGGTGATTTCCTCTGAAGAGGAGCGTGAAATCGCCCGTCAAATCGCAGGCTTCCTTGCAACTGCGTCCTATAAAACCTGATAAACACGAGGCTAAATAGTATGGAACAGGCTAAACAAGATTTTTTTGTCTCCGCTGAATTGCTGGAACGCATGAATGCTTATTGGCGGGCTGCAAATTACCTCTCGGTCGGGCAGATTTACCTGCTCGACAATCCTTTGCTTAAGGAGCCGCTCAAACTGGAACACATCAAGCCGCGCTTGCTGGGACATTGGGGTACGACGCCCGGCTTGAATTTCATCCATGTGCATTTGAACCGGCTGATAAACGCCCATAATCTGAACATGATCTTTATCTGCGGCCCCGGTCACGGCGGCCCGGCCATGCTGGCAAACTGCTGGCTGGAAGGCACCTACAGCGAATATTATCCGCATATTTCGCTGAACAAGGAAGGCATGAAGGCGCTGTTCAGGCAGTTCTCTTTCCCGGGCGGAGTGCCCAGCCATGTCGCGCCCGAAACGCCCGGTTCGATTAATGAAGGCGGGGAGCTGGGTTATGCCTTGTCGCATGCTTACGGCGCGGCCTTCGATAATCCCTATTTAATCGCCTGCTGCGTAATAGGCGATGGCGAAGCGGAAACTGGCCCGATGGCGGCTGCCTGGCATTCCAATAAATTTCTTAATCCGGCACGCGACGGCGCGGTCTTGCCCATTCTGCACCTGAACGGCTATAAAATCGCCAATCCCACTATTCTAGCCCGCATGGAAGAGGATGAACTGCTGCAATTATTTGAAGGATACGGCTATCGCCCCTACCTGGTTGAAGGCAACGAGCCGGAAATTGTTCATCCTCGCATGGCCAGCATACTTGAGCAATGCCTGGATGAAATCAAGGCCATTCAGCACAAGGCGCGCAGCGGGGAGGCGCTAATCCGTCCGCATTGGCCGATGATTATTATGCGCACTCCCAAGGGCTGGACGGGGCCGAAAAGCGTTGACGGCAAAAAAACCGAAGGTTTCTGGCGTTCTCATCAGGTGCCGCTGGAAAAGCTGGCCGAAAATCCCGACCACATTAATCTGCTGGAACAATGGCTGAAAAGCTACCGTCCCGAAGAGCTGTTCGATGCCCAAGGCGCGCCGCTGCCGGAGCTGCTTGAATTGGCGCCCAAAGGTCATCTGCGTATGAGCGATAATCCCCATGCCAATGGCGGACTATTGCTCAGGGATTTGCGGCTGCCTGACTTTCGCAATTATGCCGTTGAAGTGCCGGCGCCGGGAGCCGTTGAAGCCGAAGCCACGCGCGTCATGGGAAATTTTTTACGGGATGTGATGAAAAACAATCTTGATCAGCAGAATTTTAGAATTTTCGGCCCTGATGAAACGGCATCTAACCGCTGGAGTGATATTTTCGAGGTCACGTCCAGGGTCTGGATGGAAAAAATTCTGCCCGAAGATACCAATCTTGCCCAGGATGGCCGGGTCATGGAGATACTCAGCGAACATACCTGTCAGGGCTGGATAGAGGGATATTTGCTTACCGGACGGCACGGCTTTTTTTCCTGCTACGAAGCCTTTATCCATATTGTCGACTCCATGTTCAACCAGCATGCCAAATGGCTGAAGACCTGCAACCGCATACCGTGGCGGCGCCCTGTGGCGTCCTTGAATTATCTGCTGACTTCGCATGTCTGGCGGCAGGATCACAACGGCTTTTCCCACCAGGATCCGGGCTTTATCGATCATGTGGTCAATAAAAAAGCTGAAGTGATCCGGGTGTTTCTGCCGCCGGATGCCAATACCCTGCTGGCCGTGACTGATCATGTGCTGCGCAGCCGCAACTATGTCAATGTCATCGTGGCGGGTAAACAACCGGAGCACCAATGGCTGAATATGGATGCGGCAATGAAACATTGCGAAGCCGGTATCGGCGTATGGGAGTGGGCCAGCAATGACCGGGGCGAAGAGCCTGATGTAGTAATGGCCTGTGCAGGCGATGTGCCTACCCTGGAAACCCTGGCGGCGGTGGATTTTCTGCGCCGCCAGTTGCCGGATTTGAAAATCCGCGTGCTGAATGTCGTCAATCTGATGAAATTGCAGCCTAACAGCGAGCATCCCAATGGCTTGAAAGATCGTGATTTTGACGAATTGTTTACTACCGATAAGCCCATCGTATTTGCCTATCACGGCTACCCTACCCTAATTCACCGGCTGACTTACCGGCGCGCCAATCATGCCAATCTGCATGTGCGCGGCTATAAGGAAGAAGGCACTACCTCTACACCGTTCGATATGGTCGTCATGAATGACATAGACCGCTATCACCTGGCAGCCGATGTCATTGACCGCGTGCCGCGCCTGAAAAATAATGCGGCTTATCTCAAGCAAATGATCCGCGACAAGCTGATTGATCATAAGCATTATATTGCCAGCCACGGCGAGGATATGCCGGAAATACAGAATTGGCATTGGCCTTATGAGGCTGCGGAAGAAGTTAAAAAAGCGCAGGCTATTGATATTTCTGAGGCCATGGAGTTCGGAGAGTAGCAAGGCAGGAAAATACCTTTCCTCCCCAATACTGACGCGTCAATACTGACGCGTCAGTATTTTATATAGTCTCAGTATGTGTATGGCTTGAGTATTTGTTTTCCGCCTTGACCTGATACATATGCGAGTCGGCTATTTCCAGCAAGGCATCAATATCGAGACCATCGTCCGGATAAACAGCCATGCCTATACACGCTGAAATTCGTAATTCCTGTTCCTGGTAAATAATAGGACGGCTGATCTCCTGCTGGATTTGTCTTAACGAACAAATAATATCTTCCCGGTTAATGATATTGCTAAGTAATATCGCAAACTCATCGCCGCCCAAACGCGCGGCAATATCAGACTGGCGTACAAGTTTTCTTAAAGTCAGGCCGACATATATCAAAACTTCATCACCCGCCTTGTGTCCGAATTGATCGTTAATTATTTTAAAATCATTAAGATCAATAAATAAGACGGCAATTTTGTTGTTCTCCCTATGCGCCAGCTTTACCATTTGATTGGCCAGGATAAAAAAGCTGAGGCGGTTATCAAGCCCTGTCAAGGTATCCCGGTAAGCAAGTTTTTTTATTTCAGCCTCGGCGGCCATACGTAGCAGACTTTCACGTTTTATGGATCGATTGGCCATATACAGTATCATCGCCAGAATGCTGGTCAACAAAGCGATGCCTCCGGAAATTTGGACATATTGCCTTAATTTTTTCTGGTCAACCGCCGGGTCAGGATCATAGACAAATCCTTCCAAAAGCCGATCGTTATCAATCATGCCGGCCTTTACAAATGTTTCAGCCATATGTCTCAGACGACCGGGATTAATATGACCTATTTCTATCAACTCAGGCAGAATCAATGAACGCATTGCCTCGGCCTCAAATTCCAAATGGCTTCTTGACTTTTTGACCTGATATTTACCAATCAACAAATCAATTATTTCCTGAGGATGATTCATCGCGTAGCGCCAGCCTTCAAGAGTGGCGCTACGAAAGGCTTTTACCCGGTCGGGGTGTTGCTTTATTTCATCCTCGGTAGTAAAAAGAATGTCGCTGTAAAAATCTACGCCGTAGTTGCGCGGATTAAGCACGGTATACTCGACGCCATGCTGCTTTAGATAATAAGGTTCATTACTTAGATAGGAGTTAAAGGCCACAACTTTGCCGTCAACCAGATCCTGAATATTAAAACTGCTTGGAATAACATGAATTTTCGCCAGGCTAACGCCCTCATTATGCAGCATGGCGAAAAAATCGGCATCGACGGCTTTGTCCATCAACATCACATCCTTGCCGATTAAATCATCGGGAGAAAGAATACCGGCATCTTTGCGCGCCAGTAATACCGAAGGAGAATGCTGAAATATTGCAGCCAGAGCTACCAGCGGTGCGCCGCGCAATCGGTCCAGCAGCAACTCGCTGTTGGCGACGCCGTATTGGGCATGGCCCTGCAGCACTTCAGAAACAGAGAATTTTTCCGGACTGCCCTCGTGCAGTATAACGTCAAGCCCTGCCTGCCGGTAATAGCCTTGTTCCAGGGCGGCATAGTAGCCGGCAAATTGAAACTGATGATGCCAGCGTAATTGCAGGTGAATCTTTTCAGCACAGACGCAAAAGGACGGCAGTAAAAATGCCATGCAAAGTATGACGTTTGCCCTCATCATAAAGCTGAAAATCAAATTTGCTATAGCTACGATGATCGCCGGTCCTTTTTGGGTAGCAGTGCAGACTGTAAATAATAGCTCTGAAATTACTCAGGAGCTTAATTGTTATTCAAGTAAATTCTTCATTTTTTTTCAATCCCTTATTGATGAATTTATTGAAGGAAGCTAAGCTGATTGTGCAGGGATTGAGACGCCGGTTAAACTTCAGGCAGGCAATCATAATTATATTTTAATATAACAAAGTCAAGCTGTCAGACTACTCCCTGTGATGAAGTTGGCGTTCACCGTCATCATTACTGGTCGAGTATGATGCCCTGCGCCTGGCTAGAAGCAGGACAGGATGAGAGGAAAGCTTTAATCATCCGCCGGCATCCAGCATGGTCATAATTTCTTCACGTATCTGTTCCTGTCTGCCCGCGTCGGCAATTGGCTCTAGCTGCTGGTCGGTAATGTAAAACATATCTTCCGCGCGGCTGCCTATGGTGGTTATTTTTGCGCTGTGCAAATTTACGTTTTGTTTTATAAAAGCTCGTCCTATTTTTGACAGAAGACCTGCATGATCGGTTGTTACAAGTTCCAGAATCGTGTTCCTGTTTAAAGGATCTGCATGAAATTGAATGCTGGTCGGAATAGGAAAATGTTTGGCTTGCCGTGATTGACGATGTATGTTTCTGCGCTCTTTTACCTTACGGTGCAACAAGTTATTACGTAAGGCCCTGCAGATATGGACTTCCCTGTATAGCTCATTAATAGGCTCTCCCGACTGCTCAAGAACCTGGAAACTGTTAAGCACATAGTTATCAACCGTAGTCATTATTTTGGCATCGAGAATGGTAAGACCTAACTGGTCGAGAGTGGCTGTGCACAAGGAAAAAATAGAACCTTCATTTCTGGTATAAACAAAGATCTCTGCGCTGCCGCGCTGGGTTTGGGGGCGCAAGAGAACTAAGGGCAAATCTGTCTCCCTCGATGAAGCGATGGCAATAGTGTGCCAGGCTATTTCGTCAGTTGAATATCTTAGAAAATAATCATCGCTGACAAGTTGCCAGGTATCATCAATAGCCGCTTCGGATAAACCGAATTTGATTAGCTCGTCTTTTGCTTCCTTTTTACTTTCCTGTAGCCGGTCGGAAAGCGCAACGGGATTTTGCAGGCCTTTATGCAGGGCGCTGTAAGTTACGGCATACAGCTCTTTCAGTAAAGAATCTTTCCAGGAGTTCCACAATTCAGGATTGGTCGCGCGTATATCAGCGACTGTCAGCAGATACAAGTAATTGAGGTACTCGATACTGCCCACTTTCCGGGCAAATTCATGAATAATATCAGGATCGCTGATATCCTTTCGTTGTGCAGTCATCGACATCATCAGGTGATTACGGACCAGCCAGGTAATCAGTTTGGTATCATGCGAGGAAAGATCATGTTGAAGGCAGAAGTTTCGGGCGATGTCTTCGCCAATAACTGAATGATCTCCATGTCTGCCTTTGGCAATATCATGGAATAGAGCCGCAATATATAATATCTCCGGCTTTTGAATCAGAAAGAAAATATCATTGCAAAGAGGCAGTTCATCACTGTGTTTTGGCAATGAAAACCTGCGTAAGTTACGAATAACAAAAATGGCATGCTCATCAACTGTATAAATATGAAATAAATCATATTGCATACGGGCGACTATGTTGGCAAAGCTGGGTAAATAAGCCGCTAAAACTCCATAACGGTTCATGCGTCTTAATTGAGTGGTAATACCTCGCGGCTGACGAAAGATTTCTAAAAAAAGACGGTTGGCGACTTTATTCTGACGAAACGAATCGTCGATCAGATGCAGGCTTTTGCGTATCAGACGGATCGTGGTCGCCCTGACGCCTTTGAGTGCAGAGTTCTGTTGAAGAATTAAAAAGACTTCCAGCAATGCCACCGGCTGCCGCTCAAACACATAGTCGTCTACCGCTTCAAGATAGCCGTTGATAGCCGCAAATTTGTCATTAATAGGAATCTGTTTGCAGGCTATTTCTCCGCAAATAAACCGTTCATTAAATAATTGCAGCAACATTTCATTAAGCCGTTCCAGGCCGAGCACGGTGGTGAAGTAAAACTGCATAAACTGCTCTACATCTTCGTTATACTGGTAGCTGCCAGCGCTAAAGCCGAACTGTTGCGCCAGGTGGCGTTGATAATCAAAAATGAGCCGGTCTTCACAGCGGTTGGTCAGTAGATGCAGCGCATAGCGAATGCGCCATAGCACTTCTACAGCAGCAACCAGCTCCAGATACTCAGACTCAGGCAGAAAGCCGTACTTGATCAGTTCCTTGAGAGTGGATGAATTATAGTGACGCTTGAATACCCAGGCGATAACCTGTCTATCGCGCAAGCCGCCGGGCCCTTCTTTTATATTAGGCTCAAGGTTATAGGCAGTGTCGTGGAATTTGGCATAGCGCTGAGCCTGCTCTTGCATTTTAGCGGCAAAAAACTGATCCGACGGCCAGATTTTATCCGGCGTGATTTGTTGCTTGAGGTCTTCAAAAAGCGCCATGCTGCCGGTAATCAGCCGGACTTCCATGAGACTGGTCATAATTGTTTGATCAGCTTTTGCCGTTTCTACACATTCCTTGATGGTGCGTACGCTTTGCCCCGGCTTCAGGCCAATATCCCAGAGGAAAGTAAAGAAATTCGCCAGCGCTTCCTCATACACGGAGGTATCGGCGGAGTCCAGAAGAATAACAATGTCGATATCGGAATAGGGAAATAATTCTCTTCTGCCATAGCCGCCCACGGCCAGTAAACTGAGCTTTTCCGCATGCCCGGCAAGGAAATGCCGCCAGCTGCAGCTTAGAATCTCGTCAATGAAATCGGACTTTTCCTTAAGCAGTTCGGCAACGGAGCTGTGAGGGTCAAATTTTTGCCTTAGCTCATCGGCTTTTTCCTTTATCAGGCGCTTGAATAGTTGCAGGCTGTCATTTTCGGCAAACAGCGCAGGGCTAGTACTTTTGTTCAAGGCAATCACATTTCTTCCTGGCGCAAGGTCAGAATGTCGTAGCCGCCAGGCGTTACCAGAATGGTGTGCTCCCATTGTGCGGAAAGGGTTCTATCCTTGGTTACGGCAGTCCAGCCATCGGCCAATACTTTAACATGACGCTTGCCGATATTAATCATGGGCTCAATGGTTAATATCATGCCGCTCTCCAGAACCTCGCCTTCGCCGGCTTTGCCGTAATGCAGCACATGCGGGTCTTCGTGAAAATTTTTGCCGATCCCATGCCCGCAAAATTCTCTTACCACCGAATAGCGGTTGGCTTCAGCGTATTTTTGTACGGCATGGCCGATATCTCCTAATGTGGCGCTCGGCTTGACTTGCTCTATGCCCAGAAACATGGCTTCGCGGGTTACTTTAATCAATCGTTTCGCATGCGGGCTGACCTCGCCTACGCAGAACATTTTGCTGGTATCGCCATGATACTCATCTTTAATGACGGTAATATCTATATTGACAATATCGCCCGATTTAAGTTTTTTCTCGCTGGGAATGCCATGGCAGACCTGCTGGTTAATCGAGGTGCAGATGGATTTTGGAAAACCGTGATAATTAAGCGGCGCAGGTATGGCCTTTTGCACATCAACAATATAATCATGACAGATTTTATCAAGCTCATTGGTAGTCACGCCGGGAATGACATACGGCTCAATCATTTCCAAAACTTCGGCCGCCAGTCTTCCGGCAATGCGCATTTTGTTAATTTCACTTTCGGTTTTAATGATTATGCTCATAGCGTTAAAAATGTAGTTTTCGGGTTTACTGCTCAGATATTGTATTTGCTCAATTACAACCGCAGTCAGACCTGTAAAAAGAGGAGTTTAACAGAGATTTGGTTGTTGCAAAAAGTTAATTATGGTATAAAGATAAGTTCATTTTTGAATTAATACTCACGTCTATCGTCACGTTTGGTAGGGTGCCGGCGCCGCCTGATTCTCATAGAATCGTTGTAAACCGGTTACCAGACGGGATGGGCGGAGGCGCAACCCAACACGGAACAAAAGTTCCGAATTTTATATCAGGAGAAATTAATGGCAGCAGTATCCATGCGGCAAATGCTTGAAGCGGGTGTTCATTTTGGCCACCAGACTCGTTACTGGAACCCGAAAATGGCCACCTACCTTTTCGGAGCGCGTAGCAAAATCCATATCATTGATTTGGAAAAAACGCTTCCCATGTTTAATGACGCGATGAATTATCTGGGTCAGATGGCGGCTAACAAAGGCACCATTCTGTTTGTCGGCACCAAAAAAGCCGCCCGTAAGGTTGTCGCAGAAGAGGCAATACGCTGCGGCATGCCCTATGTAAATCATCGCTGGCTTGGCGGCATGATGACCAATTTCAAAACCATCAAAAAATCAATCAACCGTCTGAAAGAACTGGAAGCCATGAAAGCGGACGGTACACTTAACCAGCGCTTCGGCAAAAAAGAAGCGCTGGGCATGGAGCGCGAACTTGAAAAACTGGAACGGAGTCTGGGCGGAATTAAGGACATGAAAGGCATTCCTGATGTAATTTTCGTAATGGATGTCGGTTATGAAAAAAACGCCATCAGCGAAGCAAAAAAATTAGGCGTTCCCGTCGTCGGAGTGGTTGACTCCAACAATTCACCCGAAAAAATTGACTATGTAATTCCAGGTAATGATGACTCAATTCGCGCCGTTAAGCTCTATTGTGAAAGTGTTTCCGCGGCAGTACTGGAAGCCAAAGCAGCAAGCATGGGCCTTTCAGCCAAAGCGGATGATTTTGTTGAAGAGGCAGCAGAGTAAGTCGGTTACGCATTTTTTGCAGTTAATTTGCGATGAATTGAAAAGTTTAATCAGGCCAAAAAAACGCCTCCTTACGGGGGCGTTTTTATAGTAACTATAGTATTGAGGAAAACCAGAAAATGAATATTAGTGCGAGAATGGTTAAGGAACTTCGGGAAAGAACCGGTTCAGGCATGATGGAATGCAAAAAGGCATTAATTGAAAGCAATGGCGACATGGATCTGGCGATCGAAAATATGCGCAAATCCGGCTTAGCCAAGGCAGATAAAAAATCAGGGCGTATCGCTGCTGAAGGCATTATCGGCGTTAAAGTCAGCGATAATCAAAAAGCTGCGGCGATGGTTGATATTAATTGTGAGACTGATTTCGTGGCCAAAGCAGACGATTTTATAAATTTCGTCAATAATATAACCGCAGCATTGCTGAATAATGCCGATATTGAAACAGAAGAGCAATTGCTGTCCATGAAATTGGCGGACGGTCAGAGCGTTGATGAAGTTCGCCGGGGATTGATTGCAAAACTGGGCGAGAATATTGCCATTAGACGTTTTGAAAAATACCAGAGTGCTGCCGAGGGCGGCACCGCCTGTTATTTGCATGGCAATAAAATCGGGGTAATTGTTGAATTAGCCAAAGCGGATAGCGAATTGGGCAAGGATATCGCCATGCATATTGCCGCCAGCAAGCCTTCTTATATTTCTGAGGATCAGGTGCCCGCAGAAATTATTGAGAAAGAAAAGGAAATTTTTCTGGCTCAAGCCTCAGAGAGCGGAAAACCGGCTGAGATTGTCAATAAAATGATTGCCGGCCGCATCAGCAAGTTTTTTGCAGAAATCACCTTACTGGGACAGCCTTTTATTAAAGAGGAAAAAACCAGTGTCGGCAAACTGCTGGCTTCAAAAACTAACCGCGTTATCCGTTTTAGTCGTTTTGAAGTAGGCGAAGGCATAGAGAAAAAAGAAGAAAACTTTGCCGAAGAAGTTATGGCGCAGGTTAGAGGTAATTAAACTTATCCAGGTAGCCAACACTATTACCGCTTACGCCCCGCCAACCCCACATGCCAATATTAATCCTGACTAAACAATATGACTAACCTGATTTGCCAGAGAATCTTGCTTAAATTAAGTGGTGAAGCTTTAATGAGTGATGCCGGAGGGAGCATTGATGCCGATATTGTCAAACGCCTTGCCTGTGAAATTAAAGACTTGTCCGATGCAGGCATCGAGGTTGGCCTGGTTATTGGCGGCGGCAATATATTACGCGGCGCTGAAAAAGCTTCCGAAGGCCTGGACAGAGTAACCAGTGATCAGATGGGCATGCTGGCCACGGTTATAAATGCGCTGGCCATGCAGGATGCGCTGGAAAATCTCGGCCAGCAGGTCAGAGTGATGTCGGCCCTGAAAATCAATCAGGTATGCGAAGATTATATACGCCGCCGGGCCGTCAGGCACCTGGAAAAAGGCCGCGTGGTGATTTTTGCCGCCGGCACCGGCAATCCTTTTTTCACCACGGATTCGGCAGCCAGTCTCAGGGCCATCGAAATCAATGCCGGCTTGATGATTAAAGCCACTAAAGTCAAAGGCGTTTATTCAGCTGATCCGGAAAAAGTGAAAGACGCCAAATTCTATTCGCGGCTAACGTATGATGAAGCCCTGGATCAGCGCCTTAACGTAATGGATGCGACCGCCCTGGTGTTATGCAGAGATAATAATGTGCCTGTGCGGGTAATGAATATTTTTGAGAAAGGTGCAGTAATGGAATTGATGATGGGCGGAGAAATTGGATCTCTTATTCAACGAGGAACAGATAATGGTTAGTGATATTCAACAAAATGCTTCAACCCGAATGGCCAAGAGTCTGGAAGCTTTAAAGCATGAATTTTCAAAGATAAGAACGGGCAGGGCTCACCCCAGTTTGTTGGATCAAATTAGCGTTTCCTACTATGGTACGGATTCCTCCTTGTCGCAGGTCGCCAATATTGCTGTGGAAGATTCGCGCACGTTAACGATTACACCTTGGGAAAAAGGTATGGTCCAGGCTATAGAGAAAGCCATTCTGAAATCTGATCTCGGCCTGAACCCGGCCACTAACGGCATGGTTATCCGAATTCCTTTGCCGCCATTAACTGAGCAGCGTCGTCGTGATCTGGTTAAAGTAGTTAAACATGAATCAGAAAATGGCCGGGTTGCAATCAGAAATATTCGCAGGGATGCCAATTCCGAAATAAAGGAAGCCTTGAAAGAAAAAATGATTTCCGAAGATGAGGCCCGTGCCGCCGAAGAAAAAATTCAGAAACTGACTGATCAGTATGTGAAGGAAGTAGAAAAGCTACTGGAAGCCAAAGAAGCCGACTTGCTGTCAATTTAATCGGGATTTTAGCAATGTCTGCTGATGACTCCAATAAAGATAATAACAATCCCCGCCATATTGCCATTATTATGGACGGCAATGGCCGCTGGGCTCAGAAAAGACATATGCCAAGAACTATTGGTCATCAAGCCGGCGTTAAAGCAGTCAGAAAAATTGTCGAGCACTGCGCCAGACAAGAAATCGAGGTCTTGACTTTATTCGCTTTCAGCAGTGAGAACTGGCGTCGCCCGGAAGATGAAGTATCAACGTTAATGAGCCTGTTTATGGCAACTCTGCAAAGAGAAGTCAGCAAGCTGCATCGCAACGGCATTCGTTTGCGATTTATAGGCGACCGGGCAGCATTTTCAGATAATTTACAAGACAAGATAGCCGAAGGAGAAGCCTTAACCTGCGAAAACAAGGGCCTGACCCTGGTGGTCGCAGCCAACTATGGAGGCCGCTGGGATATATGTCAGGCACTGCGAAAAGTTGCGGAAAAAATGCTTGCCGGGGAATTAAAAAACTATGAGATTGATGAAAAATTAATCACTCAGTATTTATCAATAGCCGACCTGCCCGAGCCCGACCTGTTCATTAGAACCGGCGGCGAACAACGCGTCAGTAATTTTTTATTATGGCAATTAGCCTATGCGGAACTATATTTTACCGCAACGCTCTGGCCCGACTTCGACCAGAATTCACTCGATGAGGCCATCAAGAGCTTTAAAAGCCGCCAACGGCGTTTTGGCTATACCGGCGAGCAAGTACTTGGAAAGTCTATTACCTTATAACTCCTAATAATTTCAAAATGTTACTACAGCGCATTATAACCGCATCGGTCCTGGCTTCCCTGCTTGCATTGGCAGTGTTCAAGTTGCCCCCGGCCTATTTTTCATTGCTTTTAGCTCTGTTCACGCTTTTGGCTGCCTGGGAATGGTGCAGTCTCGTCGCTATTAACCCGCTGTTCAAGCGGGTATTATTTTTACTCGCCTTGATGGCGCCCATGGCGGGAATTCATTTCTGGACACAAATTCTCGAACTGATTGCGCAAGCTGTGGATTGGCCTGACGTCAGAAATTATTCAGGGGCGCTGGAATGGCTGGTTATAGCACCGGTGTTATTCTGGATACTGGCCATGATATTAATCAGAAATGCACCGGCCGGGGTTTTGGCGCTGCAAATGAAGCCTTGTTATAAGGCATTGATCGGATGGTTTATTTTATTATCGGCATGGATGTTTTTGTCCAGACTAAGGACCTTATATGGCTCCGAGGTGACCATGTATTTGCTAATCCTGATTTGGGCAGCCGATATTTCAGCTTTTTTTGCCGGAAAAAAATATGGAAAAGTCCTGCTGGCGCCGCTGATCAGTCCCGGTAAAACCGTTGCCGGCATGTATGGGGCTTTAATAGCAGGCATTGTTTGTGCAGTCAGCTTAAGCCTGATTAATGGTTTCCCGCTGATGGTGGCAGCAGACTTTGCTTTATTGTCTGCTCTGACGGTGCTGATTTCAATTTACGGCGACCTGTTTTTCAGTGTCGTCAAACGTCAGCGCGGCGTAAAAGACAGCGGCTCATTATTGCCGGGTCACGGCGGCATTCTGGACAGAATTGACAGTGCGGTTGCTGCTATCCCTTTCTTCTATGCGGGCATATTTCTGGAAGCTTACGGGATATTTTCATGAAAGGCATCTGCATCCTCGGCGCGACAGGATCGATTGGCGTCAGCACACTGGATGTAGTAGGCCGGCATCCACATCTTTATAAAGTCATCGCGTTAACGGCAAATACCAATATTGATGCATTATATGAACAATGCCTGGAACATCATCCCGACTATGCCGTTGTGGTAGACGAGAACAAGGCCCGGATTTTTAAAGATAAACTTCAAAACTCGTCCATTCCGGATATTCAAGTACTGGCAGGGCCCCAGGCTCTGGAATATGTGGCGACTCTGGACACTGTCGATTCTGTTATGGCGGCCATTGTTGGCGCCGCAGGTTTGCTGCCGAGCCTGGCCGCAGCAAAGGCGGGTAAAATAATATTGCTGGCCAACAAGGAAGCTCTGGTCATGTCCGGCGCTATTTTTATGCAAGCGGTTACGGAGTCGGGTGCTCAATTACTGCCTATAGACAGTGAGCATAATGCGATATTTCAGTGCATGCCGGTCGGCTATATAGCGGGCATGCAGGCAAAACAAGCCAGACGCATTTTATTGACAGCCTCAGGCGGGCCTTTTCGTGAAATGCCTCTGGATCAGATGGCTTCGGTTACCCCGGATCAGGCGGTAGCTCATCCCAACTGGGATATGGGCAGGAAAATTTCGGTAGATTCGGCAACCATGATGAATAAAGGTCTGGAAATGATTGAAGCCTGCCTTTTATTCAATATGCAGCCTGATCAGATACAGGTTGTCATCCACCTGCAAAGCGTTATCCATTCCATGGTGGATTATGTGGACGGAACCGTTCTGGCACAAATGGGCAACCCCGATATGCGCATACCCATCGCTCATTCACTGGCCTGGCCAGAACGATTTGATTCCGGAGCAGAACCTCTGGATATTTTTGCGGTGCGGCGCATGGACTTTGAAGAGCCGAGTCTGGAACGTTTTCCCTGTTTGCGTCTTGCCTATGAAGCCATTGCTGCAGGCGGCATTATGCCCACAGTTCTAAATGCCGCCAATGAAATAGCAGTAGAGGCTTTTCTGAACGAGAATGTTCGCTTTACCGATATTCCGATCATTATTGAACGCTGTATGAAAAAATTTGTCGTTACAGAAGCGGGTAGTCTGGAAATTATTCTGGAGACCGATCAACAGGCCCGGCTAGTGTCGCGGCAGATTATTGAAGATCTTAATAACTGATGGAATTAATGCATACGCTGTTTTATTTTATAATCGCCATAGGCGTCCTCGTTTCCTTTCATGAGTTCGGGCATTTTTGGGTTGCCCGTAGAGCCGGGGTAAAAGTCCTCCGGTTTTCCGTAGGTTTCGGCAAGGTATTATGGGCTTACAAAAAGCGGCCTGATTCTACAGAATACGTGTTATCGGCCATCCCTTTGGGAGGCTATGTCAAGATGGTCGACGAGCGTGAAGGAGAGGTTAAAAAAGAAGACCTGCCTTTTGCGTTTAACCGGCAGTCCTTGCTGGCAAGAGCGGCGATAGTCGCAGCCGGCCCTCTGTTCAATCTGGCTTTGGCGGCTATTTTGTTCTGGAGCGTGCTGGTTATTGGCGAGACCGGCATAAAACCGATACTCGGCGCCATAGAGCCTGGGACTTTGTCTGCTGATGCAGGTTTTGCTGAAGGCGATGAAATTATTTCGGTTAATGACAAGGTTACCCCCACCTGGACTGAAGCCATCAATGTAATAGTCGGGGCCGCTTTGGAAGGTGAATCTGCCATCAAGGTTAAAGTAAAAAACTTTGATGACCAGCAAAGCGTCAGGACAATTAGTATTGCTGAAGATGATAGTCAGAATCCCGAAGTATTTTACAAGCGCCTGGGTTTTAAGCCATGGTCGCCACAATTAAAGCCGGTTATAGGGCTAGTGCTGGCTGACAGCGCTGCGGCCGCGGCGGGTTTGCAGAAAGGTGATTTAATTATCAGTGCAGACGGCATTGCTATGAAAGACTGGATGCAATGGGTTAATTATGTAAAAAAACATCCTGATGTTGCCATAGGGCTGATTATCGAGCGCGACGGCGTGCGTTTGCCATTAACCATTACGCCAAAAAGCGTGCAAGCTGAAGGAAAGGCTGAAGGTAAAATCGGCGCTTCAGTCCATATACCTGAAGAGCTGATGAAAGCAATAACCGTGGAATATTCATTATCTCCTTGGGCAGCAATACCTGTTGCTATGGAATCAACTTATAACTATTCCGCCACGACTTTAAAAATGATGGGGAAAATGCTGATTGGCAAAGCCTCTGTAGAAAATCTTAGCGGCCCTCTCAGCATTGCCCAGTTTGCCGGACAGTCTGCCAGTATGGGTCCGGTGCACTTCTTAAAGTTTATCGCCCTCGTCAGTATCAGTTTGGGCATATTGAATTTATTGCCTATTCCTGTGCTGGATGGCGGGCATTTAATGTTTTTTGCCCTAGAAGGCATTAAAGGCAGTCCTGTTTCAGAGAAAGTGCAACTGTTTTTTCAACAGATCGGCATCACCATGCTGGTGTCATTAATGGCACTGGCAATGATCCTGGATATTCAACGGTTATTTCAATAACAGCTCATATCACACGGCGCAAAATTTTTTGTTCTTGCGTCTTTAAAATAAATTTTTCAGGGAAAAATGAAGAACATGAAAAATAGTCTCCGGATTGCCGCTCTAGTGCTTTTGGGCTGGGCTTTTTTTGCCGTTGCCAATGCCGATCAAAACACCGTTAGACAGGCTATGGCCAAATCCATGCCTTCAGTTAAAATTGACTCAATCAAGCCTTCTGTAATCAATGGCCTGTATGAAGTAACGGTAGGCACCAACATCATTTATGTTTCTGACAATGGCAAATATATCCTGCAAGGGCACTTGATTGATGTGGAAGCCCGCAGGGATCTGACTGAAGAAATGTTGGGGGCGGCCCGCATACAGGCTATCGAAAAAATCGGCCAGGATAATATGATCGTGTTCAAGCCCAAGACAAGCAAATATAAAGTATTTGTTTTTACCGATATAGATTGTGGCTATTGCCAGAAACTGCATTCAGAAATTGATCGATATCTGGCCGAAGGCATTACCATTCAGTATCTGTTTTTTCCAAGAGCTGGTAAGGGTTCTGACTCCTATAACAAAGCGGTATCAGTCTGGTGTTCCAAGGATCGTAACGCGGCTTTAACCTCAGCAAAAAAAGGCAATGTCCCTCCTCCTAAAACCTGCGATAACCCGGTCGATGAACATATGCAGTTAGGCGCAGAGTTCGATGTCAAAGGCACCCCTATGATTGTTACAGAAAAAGGCAATATTTATCCCGGATATCTGCCGGCCCAACAATTGTCTGAAGCATTGGCAAGCGAGAAAGCCCAGAAATAGGCTGCCCTTTCTTTCAGGAAACACAGGAAATGCTGGAATTCTGCAGTCAGTACAATATTGTGTCCGATATGGAAGTCGCTCCCAGTTAACAGATTAATGAAGCGTATAATTCAAGCTGATGTCCGCTCCCGTTTCGTCATCGGCCTTAAATCATTGAGTGCCGATGCTGGCTCCACTTTAGATATTGGCCTGCAAACCGGCTAAAGGCCGGAAGGCGATAAAGTGAGCTTTCCTGCCATGTACGCTAAATTCAGGGCATTGGCTGGTATTATGACCCCATTGATCCTGCTTACGTTGCCGCAAACACCGATGTGGAGTGCTGAACAGGAGACTGATTTATCGCCAGTTACTCAGTCATTTGCCGGCGATTCGGCGGCTTCACCTTCATCAGCGAAGCCAGCATCAATGCTGCCCCTGACCACCTCACGGCCCAGCGAGACGGATGATTCCAAAACGGTGCCAAAGGGAAGCCTGCAAGCGGAAAACGGAGTCACTTATGAAGATGACAGCGATGAAAGCCAATCCTGGATTCTGCCGGAAACCTTATTGCGCCTGGGCTTGAGCGATAACACGGAATTCCGTTTCACCCTCCCTAATTACATCTATCAACGGGATAAAGATGAAGGGCAACTGACAAATAATTTCGGGGATATTTCAGTCGGCTTGAGTCACCATCAGGAATTACCGGGTAAAATCGATATAGCGCTCATCCCCATTCTGCATCTGCCGACCGGCGCCAATAATATCTCCACCGACACGATTGAGCCCCAACTTCGGGTCGCGGTGTCGAGAGAATTTAAAACGCTGACTCTTGAAAGCCAATTCGACGCGCGCTGGTCTCACGGAAAAAACGCTAACGCCAATGCGACGTTTACGCCAACATTGATGATTAGCCATGACTTCATGGATAAACTAAGCGGGTTCGCTGAAGTGGTCGGAGAAATTTTCGCCTGGGGCAGCGATGATTATTATATCCAAACCGGCGCATATTACACCCCGACCAAACGACAGCAAATCGATTTCCGGCTGGGAACGGGCTTGATAGCGAACTCCCAGGATATCCTGGTCGGATTCGGGTATTCGTTCCGAATAGACGGCTTGATTAAGTAACAAACAGCTGACGCTTAACTCGGCGACATACTGAACTGCAGCTTGTCCTGAGCGATAAGCAACGTACGGGCCGGATAAGCGAAACCGACGCCTTTCGAATAACCTTAGCTGCTAAAGCGGTAATTAAAGCTTCTTGCCTAATCTTGAAACAGGAGCATCAGCGCTCCACCATCCTTTTTAGCCGATAGAGCATCTCCAAAGCCTGCCTGGGGCTAAGATCATCCGGATTCATCTCCTCAAGTAAACTAACCGCCGGGTGGCACTCTTTCGATGAAAACAAATCCAGCTGATTAACGCCTGTTTCCGCCTGCTGTTCAAGGTATGCTTTGTCCTCAAGATGCCGGAGTTTGGTTTTGGCTTTATCAATAACTGAACGCGGCACGCCTGCTAGGGAAGCCACTTGCAATCCGTAACTTTGATTGGCGGGGCCTTCTTTTACTGTATGTAAAAAAATAATCTTGTCGCCATGTTCCATAGCATCCAAATGCACATTATGGATGAATTTCTGTTCATCCGCCAAAGCAGTCAGCTCAAAATAATGCGTGGCGAATAAAGTAAATGCCCTGGTTTCTTTAGCCAGGTAATCAGCGCAGGCCCAGGCCAGGGACAAGCCATCAAAAGTGCTGGTGCCGCGGCCAATCTCGTCCATTAAAATCAGGCTTTTCGAGGTGGCGTTATGCAGGATATTGGCTGTTTCCGACATCTCGACCATAAATGTTGACCGCCCCCCAGCCAAGTCATCCGATGCGCCAATGCGGGTAAATATCTTGTCGATGAAGCCGCAGGCCATCGCTTTGGCCGGCGCATAACAGCCAATATGCGCCATTAAAACAATCAGCGCCGCCTGGCGCATGTACGTGGATTTACCGCCCATATTGGGGCCGGTAATCACCAGCATTCTACGCTGGCTGGACAAAGCCAGGTCATTGGGCACAAAAGGAATAGCAGCAACCTGCTCAATAACCAAATGCCGTCCGCCTTCGATAGTAAGCCCAGGTTTAGCTATCAATGCCGGTTGAGATAAATTCAACGACTCAGCGCGTTCTGCAAAATTGACCAATACATCCAGTTCAGCCAGCGCAGATGCACAATGCTGTAGCGGAATAAGTGATGCCGTGATGGTATTGAGCAATTCCTCATATAAGGATTTTTCAAAAGCCAGCGATTTCTCGCGGGCGCTGAGCACCTTATCCTCAAACGATTTTAATTCTTCAGTAATATAGCGCTCGGCCCCTTTTAAGGTCTGTTTTCGGGTGTAGTGGGCAGGAACTTTTGCTGAATGCAAATGGGATATCTCAATATAATAGCCGTGTACGCGATTGTAATTGACCTTAAGATTGACAATGCCGGTCGCCGCTTTTTCCCTGTTCTCCATATCGACCAGAAATTGATCGGCATTCTGGCTCAAGTTGCGCAAGTCATCCAGTTCCTGATTAAATCCTGCCGCAATTACGCCGCCGTCCCGGATAAGCACAGGCGGATTATCTATGATGGCTTTTTGCAACAGGCTTAAGATCTCCGGCTGCTCGCCAATCTGTTTGCTTAACAAGGCGAGCAGGGAGTTATCCGCGCTTGAAAGCGTTTGCTGCAGCTCGGGCAGAACCGCGAGGGTATTGCGCAAGACCAGTAAATCCCGCGGACGTGCTGATTTTAATGCAATACGGGAACTTATCCTTTCAATATCGCCCACATGCCGCAGATAATTGTGCACATCCCGGTACAATTTGCCATGAAGCAATGCAGCAATACAGGCATAGCGATTATTCAATATTTTATGATTGCGCAGCGGCCGGTTTATCCAGCGCCTCAGGCATCGGCTGCCCATCGCCGTCGCCGTTTTATCCAATACCCCAAACAGAGTGTACTGGAGTTGTCCGGACGGGTGGAAATCCAGTTCAAGATTGCGGCGGCTGGCTGCGTCCAGCAAAATACTTTCATCGCTGCTCTCGGTGCGTATGCCCTGAATATGAGGCAATGCATATTGCTGAGTATCTTTTACATATTGCAGCAAAGCCCCTGCCGCAGCGATGGCCGCAAGCATGTGTTCACAGCCATAGCCTTTTAAATCAAGCGTGTTAAATTGCTTTAACACCAATTGCCTGGCGCTTTCCTTGTCAAAATGCCAGGGCGGTCTTCTACACAGGCCGCTACGCTGTTTTAAACCTGAAGGCAGCGGCCAGTCTTCGCTAAACAGCAACTCGGCCGGATTAAGGCGGGCCACTTCACTTAATAATTGATCTTCAGATTCAAGCTGCTGCAAGACAAAACGTCCGCTGGTTAAATCGAGGCTCGCAACGCCGTGCATATTATCCAATGCGTACAGCGCGACCAGTAAATTATCTTTCCGGTCATCCAGCAAGGCTTCATCAGTGACTGTTCCGGGCGTCACAATACGCACTACCTTGCGCTCGACAGGGCCTTTAGATAAAGCAGGATCTCCAATTTGCTCGCAAATAGCGACCGATTCACCGTTTTTTAACAGCTTGGCAAGATAGCTTTCAGCCGCATGGTAAGGTATACCGGCCATAGGAACCGGCACTCCTGCAGATTGGCCCCGGCTGGTTAAGGCAATATCCAGTAATTGCGAGGCTTTTTTCGCATCGTCAAAGAAAAGCTCGTAAAAATCCCCCATGCGGTAGAACAAAAGCGTATCGGGGTATTCTGATTTGATGCGGAAATATTGTTGCATCATCGGAGTAGGTTCTTTTTGCTGGGCTTCTCTATTACCCTGATTTAACTCGTCTTTCATTTTCATCTTATTGATAGTAGATGCTTTTTAACATCTTTATTCGTCTCGCTTAACATCATCTGCACTTATCAAAACTTACCTGCACTTCGCATTTTGGTGCAGTATTTTACATCCTCTCAAAAAAGCTATACTGAAATTTCAGGGCAACTAAAAAAGCTATACTAATATGCACTTCGACTCCCGCACAGCCAAAGCTTTGCAACCTGGACAGCATATCACCTTTACCGATTATCCCGGTCTTCGCCTCTCGGCTTCAGCTAAGTTGCGGACCTGGATTTATCGCTATAGAAGCTCTGTTGATGGACGCATTCGGCAAGTCGCTATAGGTCATTGGCCGGCCATGTCCTTTCCAGCCGCTATTGTCTCTTGGGAAGCCTTGAAAAACCAGCGCGATTCAGGCAGTGATCCGGTGTTGTCCGCCAAACAGGAGAAGATCGAGGCCAAAGCATTCATTGAGAAAGAACGAGCCGAAAAAGCCGAAAGCGCGTATACGGTGCGGGTATTGTGCGACGAGTATCTGGCTGGGCATATTTACCGGCACCGGGCAAAAAAAGGCGCAACCGAAATCACCCGAATGTTTGACACTATGCTGGGCAGCCTGGAGAAATTGTCGGCCACGGCGATAACCCGGGCAATGTCATTTGATTTAATTCAACGTCATGCAGCAAAATCCCCGGTGCAGGCTAGAAAGCTCCGCTGCGAACTGGGGGCGGCATGGGATTATGCAATGGATGCCGGCCGGTTACCAGAAACGGCAGTGAATTGGTGGCGGTTAATTCTAAGGGGCAAGATTCAATCAAAAGGCAAGGCTATTGCGGGTGAGAAGATCGGTACCGTTAAGCGCGTGCTTTCTGAGGATGAAGTAGGCGAACTGATTGCCTGGCTGCCTAATTTTCCCCTACTGATTGCCGATGTACTGACTCTGTATTTATGGACAGGGGCACGCGGAGCCGAAATTGTCGGCATGACTGGGGCGGAAATTACCGAAGAGAATGGCGTATGGTGGACAATTCCCAAATCTCGCACCAAAAACGCCAGGCATGAAGGTGCGGCCGATCAACGGGTACCCTTATATGGTCGCGGCCTGGCTGTCGTGTTGCGACGCAAGCGGCTTTATGGCGGAGGCGTTTTATTTCCCTCACGGCAGAAAGCCGGCCATGTCGATCAAAAAACGATTCAGCAGCAAGTCCACTATCGCCAGCCTTATTGTCCGACGCGACCTGAAATGACCCGTTCCCGCTTGACGGTTACGCACTGGGCACCGCATGATTTACGTCGCACGTCGCGAACACTGCTGGCAAAATTGGGCTGTCCGGACGCCGTAGGCGAGATGATTTTAGGCCACATGCTTCCAGGTGTTGTCGGCACTTATAACCGCCACCAATATGACGGAGAAAAGCTTAAATGGCTGCTCACTCTGTCTGAGCATCTTGAGGTATTGGCAAAGCGTTTTGAGAATTAGGCTTTCCATTACGGCCGCCAGCCGCGGTGTTGGGCGGCGGTAAAAAATCTGATACGGGACGGGATTCCGCCCACTCCTCGATTTCGCGCAATAACCAGCATGACCGCCTTGCAGAGGCTTTGCGTGGCTTAGGAAAATCGTTCGCGCGAATAAGGGACTGCACCGTAGATTCCGATAGCCCGGTAATTTCCGCAACGGCCTCAAGATCAATCATGATCGGTTTTAATACCGATTGACGTTTCTTGTTGCTCATATTCTTTCCATCCATCGACTCTCGGGCAATAGACTCTAATTGTTCAAGTTGTGCTGTTAAGAACATCTCCCCCAAAATTAAGGCATTCAACTTCACAAACTTGTTTTGCATATCTCGCACCGTTCAGAATCTCTTTCACGAGCATTCAGCAATAGAGCGGCTTTGCACTTCAAACATCTTGCCAGCCTAATCTGCCTCGACCTTAGGTCCTTTGCGATTACCCATGCGGAGGAAAAATCTAAATCACTGCTCGGAAGTGATTTTTTATAGGAATCAAAAGCGATAACGATTTTTCGGATGTCGCTCTCCGAGCTGTTGGATTCAACTGTTTGGAAGCAAACCGCAAACAGCGTTACCTCTTTGTACTTCTTAATGTTACGTGTCAACCCGTGCGTTGAATATTTCAAAGCCCCTGGACGCGGAGAACGCCCATGTAATTCCCGATAAGTTTTCCGGAGCAGCTGCCGAGGTAACCCTGTTTCCCTATGGATAATTGAAATTCTGGCATGACGTCTCAGCAATTCGAGTGCAAGGGAATATTGATGAAAGGTCTTAAGCATCCGCCGCCTCCATTAATTCGAACCACTAAACCCGAGCAACACATCAACGATGTCGTGCTGCCGGCGGGTCATACTACGAATGAAGTGGGATGTAAATCGCGGCGAAAAACATAACCAGCCTGATTGAGCAATATGCTGAATGTCCTCATTGGACAATTGACTAATCTCCAAGCGCATGTCTTCTTCGGCAATGCCCATCATTAACTCAGCAAGAATCGCATTTTCCCTCGCCAATTCACGGGCTTTTATCAACCAAGTGAGATTCAGTTCATAAATTTCGGCATCACATGCTTTATTATGAAGCGTGGCATGGCGCTCAAAATAATCATCCAGATTGTTAAAAGCTGACTTCATGACCTCGTCTATCTCAGGCGTCATATTTGCGAGCTGAAATTTGTTTTTAAGAAAACCTGCGCCAAACTCCGCTACCAGAGGTAGCACCAATTCCTGAAAAAACCGTGGGTAATGGGTTGCACGCCTTCAAAATCAACCGTCAGTGCCTGCTGGTTGGCAAAACATTCACGGGCCAATCTCGCCAGCTTTTTGCCATGAGACGGTTGCGGGGTTTTGAGATCGGTGAAGCTCTTAACAACGATATACACTCGTTTTCTCCTGGTCGGCAATTTACTCGTCAATCATTCCAAACAGCACAAAAATCAATTCACCTGATCAAGCCTTTTGCCTAGGCTTGACCGTAGCCCATCGGCGACGCCCCGCTTTATCTGCCCAAACATCGCAGATTGGGCATTGCTGATAGGGTTTTGGCATTTTGTTGAGCACCACATGACGAGCATGGCATTTTTCGCAAATCGCCAGCCCCATTTCACTCGCTTTCCATTGCCCAACCGGTTGCCAGGCTCGATTGATATCCAGCAATATGAACTGCGCAACTCCAGCTTCCAATTTGCTTGGCTGTGGATTATGTGCCACAACGCTGCCGTACAATTGATAAGCAGTGAGGAACAACTCGGCATTAATAACAGCCTGGGGATAAATCGTGGATCAGCCCCAGGAAAATGGAAGCGTGAATGGTGTTCACGGAAGAACGGAGAATCCAAAATGAGTCGTAAGGCAGCATGCCCTGCTTAGGCGATCGTCGGTGGATGGTCTTATACACCCGTATCGCCGTCTTTTTTCCGATATGGCACACAGAACGCACAACCGGAGGCCGAGCACCCAATTTAAACAGCGCCTCGGCCAGGGCCAATTCATAGCCCTTACCTGTCTCAGGAATGAAGGGCAAACGAATCATTTAACTTCCAAGCTTAGTGGTTTTGAGGAAGTAAGTAATGCGACATGCGATGCTAACGACACATTTTTGGGCGTATTCATAGGAATCAGCGTAATTACGGTTCTTGCAATGCCAGATAGCTCCCTGATTTTTCCACGGAAAAGCCGGAGAGTTCCTCGATCTGCTTTCGATCAACACCGAATCGCCATGCCGCTTCTATCGGGTTATTTCTGGCGCATTCGCGGGCCAGCATCAGGTATTCAAAATTCAGATGGGCAATATCTTGTTCAAGGGTCGACATGGTGTTACCTACTTAAATCACGATCGCGGTCTATGCTAATGACTAATCTTGTTAGTGTCCCGTACAAAAGATTTCGGTTTTGAGATATAAATCACGAGAAGCTTGTCTATTCGTAGCATTGCCTCTCTTGAAAAAATGTCCCGAAAGGGATGATTTGCTTTTGATTCCGAATTTCCAAGCGTCAATCAAGCTAAAGTGCGTGCTTACAACAGCAGATGCACCCATTTTTTATCGTCTATAATTTTTGTCTACAATTCAAAAAGAGTTGCAAACTGATCGATTCAACCTGAAATCATGTGGGCCCAACCCTATAATGGGCACATTACGAATTGAGAGACCCGTTAATTACCTGAAATGTAAGTTTTGGAGGAATTTTATGGTTTTATTTTCCGGTAACCAGCCACAAACCTTCAGCAACCCAGTTAGGGATGGTTTATGCGTGAAGTGATTCAATGTCTGATCGACTGGATTGACAAGGATCCGGCGATGAAAAGCCGCATCGCATACTCCGTGCCTTAGCGCAGGAATCGTTGAAGAAAGCGGGCTTTGAAGAAGGCAAGCGACGTTTTACCGCGGATGAGCTTGTAGCTGCAGCAGAGGAATTACCCAAGCCCGTCGACCCAAAAAATGGATCGATTGGCCAGGGTCATTTTCGAATTACTGGCAGACCAAAGAACCTCAGATTATTGAATTTGCCAGGCAGCAAGGATTGCAGTCCTATCCTAAGCCAGAGCGGATCAGCACCAAAGGCGGACCTGGTAACGTGGCTACTTTTTGTATCAAAGCGGCGCCATTACCCGAATTACAGGAGGAAGATAATGTATTTCCAGCGTCTACCGAGAAAGAATTCCGACAGCTGTAAGCCCATTACGAAATTGCCTCCCATGGTGCAGTGAAGCCATCCTGGTTAGCCCATTGGTTATTTCACGACGGCCAAATACAATTAAAACACTGGCATATTTGGCTGATTGTCGGCTGGTTATTCTTAATAGGCCTTGGCACTCTCGTGTTCTCGTATGTCGGCTGGTTTTCGCTCTCGAGGCCTCAACCGGTTACGACCCGCGAAATCACGCTGTTTTTAACCATTTTTGGTTTCCCCTATTTTGTCTGGCTTGGATTGCTTAGACCCTGGGTACGTCTATTCGAGGATCGAGTCGTGCTTGCACATGAGATTTTTATAAACATCAAAGAAAAACCGGCACAATATGAATTACTCAGAGATGGGGATTTAAGACAGATCCGTCTCGTCCGCTATACCGCTCCCTGTCCGATTTGTGGCGCAACCATTTATCTTAAAAACGGCGCACCTGATTATCCGCGTCGCTTGGTTGGACGCTGCTATGAAAGTCCGAGAGAGCATGTGTTCAGCTTTGATCGCGTCACTCGGCGAGGGCGCTTGCTAATCGGCCAATTGGCATAGCTATTCCATGAGATGGACCAATCGATAGAATTAAGATCAGAAAAAATCAATGTCGCGATATTTATGCAGCCCCCGATACCTGTGCTATGAGTATAAGAGTCCCAAAAATAATTAGGCAAGCTCGACCTAACTTTAGAAGTGTCTCTCGCTCTGGGACAGAATTATCGAAGCGAGTGATAGAGAATCCCTGCCGGATTGATCTCGCTAGAAAATATTTCGTAGCCGACCTTCCGGGAGCAATTACCCCTGCGACCCGCCTTCACACTATTCTCGCTAGCTTAGAGCAAGGGCGCCGGCCTTCAGAACAGGCTCTGATGTATTTGCAGAAACAGGGACTTGCCGCGCTACAACAACTTGCGCAGAATGAAATTAGCTACGATGCTTTCTCCGAGATTGCAGCCGAAGAATTGGTTAAGCGTGAACAAGTTGCCGAGGCTGAACGGAGAAAAAAAGAAGCGGCGCAGTTGCGACTATTTGAGCAAGAAAAAGCTAAAGAGGCTATCCGTAAAGCCGAATACGAACGTAAGCGTCAGCAGGCGGAGGAAGCTCGACATCAGCGGGAGAGCGACCCGAAATATATCACCAAAATAAAAAACCAGCAGCTTCGGTCACGCTATGGGCTAGATCAGTTCATTGAAAAACAATTTTTTGCCCGTTTGATGGACATTCTTCATCGCCTAGAAGGTGGCAATCGTCTCTCTGACGAAGTCATTCTGTGGCTTACCACCGAGGGCTCGGATTACTATACTGAAACTCTTCAGACGGCCTTTCATGAGCGCGAGGCTGAGTTCTATACGGCTGAGTACAAACGAACAGCTGATCCCTGGAATGCGGTTAATGCCAGCGGACACTACCGCAAGTGCAACCAAGCCAGAAAAGCCCATGATCTGCTGGCTTCGATCCCTGCTGGGCGCCAGAAAGCCCCCAAACTGATCTCTGCTATCTACACAACCCATGGTGGTGTGATGCGAGATTTGAAGCGTTTCAATGAAGCTTTGAATTTTGGCGACCAGGCACATGCTCTGACGCCGAAGGATTTCCGCCCCTGCACCCTATTAGGTGCGGTAAATTTCGAGATGGGAAACTACGACCTCGGGAGGGACTGGTATGTCAAGGCGACAGAGCGCGGAGCCAGTGAGCGGACGATTGACTATGACCTACGTGGCATCTTCCTGCGTGCGGATAAGGCTAAACGCGAGGAGATAAGGGCATTCCTGCTTCGCGAAGATCCGGTTCGGTATAAATGGGTTATTAAACTCAAAGTCCAAGATCAAGCGCCCTCTTAGAGTCGATAGTACCAGCTAAATTGTCATCGAGTGGTATCGGCCAAAAGCGGTCGGTCAGCCCACATATTCTTGGCTGGCCGCTTCAGACTGCGAAGCAGTCTTTCGACCTTGGACATCCATTAACAGCTGGTCTCGATTTTGAAATTACCCTCTGCGACTGCATTGCGGTTTGATTGTTAGGGTGAAAGTCCTCCAATAACATCAAACATTGCTTGCGAAGCAAACGAGTTTGGTCTACCCATTTAACACAAAAAAGCAAAAACACGAGTTTTTAAAAGTATTTGATTAAACCTTCTTTTCGATGCTTTATTAATATAGGCAAGCGTGCTAAGGCATCAAGCACCGGCAGGCGTTTGCTGCGGATGTAGTCAATGTCGCCAACCAGATAGACGGCATCTCGTGCCCGTGAGATGGCCACGTTCATGCGGCGGTCGTCAGCGTAGAAAGTCGCAGGACCAGTATTGCGCACGAATGAGAAGAACACGATATCGGCCTGTCGTCCTTGGAAAGCATCGACGGTGTCGACTTCCACAGCCAACATCTCGCTGAAGTCATGTTGGCTCAGGGTATCGCGCAAGGTTTTGCTCTGGGCGCGGTATGGCGTGATCAGTGCAACGCTGAGTTTTCTGGTACCACCAGCTCGCTTGAGCCTTTCGAATATTTCGGCGAGCCGGGCCATGATGATTCGGATCTCAAACTCATTGACCAAAATCTTCTTTTCGTTACCCTGCTGCGCCGGCACGCGGTAACCATTGGACTGGTAAGTGAACCAGCCGAAGTCTTGAAACTCGTGATCAGTGGTTGTTCGGTGGTGCTGCAGTTCACCCTTGTAGAAGTGGTGAGAGATGAATTGGCCGATGTGTGGAAGCATGCGGAACTGCTTGCCCAGCGTGCCCTTCATGTCCATGGGCAGGTTCTCGAACAAGCGTTCGATCACACCGTTACGGATCAAGCGCTCTTTGTGGTCGTCCATCTTGGTCAGTGCTTCGGCTTCTTCTGAGCAGAATGTGGGCGGCAGTTGCTTGTGGTCGCCAACCAAAATGCACTTCTTGGCCACGCTCATGGCCATGAGCCATTCGGGCATGGTTGCCTTGGAACACTCGTCAACAATGGCCAGGTCGAACATCTCGGTTTCATCATCGACCAAGTGATCGATCTGATTGCAGGTGACGCCGATGACCTGGTGCATTTCAGCGAGATTGCGAGCTTGCCAACGCGGCAGGCCCATCTTGCCGTTGTCATTGGTTTTACCCTGCTCTAACGTCCCCCATAGGTTCATGGTCAACTCAGGCGCGACACTATGCGCCTTGTGCCATAAAGCATCAGCGCGGCTTAGAGCGTCTGTTTGTGGCGTGTTTGGGCTCTCGAACTCGGTGATGGAAAACTGTGGGTAGCGTAGCATCGAATCCAGAAGCTCAGGTGAGCATTGCGCAGCAAGACGGTCAAAGGCGTTATCCACGGCCACGTGAGTCTCTGAGCTGATCAGGATTCGCGCCCCGGGCTTGGCTTTGATCGTTTGCAGGATGATTTCCACGATAGCTGTTGTCTTGCCGGTGCCGGGTGGCCCCTGCATGAAGAACAGATCCTCGGTGGCCAGCGCCTTGGAGATCAGCTTGAACGCGGGATCACCTGCCTTGTAGTTCGATTGGATGGGAGCTAAGGGCTTGATCGCCATGGAGGACCCGCCTTCACGAGCCTTGAACTCGTCAATGAAGGCCTTGATCTTGGCCTCGGTGTCTGGCTTGACCTTGTTGGTTGGACGGTCATCGGCGTTGAGGCGTTCCCCCGGCATCGAGATGTCGTCACCGCTCTTTTTGGCTCGATTGCTGTAGTAATACTGAAGCAACCGATTGTGGTTGATGTTGCAGTTGGCACCGGTGCGAAACGCGAGCAGATAGCTGATCTGACGCTTGAGCTTCGGCATCGTTTCCTTGTCAGCATTGCGCATCAGCTCGGACAGGTATTCCAGCCAATGGTCGATGTGCTCTACGAAATCGATAACAACTTCGGATTCGGGATGCATGTATGGATAACGTTCGCCCATTTATGCCTCCATGATCTTTGCATGAAGCAATGATTCAACGCCTGCAGGATTTTTAGAGCCCAGCTTGTTGATAATCACGCGGCGCATGGATGCATCTGCTTCATCAACCGTCAAAGGCAATACCAGCTTGGAATCAGCAAGTTCAAAAACAATATCCATATCTGGATGAATGCTCAATACGCCAAGATTATTTTCAGCCATGCCAGCGGTAATCAATGCGTCAATAGCAAGCGCAATTCTGTAAATCGAAAACTGAGGCAAACATGCAGTCAGTTTCTCTTTTGTGTTGAATCCAACGCCTACAGCTTTCGTTACAGCAATAATGCTTTCCTTAATCGATTGCCTTCTCCAGACAAATGACAGTTCAATTTGTGGCTGCATTCTCAATCCTCTTGTTCTTCTTCTCCCAGTGCTCGCACTTCTGGTTCTTTGTGTTAAATCCGAATGCAGACCGAGCATTAAACTCGCGGTCAGCGCGTAGTATTTCACAGATGCTCTCAATAGCTGAATCAGGATGCAGAGGCTTAATTCGGTCGATATATCCCCGAAGCTCATCACGGCGTGTATTCAGAATGGTGCGTGCTTCTATTAACGATTCCTTGTCTTCCCAGGCACCCTTCTTCATCCGATACAGCCGATCTCGTTCTGCCTTGTCACGCGTTAATGTTTCAAAATTACTGCTTTCATGGGCAACCTTAATACGCTGTTTGCATAACTGAAATTCCTCGTTTAGCTCAGTTAATATTTCGTTAGCGCAACCAATAATGTCAGTAGACGTACCAATGACCTTGATAATCTCTTGCAGCGTACCGCCTTCTTTGAGATTTTTAAACCAATAGTTCGCATAATCGTTTTGCGTCATTTCAAACGCATAATATGATTCGAATTTCTTGGCAATTACATTCCAATATTCAATGCATGAGCCATATTTCAATGCCAAAGTTTTCTTATTGGCTTCGTGTCTCTCCTTAACCGATACTTTGTTATCGTGAACAGCTTTTTTTTCGTCTTTAAGGGTGGCAGCTTCTTTTAAAAGAAGTGATCGATGGCTTTTAAGCCGATTCAACTCATTGTTGAATTCGTCGTTACTATTTTTTGACGAGCGCTCAATGGAGCGCTTCGTTGCCTCAATGAAATCAGTGGTCACACCGATTTCTCGCGCAGAAGTAAATTCACGCCACACATGACGAACTTGCCGCTGAGTCTGCTTATTCAGCTCATTGATATAGGCATCAATTAATGATGTGGTCGAATAAATTGCATTCAGCTTTTTATTGACGATGTTGATTTCTTGATTGCAAAGATCAAGATGCATCCACGAATCAATACAGACAAATGTGAAACTTTGGAACTCTGCAAGTTCATTTAAATATGTGCCAGTTATTTCTAACTGACCATTCATGAAATCAAGATACTGCTTGAGTTCTTTGTTGCGCTGTTCCTGGTGCGCTTTAATCTGGCGAGAGTATTCCGCCATTTTGGCATTTACTCGACGATTGGCTTCAGCTTGAGCCGTTTCCAGACGTCGAACCAGAGCCTGTGTGTGGGCGGTTTCTTCTTCCAGCTTTGAGCCTGCCCACCTTTTGGCAATTGCTTTTAAGATCATAGAAATTCAGTCCTCAGTGCAGCTCAAGAAATTCACAGGCCTGGTCCCAGCCGGTCTTGTTTGGAATGATCAATTCCATGCGAGTGAGGATCGTCTTTTCGATCTCTTTTTTTAACTCCCTACCTGTCTAGTCTGAGATGTCGATGGTGTTCAGCTTCTCTTGCAGGACTTCTAGCTCTGCGGCGAATGCTTGCGAGCGCTCGTTCTTCTCTTCTTGTTTGCGTCGCTCTAGGTCCATCAGATCCGAGTGTTTGATGTAGTTCTTGCGCACGGGCGTGAACATCAGGTATTGCATCTCCAGGTGATCGTTAAGCTCTTTGCCCATCGCGTCGAACTGAGCGAAGGCCTGATTGGTAATGCTGCGCCGCTCCTCTTCGTACTGGCGGTCGATGTTTGCAATTTCCTTGCTGTATTCGTTGGCCAGCTCCTGCATCATCTGGCGCTCTTGCTCTGGCAGTGCTTCGAGCTGCACGTAGATATTGTTTTGAACAGCCTTGAGCTGGTTCTTACGCGTGCTGTATTCCGAGATTACCGAGATCGCACCGCTGAAAGGCAGCAGATCTGTCCAAATAAACGACTGCTCGGACATGATGCCAACCTTTCCGACGTACTGCGACAGTTTGATCGAGCCGCCGTTGAGTAGCTCCAGTGCAGATTTCAGATCTTCATTGGCAATCGTCACACCCTTGGCAGAGAAGTGATTGACATAAGCACCAGCTGCAAGCGAGAACCCAACTGCAAACACTGCACCGCTGGCCATGACTCCCAGGGCACCAAGGGTTGTACCACCAATGGCGTAACCAGAAACCGAGGTAGTGACAAACGTGCCCAAGTACGTCCCAGCGCCGACACCCAAGCCATATGCCAAACTACCACCCACGACCTGCATCGTGCCGCCAATAGTGGACGAAGCGAACTCGATGCTGTCGATCTCGCCGTTCGAGAACTTGTACAGGTTCTGTGCCAGCTGGACCGTGATTTGGGAAACTGCCGCAGCTACGTTGCCTTTGATGAGCTGTTTGCCAAGGGTTCGGCCAATCGTTTTGCCGGTCTGAGCTGCAGCAGCATCAATCAATGACTGTCCTGCGTGCTGAACACCAGTGATCAGCAAGGTATTGCCAGCCCCCTTCACGGAGCTAAGCACCACCCGTTGCGTCGCATCAAGACACTGATCCATGTCTAAGAAGCTGTTTGGAAATTCATCTTTTCGCCCATAAGGTATCAATTTTGATTATGAAATAAATAGTATGAGCACAAAAAACGGAAAAAACGTTACCCGAGTAATTTGAGTGAGGGGGCATGGC
>NZ_CADCXN010000054.1 GCF_902806695.1 Candidatus Methylobacter favarea | reverse complement strand
AAATGTCGTTGTCCAAAGAGTCCGGCGGAGCTTTGAGTAAAGTCGTCATGGGCTTGGGCTGGGATGCGAAAAAAGGAGGCGGCGGCGGGCTCTTGAAAGGCGTGTTTGGCGGAGGAAGCAGCGGCGCCATTGATCTGGATGCCTCCTGCGTGTTATTCGATGAGAATAAGAAAGTCGTCGATACCGTCTGGTTCAGGCAATTGAAAAGCCGTGACGGCAGCATTGTGCATACGGGCGATAATCGTACCGGTGAAGGAGAAGGCGATGATGAGCAGATCATCGTTAATCTGGATAAAATTCCGGCCAATGTTAAAGCCCTGGTATTTACCGTCAACTCTTTCACGAATCAAACCTTCGACGCCATTGAAAATGCCTACTGCCGCATGGTTGACAGCAGCAATAACAAGGAAATCGCCCGCTATACCTTGACCTCCCAAGGTCCCCATACCGCCCAGATTATGGCCAAGGTTTACCTGCACAACGGCGAATGGAAAATGCATGCGATTGGCGAAACCGGAAACAGCCGGACCATTGATGGACTGTTGCCGCAGATTATCAATCACTTGTAACCGCTTGCCGATGAGAATCTGGTTTAACAAAACTTTTTCTTCAATACATGCAGTTCTTGGAAATCTTCGCCACTCGGTTCCATCCGGCCAACATACTTTGGTTTGCAGTCACACGCACTGGACAGCCGCGGCATTCCTGGCGTCCGATGAAGCCTGTCTCGAACCTGAGGAACTGACCGGTCAGGAGTATGTCGAGTGGTGCGTTGATTTTTGCCATAGCCACGCGATTGACTTGTTTTGGCCGGGCAAAGAAGCCGTTCTCATCAGCAAACGCCGCGACCTGTTTCAGGCCAGAGGCGTGCATGTGCTGTCGGTTGCCGACCATGAAACACTCTCATTGCTGCATAACAAGGCGCTTTTTTACACATCCCTGAATGCCGATGTGGCTAAGGTCATGGACTTTATCGCGGTTAATGACCGGGATGCATTCGACAGGGCTGTTGTGGAATTATCGGCAAAACATGAAAGGCTCTGCATTAAACCGGCAGTTTCGATATTCGGCTTGGGCTTTCGTATTCTGGATGCGCGGCGCAACAGCATTACGCATTTATTAAACGGCGTTGAATACCAGATACCTCTTAACGAGCTGTGGCAGGGCATGACTGACACCCCGCAGTTCGATACGCTGCTGGTCATGGAACATCTGGATGGACAGGAATGGAGCGTCGACTGTGCAGGGCGGTACGGGGAATTGCTGTGCTCGGTGCAAAGGAAAAAACCGCTGCTGGCAGGCCGCGGGCAAATTATCGACAATAACGACGAAATTACCGGCATGGTTGCAAGGCTTACCGAGCGCTACAAACTTAATGGCTTATTCAATATCCAGTTCAAGGAAGGCGCAAACGGCGTGCGCCTGCTGGAAATAAATCCGCGGCCTTCGGGCGGGTTCGGCATGGCCTGTCTGGCCGGTGTGAATCTGGCGCAGATTGCCTTGCAAAGCATTACCGGCGAAGCTCTGCTTAAATCGCCGGTCATCCATTATGGGCGCCGGGTTAGCGAAATCAATACGCCGGTGGTATTGACAGAAGCTGCAGCGCTTTGCCCCCTATAATGCAAAAAACATTTTCCGTCAGGCTGGATACCGGCACCCTGCATCTGGAGATAGAACCCGGTCGCATTCCTCTCAATCGATTGCTGGGTTTTGCGGCACGGGTGAGCAGCAAGCGAAAATTTTTACTGGTTAGCAAGCTGCTGGGCAAGCATTACCCTGTTGCGCCGCAAAGTATGAGCTGGTCGTATCAGGCGCTGGCAAAACGCGTTATAAAAATCGGGCCAGGCGATAAGTCGCTCTGGATCGGCATGGCTGAAACTGCAACCGGCTTAGGTTACGGCGTATTTGAAGCGGCCGGTCATGCGGGAGTAAAGAACGGCTTGTTCATGCAGACCACGCGCTATCATCTGGAAGGTATCGAGCGTCTTGAATTTGAAGAGGCGCACAGCCATGCGGCAGACTTTTTCCTCTACTATCCCACTGATCCCTCCCGGCGTGACAGATTTCTTAATGCAAAAACGCTGATCTTAATAGATGACGAGATCAGTACGGGAAAAACCTTCTTGCGCCTGATCAAGGCTTATCAAGCTGTTAACCCTCATCTGGACAAGATTTTTATCGTAAGTCTGTGCGTATTTGCCCACCCTGATGACCGTGAATTTCTGGAAGCTGAAGCAGCCATACCGGTCGAATGGGTTTGTTTCAGGCAGGGGCGTTTGCGATTTGAAGACAGCTTGAATCCTGACATCGATAATATCCGTGTAAATGTTTCGGGCAACGGAAACTGTAAAAAAGATCTGCTGGCCTGGCCCGGAAGGCTGGGTATGGATGCCGCGATTAGGCTGGAGTCGAATACGGTTGAAACCCTGGCTGCGCATTTCAGAACAGCCGATGATCCGCGGCCGGTTCTGGTGTTGGGTACGGGCGAATGCAATGCGCCGGCTTATCTGCTTGGACGGGAACTGGAACGCCAAGGTTTTAAGGTCATGGTGCAAAGCACAACGCGCTCGCCTATCCACCCAGGCAATGATATCCGCCGGATTTGCGAATTTGAAGACAACTACCAGGATAATATCCCTAATTATATTTACAACATGAATCCTGATGATTACCGCGAAATCATTTTGTGCCACGAAACGCCTGTCTGCGCTCCGCTTCTCGGGCGGCTGGCCGATTGGCAGGCAATCAGCGCCCGATTTGAACTGAATTCTCACTCTTCGTATGCAAAGCTACATTTTTTTAGACCTTGATGACACGCTGTTTCAGTCGATAAAAAAATGCGTGGTTAACGGCAATGATCCGGATTTAAAAGCGCTGGCCTATCTCAGGGACGGCTCGCCCATTTCCTATGCCACGCCCAAGCAGCAATGGTTGTGGCAATGGCTATCCCAAGGCTTCAGGGTCGTGCCCGTCACGGCCCGTAATTACAATGCTTTTAATCGCGTGGAGCTTCCGTTCGGGGAAGAAGTTATCCTGGATCACGGGGCAATTATTCTGGATAAAAACCGGAATCCCGATAAAGTCTGGATGAACACCCTGCTTGAATCACTGCCTGAGTATCAGGACAAGCTGCTGGATCTCTGGAACGACATTGAGGCTTATGCAAAAAACTATGCCGGGTTGAATCCTCGGCTAATCAGCGACTTCAACACTTTATGGTATGGCGTTATCAAGCATGCCGACGGCACTGAGCTAGTGTTGAAGACATTGCTGGAGATTGTCATTAAACCCCATCCATCCCTAAACGATGGCAGCCTGTATTGGCATTTTAACGGCAACAACCTGGCCATATTGCCGAAAACTGTCAACAAGGAAAGCGCGGTCAGTTATCTGATCAAGTCTTACCGGCAGCGCTACGGGGACCTGCTGACATTTGGCGCCGGCGACAGCCGGACGGATGCGCCCTTCATGTCCTTGTGCGACTATGCATTGATTCCAAAAAATACGCAGTTATCCCGACTAATGGCTAACGCATATTAAGCAACGCAGAAATTCACTATCACAGTTATGACTAGGGCACCGTTTACCGGCAGCTATGCGTTAGACGACGTGCAGTTCTTGCTAAAACCTATTACGGTTCCTGATACGCCTGTCGAGGTCAAGGAATCCTTGATTCAGTCAGGCCGGAAACATTATTCAGAAATGCTGACGCATGAGTCTTTGCCCTCCGATGACTATTTGGGGCTTTTTTACAAGGCCATGGCATTGAACCAGGACCGCATGGCGAATCATCTTCTGGTGCTGGCTGAACGCATCCTGGCCACGCGCCCGCACGGAATAACCCTGGTTTCACTGGCGCGGGCGGGCACGCCGATCGGCGTGCTGTTAAAGCACGTGCTGAAGCGTTATTTAAACAGGGAAGCCGCGCATTATTCAATTTCCATTATCAGGGACATCGGCATAGACCAAAACGCGCTGCGCTTTATTTTGCGCCATCACTCATCGGAATCTTTAGTGTTTGTCGATGGCTGGACCGGCAAAGGCGTTATTGCCCGGCAATTGCAACGCAGTCTGGATGATTTTGCTGCCGGCGACGGCATTAAAATTCCTGCCGAGCTTTATGTGCTGACTGATCTGTCGGGTTTCGCTGCCGTCGCGGCATCGTCGGAAGACTATCTGATTCCGTCGAGTATCCTGAACGCCACGGTATCGGGCTTAACCAGCCGATCTGTCTACGATAAAAATCAATTGAGCGCTGACGATTTTCATGGCTGTTTGTATTATGACTGGTTTGCGCCGCAGGATTTGTCGAAATATTTTATTGATGCGATTCTGGCCAGAACGGATAGCAGATGGAAAAAGCGTGCTCGAAACTCAAAAGTTGTCGAGCTGAATCGTCAGCACCTACAATCCGTTTCCAAACATTTTTTACAATGGATTGCCAGCCGCTACGGGATTACAAATCACAATCATATCAAGCCCGGCATAGGCGAGGCCACGCGCGTATTACTGCGCCGCCAGGCCCAGCTTTTGCTGCTGAAGGAAACGGAATCAGAGGCAACCCGGCACTTGCAGTGGCTGGCAAAATCCCGGCATATTCCGGTAGAAATTTTTGCGGATATTCCCTATAGGGCCGCGGCCTTAATCAGAGAGGTCAAAACGTCATGAAAACGCAGCCGCTGCCACAATTGCCCGGCGCTTTCTCACCGTGGTTTTTAGGCGCTCCGCTTTATATGCCGGCCAACAGGCGCGATATCATTGAAATCGCCAACGGCGAAAAACTCCCCGTGCTGCGTTCGATGATTTTTTGCACCGAGGACGCCTTGTCCCGCTCTGATGTGGAAAGCAGCCTTCGCCATCTCGGTTTATGCCTGCAAGCCTTCAAACATTCTCCACAGCGTTTTCGCTTTATCCGCGCCCGAAGTCCTGAAATACTGAGGCGTTTACTTGATATTTCACATATTGAAAAGGTGGACGGTTTTGTTTTGCCGAAATTTACAGAGCTCAATTTTTGCGCCTATTTTGATCAGTTGAAAGATACCTCTTTCAAGGTCATGCCAACGCTGGAGACAAAAGAGGCATTTGATCTCAATGCCATGTGCGCTTTACGGCAGGCTTTGCTGCAAGACGGCATTTACCAGAAGATATTAATGCTGCGGATTGGCGGCAATGATCTGATGAATATTTTAGGCATCCGCCGGCCGAGGAATCTGACGCTCTATGAAACCCCGCTCGGCAGTGCCATTTCGCAACTGGTTACGGTGTTTAAACCTTACGACTTCTCATTGTCCGCGCCGGTGTTTGAATACCTGGATGATACTGTCACCCTGCAAAAAGAAATCCGGCTCGATCTGGCGCATGGATTGATTGGCAAAACCGCTATCCATCCGTCCCAGGTAGCGGCGATTGAATCGGCTTATACCGTCGATACGGAAGACTATGAAATGGCAATCACCTTAAGCGAGAACTCGGCGCCGGCAGTTTTCCGAATGCATAATGCGATGTGTGAAGTAGCAACCCATAAGCGCTGGGCGGAAAGCATTATCGACAGGCAGCTTTGCTACGGCAATAGGGAATCGCTGACGTTTCCCGAGTACTCGAAGATATGTGTTCAAAAAGTAAAAAAACACCAAAGGAGAACCAGTGAGTAATCGAATTATTAGTCAAGGCAATCAGCCCACTATCGAGCTTCATATTGACAGTCGCCGAAATCAGCGGCTCACATTGCTGTCGCCCTGCTGAAAAATATTAACGATCAGGCGTTATTACGTGTAACGCGCATAGGAGCAGGGATTAAATAGTAGGGCGGGAAGCCAATAATAAGTAAGATATACCTTTAATCATAACGACATACTTAACCGGGAGATCAATAATGAGTTTCGATAGTTTTCTTAATCAATTAAAAACAAAAGCTACTGAGTTAAAAACAGAAGCCTTGAAATACAAGAACAAGGATTTCCTGAATGCCGCCATGGCGGGTTCAGCCTTGGTGGCTATGGCTGACGGCACTATTACTTCGGATGAAAAACAAAAAATGATTAAATTCATCGAAAGCCATGATGCGCTGTCGATTTTTACCACCAGTGACGTCATCAAGGCTTTCCAGGATTTTGTCGGGCAGATTGAATTCGATAAAGACATAGGCGAAGCCAAGGCCTATCAAGCATTGGGCAAGATGAAGTCAAATGCCGAGGCTTCGCGCCTGTTAATTCGTATGATTATTGCAATTGCCTCCGCTGACGGCAATTTTGATGCGGCTGAAAAAAAGGTGGCCATTAAAATAGCCAAGGAGTTAGCGATTAATCCATCGGAATTTGAACTGGAATAACTGTTTTCCAAGGCCTGGGGTTACTCAAGGCAACCCCAGGCCATATCTATCAAGATAATAAGGCGCTGGCTAATTATCTGTTAGAAACAATCCGGGACAATCCAGCAATGCTCGCTTCAGCACTTGATCAATAATAGGGCAATGATAGTTGTCAGAATGAATGAAACGCTTTTCCAGAAAATCACCGGCTTACGCTCTATCAGTGGTGGCCGGGTTTTATTCAGAAACGCTTTGTTCGGATGACGCAGATCATAGGTGTACTCGGATAATTCTTCGTAACGCTGGCTTGGGTTCGGATCTACCATTTTTCTGATGGCATCATCTATCCAGAGCGGAATTTTACACTCATCATCGACTATAGAATTATAGGCTAAGCTGTTTTGCGCTGCGCTGGTTCTGGATTTAGCTACTTGCGTTCCATAAGGCAGCTTGCCGGTCAGCATTTGATAAGTGATGACCCCTAAAGAAAACATATCCGACCGTGTCGTTCCGCTTTCTCCCAGAAAATATTCCGGTGCGGTATATTGGGCAGTACCTAATAAACTGTTTCGCTTGAGCGGGGTGGCAATTTCCATAATGCCGGCAACTTCCGTCGAACCAAAATCGATGATCTTCACCGTGCCGGTGCTATCGATCATGATATTGTCGGGTCTCAGATCCTGATGCAGCATTTCCAGACGATGAAAAGCGCGTAATCCTTTGGCAATTTGTTCAATGATCCGGCGCACGGTTTCTATATCCGCCTTCGGGTTATCGATCATCCATTGAGTCAAGGTCTGGCCGTCAATGAATTCCGTGGCAACATACAGGAAGTTGCGTTTCCGCGTCTGTGCGCAAGGTTTGAGCACATGCGCATTATTGATGCGCCTGGCGATCCAGTCTTCCATCAGAAAGCGTTCCAGGTAAGCCGCATCGCCCCGAAGATCAATGGAGGGGGTTTTTATAACAACCTGCAAGTGGGTATCATTATCTACCGCAAGATATATATGGCTGCGGCTGCTGGCATGCAACTCTCTGACAATGGTGTAGCCGTCAAACAGCGCCCGTGCTTCCAGTATAGGCGGGAACGGCAGTTCGGTTAGCGACCGGTAAAGCTCTTTGGCATCCTGTCTGGGCAGGTTTTCGACTCTGACGATTTGTATCGTCAGGTTATCCGTACTGCCTTGCCGGTAAGCTTCATCGACGATCGTTTTTGCCGCGGTGTCGAGATCATTCCCGGATTTGTTGATGGCATGGATGATAAAAGGCAGCGTGACATGTTCATAAACGCCATCAGTCGCAAACAGGAAAATATCGCCTTTTGCCACGGCCAGGGCTTGATAATCAATTTCAACATGGGAGTCGATCCCTAAGGCGCGGCTAAGGTAGCTTTTATCCTGCGACACCCAAAGCCGATGATCATCGGTGAGCTGTTCCAGATCATTGCCGCGTAATCGGTAGATCCGGGCATCGCCAATATGAAAAATATGCGCAGTGGTGGATTTGATCACCATCGCGCTTAAGGTACAGACATAGCCTCTGTCCTTATCGTAGCAATACCGGTTTTGCCGCGTTTGCGCATGCAACCATGAGTTGCTTGCCATTAAAACCCGTTGTACCGACTTTTTTACCGACCAGGCTTCCGATGTACAAAAATAATCCTCCAAAAAGCCTGCCACAGCAGCCTGGCTGGCAATATGGCTGACATCGCTGCTGCTGATCCCGTCCGCCAAGGCAATGGCAATGCCTTTTGAACTCAACTGAGGTTCTTTCGGAATATAAACGCCGTGAAAATCCTGATTGGTTTCTTTACGGCCTTTATCGGAGCATTGGCCTATAGAGATTTGCAACCGACCAGGCATTGTCACGTTCCGGCAGAGTGTCGGCCGCGCACAGGCTGCAAGCCTCAGTAGCTCTTGTAAGGAAGAAACTTGCCGCTCATCACGATCCTGACGCGGTCCCCCTTGGGATCGGGCTCGCGTTGAAGATCCAGGCTGAAATCGATCGCACTCATAATGCCGTCCCCGAATTCTTCGTGAATCAAGGCCTTAAAGGTAGTGCCATAGACATTGACCAGTTCGTGGAAACGGTAAATCAGCGGGTCGGCCGGCACGGTGGTGGGCAGGGAGCCCTTGTAGGGAACCACTTGCAATTGTTCGATGGCCTCGGCGGGCAACTCCAGCATTGCGCCGATCCTGGCCGCCTGTTCGGCGTTGAGCGTCATCTGTCCGAGCAGGGCCGCGGTTGTCCATTCCTTGCTCCGGCCGATGGCATCGGCCAGTTGCGGCCATGTCAATTGCTTGCGCAGTTTTTGCGCGATAATCAATTCGGTGACTTCGTTGCGTGTCATGGTGAATTCCTTGACGGATTAAACAGTAATTGTCTAAAGCCCCGGCATTTATTGGGCGGAGGCTTTAACTAGGGATATTACTTTGGCGGAAAGCTATGCACCAAACGCTTCGGGAAAATGCCCAGGCCTATCGCTTTTGAGGGCTATTAAGCTTCCTTCCTCGCAACGAAAGAGCGTTTCGGGGCGGTTTTTATATGCGTGGAATATAACGTCAGCCCGGTAAACGCCAGCCCGCCAATCAGATTACCCAAAACAGTCGGAATCTCGTTCCAGATAAAGTAATCCATGATCGAGAACTTTCCTCCCATGATCAAACCGGCCGGAAACAGAAACATGTTAACCACCGAGTGCTCAAAGGTCATGCCGAAGAACAGCATGATCGGCATCCACATGGCGATCACCTTGCCGCTGACGGAAGTGGAAATCATCGCTCCAACCACGCCAGTTGATACCATCCAGTTACACAGCATGCCTCTGATAAAGATCGTTAACCAGCCGGCCGCGCCATATTTTGAATAGCCCAGTGTTCGCGCTTCACCGATGCCCGCAAGCTTTTTACCGACTGCATCGGGCTCAACGGAGAAACCATAGGTAAAGACAATCGACATCATAACCGCCACAGTTAAGGCGCCTAGAAAATTGCCTGAGAAGACCAAGCCCCAGTTCCTGAAAATACCGTCAATGGTCACGCCCGGACGTTTATCAAGCCATGCCAGCGGCGTCAAAACAAATACGCCGGTCAGAAGATCGAAACCCAGTAAATACAGCATGCAAAAACCAACGGGAAATAAAATTGCGCCAAAAATTGGAGAATTTGTCTGCACAGCGATAGCGACCGCAAATACGGCAGCCAGCGCCAGGATTGCACCGGCCATATAAGCTCTGATCAAGGTATCTCGGGTTGACATAAATATTTTTGATTCACCGGCATCGACCATCTTTGTGACAAATTCTGACGGGACTAAATAAGACATAATTTTTTCTCCAAATCTAAAATTAACAGGTGTAGTTCAATTAAGAACCCATTTATGAAGGCGGGTAAAGATTTCCCTATCAGAGCGGCATTAAAAAGTGACACTGGCCTGGAACCAGATTTTCTGGGTATCTGTGGTAGTAGCCAGCTTACCCAGATCGTCGTAGTAAGCGTATTTAGCCAGCAATGAATAATGTTTGCCGAATTTCTTGACCGCCATGACATCCCATTCCCTGCCGTAGTGAATGCTGCCGGTGTCGTCGGAAAAGTCATGATAGACGCCGGTTACTATGAGGTTGCCTTTATCAAAGGCGCCAATGACTGTGCCGAACACGTCTCGAATGCCATTGGCCGGGGTAACCAGAAACAGGTCAGCCCAACCCTGGAAGGCGTGGTTCGTACCCAGCGGCGTATCGAAAGTCTTGTTTACTCCCTGACCGCTAAGCTGCTCCACAGCCCCTTGAAAAGTGAAGTTATAAGCCGTAAAGCCGCCCATCACATTGATGCGATCGGCTTCATAGTTGGTTTTACCGTGTCCGTAATCCTGTTGAAGCCCCCATTCAGCGGTGTAATGCAGGTTATAGTTTTTATAAATTTTTGGCGTAGAGCCATTGAAGCGCACGCCATAGGTCTGGCTTGATTTTTCATAATTTTCTGTCTCGGTATAATCCAGCCAGTAGCCATACCCGACCAGATTGCCGTAATCACCGACCTTATAATTAATATTAAGTAGCGGCGCATCAATATTTTCTGTCGTGGAGGTAAACGTTTGCACATTACCGATAAAGCCGGCATTAATAGTCAGACCGAACAGCTGCTGGTTGTTATGGGTAATCAGCACAGAATCATAGGTTTGTTCCATCTGCCGCCAGCCGACATTGCCGATAAAGCGGTCGTCATCCAGCTTGATACGTTGCCGGCCGCCTTTTATGACAGTATCGGGTATGCCTGCATAACTGATCCACAGCTGGTTAAGCTCGCTTTTTTCAGGATCGGCGACTGTTGAGAAACCGGTCTTGCCGTTACGCAAGCTGTTGTAATCTTCCTGCATGGCAAGATTGCCTTCATATTCGGCATAGCCCTGCAAGCCGTGAAATACGGGAGAAAGAAAGCCTATCCGCAAGCGCGCGGTATTGGCGTTGGCGGTATGTGGATTAGGAGTGCCGCCCTTGTCCTGATCGACATTTTCATAACGATAATTCAAATCCGCCTTTATTGCGCCATAATGGCCGTAATGATAGAAATTAAGGGCATCTTCAATAGCCCGGGTAATATCTGCCAAGGCTGCGGGGCTTACGGTAGTCATGGACAAGATGGCGGCCATGACGGATATTTTTCTGTGATGCTGTAACATAAAATTCTCTGTTATCGGCTAGAAATAAACAATCAGGCGATGGTTAATGCGCCCGATCACATTCACTAAGAAAACCAAGCAGACTTTCCCTGTATTTGTAATAATCCGGATGGGCCAGCAGGGCTTTTCGGGTGCGCGGCCGGGGTAAATCAATGGCTTCGATTTTGCCGATTTTTGCATGCGGCCCGTTAGTCATCATCACCACACGGTCTGCTAGCAGAATGGCTTCATCGACATCATGCGTGACAATGATGGCGGTAACATGGGTTCTCTCCCAGACTTCCATTAAAACTTCCTGCAATTCCCAGCGGGTTAGGGAATCGAGCATGCCGAACGGTTCATCCAGCAGCAGCAGTTTAGGCGACAAGGCAAAGGCGCGGGCAATGCCGACGCGCTGGCGCATGCCATTGGATAAGTCGCCGGCTTTTTTATGCAGCGAATGACCCAAACCGACACGGGTCAGATAGTATTCGACAATGTCATCGCGCTCTGATTTGCTGGCATGGGGATAGACTTTATCGACGCCTAACATGACGTTTTCAAAGGCGGTGAGCCACGGAAACAGGCTGGGCGCCTGGAACACCACGCCGCGGTCGGGGCCGGCATTGGCAATTTCCTTGTTGTCCAGAATAATAACGCCTTCGGAAATGCTGTTTAATCCGGCAGTCATCGATAACACGGTGGATTTACCGCAGCCTGAGTGGCCGATGATGGAGATGAACTCGCCTTTTTTCATTTTCATGTCGAAGCCGTCAACGACCTTGACCGTGCTGTTGCCGTCGGGCGTAGGATAAATTTTTGACAGTTGCGAGAACTCGAGATAACGGGGTCTTCCCAAATCATCCTGTCCGGGTTTTAATGCCGAGATGTCAAGATTCCAGTCATTGCTGGTATTGGGCCTGACATTGGGCAGAACTATTTTATCCTGGCCCAGGTCCTGGGCTTTTTCCATGCCGATACTCATTAAGTATTGGGTAATTTCAGCGCGGCATTTTTTGAACTCTTCATTATGGTTTAACGCCGTTCTATCTCGCGGCCGCTCGATATTTATCTGAAAATGCGGTCCAAAAGTCGCATCAGGGCCTGGGTTAAGCGCGATTACGCGGTCAGCCATATAAATCGCTTCATCCACATCATTGGTAATCAGGATGACGGTTTTCTTTTCCTGCGCCCAGATTTGCAGAATTTCGTCCTGCAGATTGCCCCGCGTTAACGCATCCAGCGCACTCAATGGCTCATCGAGCAGTAAAATGTCAGGATTTGCAGCCAGGGCTCTGGCGACATTGACCCGTTGCCGCATGCCGCCGGATAATTCGGCAGGTTTTTTATCCATGGCGGCGCCCAGATTAACCATGCGGACGTATTTTTCAGTATGCGCCTTGCGGTTATCGGCAGGCCAATCCTTAAAAATCTCATCAACAGCCAAGGCCACGTTTTCAAAAACGGTCAGCCAAGGCATTAGTGAGTAGTTTTGGAACACGACGCCACGGTCAGGTCCGGGCGCCGTAATAGCTTTGCCCTGTTTCAAGACCTCGCCGCTATCGGCGTGAATCAAGCCTGCAATGGTTGAGATCAGGGTCGTTTTGCCGCTGCCGGAAAAGCCGACTATGGCGATAAATTCACCTTCCCTGATGTTCAGGTTAATGTCTTTGAGAATCGAAGTTTTATTTTTTCCTTCGCCATAAGACTTACAGACATTCTTTAATTCGACTAACGGCAGATAGGCGTCATTGGAAGGAGAGTTCTGTTTGGCTGTAGTATTAATATCGACAAGCTTGAGTTTTACGGCGGTCATGATTGTCTCCGGGTTAAAGTTCTCTACCGAAAGAGAATACTTTTTGAAATGACTGCATGATGCGATCCAGGATAAAGCCGATAATGCCGATGGTGAATACCGCTACCATGATCCTGCCTAATGAATTGGAACTGCCGTTCTGGAACTCATCCCAGACAAATTTTCCCAGTCCCGGGTTTTGTGCCAGCATTTCGGCGGCAATCAACACCATCCAGCCTACGCCCAGCGACAAGCGCATGCCGGTGAAAATATAAGGCAGGGAGGACGGAATAATGATTTTTCTGATTTGGGTAAGCCAGTTAAGCCGCAGGACTTTGCCGACATTCACCAGATCTTTGTCAATGGACGAGACGCCCACGGCGGTATTAATCAGGGTAGGCCAAAGCGAGCACAGCGTGACGGTAATGGCCGAGGTCAGGAATGATTTTTCAAACCAGGAGTCATCAGTGCTTACATACATGGCGCTGACAACCAGGGTGATGATAGGCAGCCACGCCAGCGGCGATACCGGTTTAAATATCTGGATCAGCGGATTGATGGCGGTATTGAAAACCGGGCTCATGCCGCAAAAAAGACCCAGCGGTATGGCGATTAAGGTGGCGATCACAAAACCGGCAAAAACCGTGTAGAGACTGGTTAAAATCTTATCCAGATAGGTCGCCTGGCCGTTATAGGGACGGCTTTTTATTTCAGAATCCGGATTTTCCGCCAGTTTTTTTTCATTGCGTGCTTGCTGGCGTTGATAATATTCAAGCTCTTTGTGTTTTTCTGCGTAATGTTCAGCCAACAATCCCCCTGCCTCATGCCAGACTGCAACCGGGCCGGGAATAGCTCCCAGACTGGTGTTGATTCTGGATGCCGAAAAGCCCCAGAGGCCCAGAAATAATATAAAGGCGATAACAGGAATGCCCATGATCAGCCATAGTTGGCGCAGTTGTTGTACAGGATTTTCCCCGGCGGCTATTTTTACAAAAGGAACAAACCAGGTTAGGCCGCTTAAGTTAAGAAATTTGATTAGCTTGTTGTTCATTTTGGTACCTTTAAACAGGTGGGAGATAAAAAATACGCGTCCTTGCACTCACACACATCCACTGTTTAGCGACGCAACCCTTTGTAGTGGCCATCGCCGTGTAGTAGCCATGGGCGGGCACAATGCCGGCCCTTACTCAACGATTTTTCCACCGGATATTTTTTGCTTGCCTTTAAGGCCAATGGTGAACTTAGTCAGATACTCATTGGGTTTCGAGCCGTCATAAATGATATTGTCAATAAAATCAGCCTGAGGCGGTTTAAAACCGGTTTCCTTTGCGCCGGGAAAATCGGAGGCTTTGGCTTTACCCTCGGCAATCAGGGCCTTGGCTGCAGCCATGTAGATATCAGGCCGATAGACTTTTTTGGCCGTTTCCATAAACCAGGCATCCGGTTTCTCTTCGTTGATCTGGCCCCAGCGGCGCATTTGGGTTAGATACCAGATGGCGTCGCTGTAATAGGGATAGGTTGCGTTATAGCGAAAAAAGACATTGAAATCGGGTAACGGCCGTTTATCGCCTTTTTCATATTCAAAAGTGCCGGTCATGCTGTTGGCGATGACTTCGTAGTCAGCGCCGACATACTGTTTTTGCGATAACATTTCTACGGCTTCAGGACGGTTTTTATTGTTGTCGGCATCCAGCCACATGGCCGCACGAATCAATGCCTTGACTACCGCCAGATGAGTTTTTGGATATTTGTCCGCCCATGCCTTGCTAACGCCAAATACTTTTTCGGGATTATTTTTCCAGATTTCATAATCGCTGATAACCGGAACGCCGATGCCTTTAATTACCGCTTGCTGATTCCAGGGTTCACCGACACAGTAACCGACAATCGTACCGGCATCCAGGGTGGCCGGCATTTGCGGCGGCGGCGTTACGGACAGCAAGGCGTCGGCATCAACCTGTCCCGACGTATCTTGGGGCGGGGAATAAAAGCCGGGCTTGATGCCGCCGGCTGCCAGCCAGTAGCGCAATTCATAGTTATGGGTGGATACCGGGAAAACCATCGCCATACTGAACGGTTTGCCTTCGCTTTTGAATTTCTCCACGACCGGTTTTAATGAGTCTGCTTTAATCGGGTGGACAGGTTTGCCTCCTGTCATGGGCACACCCTTTTTCATTTGCTTCCAAATCTCATTCGATACGGTAATGGCATTGCCGTTTAAGTCCATGCTGAATGCCGTAATAACTTCAGCCTTGGTGCCGAATCCAATGGTTGCCCCCAGTGGCTGACCCGCCAGCATATGCGCTCCGTCCAATTCACCGTTGATGACCCGGTCCAGCAGCACCTTCCAGTTGGCCTGGGCTTCTAGCTGAACTGAAAGGCCTTCATCATCGAAATAACCTTTTTCATAAGCAACCGCCAACGGAGCCATATCGGTCAATTTAATAAAGCCAAGCTTCAGGCTGTCCTTTTCCGGATCTTCAGCTGCATGGACATTGGCGGCAAAGGTTAGCGTCGTTAAACTGGCTATGGCAATTATCGCCGTCGCCAGCTTCTTAAGAGTGGCTATCCTGGTTTGTTTCATGATGAGGGTTCCTGTACAAAAATTACGGGCAAAAAAAAACGTCTTCAAACCGAACGCAATGGAAGTGCATTCGCTTTTGTCGACGCCTTTGTCTTGGGCTCAAGATGAGCTGGATTTTTTAGGCTCCACCGTTAGAGCCGTTGCAATCAGGTTAAAGCATAACTTATGCCAATGGCTGAATAACTTGCTCGTCTCAGCTTTTATATCAATTAATTCAAAATATTATAAATTTTTGGGGAAGGAAAGAAGATGCGTTAATAAGGTAGATCGGGACTTTGGAGTTTAATGCCATGCCTTACTAATGTGCACTATCAGGTCTTCGTGCACCAAAAAAGGTCTTTATAAAACGCTCACTTAAAGCAATAGCTGTCCAGATTGAATTAACGGACTAGGGAGCGAGCTGATTTGTCTGCCTGCGATGGAGGACATATGCATTTTCATGTCGTCAGCAAAGATTGCTGATTTCTCTGAAATTTAAGTAATTGAATTTAAAATAAAAAAGTAACAATGGCTTTTAACCTGCCATGTTCTATGACCGGTATTGCCAGCATACTGCTTAGATTATCCAATTCAGGATTGTAGGCGGATTCATGGTTGCCGCTGATTACCGGCATCCCGGTTAACCAGACCCGGCCTAGCGCTCCTTCACCCTTGTTAACCGGAATGGTTTCAAATATCTCGGCCAGATCATTGCTGGTTTTGCTAAAGCCCTGATGGCAAATGAGCTGATTGCCTTCCGTATTCAGCGTCCATATCTGGATACGTTTGGCGATGGGCGCGGCTTTGGCTGAAAGAAAAGTCATGATAAAGGTTTGCCGGCTATGGTCGGAAACGGGAATGCCAAGCCCTGTGGTTATGCCGGCTTGCTGCGCATCAGAGGCTCTGATAATGTCATCCGTTTTGCCCATATCCTCCATAAGGATCGGCATGCCGGTTGCCCATACCAGTCCGGGCAGCCCGTGGCCTTTCGGTATATTGATCTGTCTGGAAACAGTTTCAAAAGAGTGCCTGCTGCCGTAATAACCCTCCATAACGCTGAGTGTGTTTTGGGCTGCGCAGTTATTGCGCCATACTTCAATGGCGCCGGCATGTTCGGCATCGCCGCCGCATAAAAATACCACAACCGCCATTAGGAAATCGCCGGAAAAAACGGGTATGGCAATGCCGCAGGTCAGACCTGCTTTTTTTGCGGCGGCGGTTCGTTTAAAATAAGAATGATCAAATTGGGTAAGAACAATCGGATGGCCTGCCGCCCAGGCTCTACCCGGCAAGCCTTCATTATAGGCAAATTGATGTTGTTCGCTAGCCGCTTTAAAATCGGTCAGTTCGCCATAGACCCCGGAACCGAATTCAAGCCTGATGCGATCCTTATTGGGTATCCATATTTCAGTGACTTTAATAAAGGTTTTCATATTAAGAGCAATTTTGAAGAGTAAGAGTTTTTTATTTAAGCAGTTCCGCCATGGCGATAACATTTTTGGCCATTTCGCTCAGCGTGATATTACGATCCATTGCCAATTTCCTGAGCTTGTGATAAGCTTGGTCTTCAGTAAAATTCTGGGTCTTGATTAAAATGGCTTTGGCCTGGTCTACCTGCTTTCTGTTTTCAAGTTTTGCCCGGACTTCCTCGAGCTCATTTTTAAGTAATTGCTGGTGCCGGAAGCTGGCGCTGGCCACCTTGATAATGCTGTTAATGCGGTTATTTTCGTCACCTTCAACTATAAAGGCGCTGACTTCGGCTTTTATGGCCTGATTGATCGTGTCAATATTATCGTCTCTGGCAAACATGATTACCGGTAGCGCCCATTGATGATTGAGGCTATGCAGGTCGGTTAATATTTTTTCAGAGGGCGTTTCCAGATTAAAAATGACAACATCGGGTTTGATTTCCTTGATTAGCGTTAAAAACATAGCATTGTGTCGGGTTTTTAACACTTTGAAACCCCGCTTTTTAAGATTGTTTTCCAGCAATGCATTATCAGGATTGTCTTCAATTAATAATACATTCATCATGTTCATGTATTTGTGCCGGTCAATGTAATAGATTGGGGTTCATTATTAGCTATCTGCCGTTGAGCATCGATATCAGAATAAAATCTCGTGAAACCTTGCCGATTCGCCAGGCGCTAGTATGGCTCTTTCAGGAGCTGCATAGTAAATACAGTTTTGCTTGGTTCCGGCTCACTGTCTGATATATTCAAAACTGCCGCCTGGATAGGCATTTTTTCAGTCAAGCCCTGAAAAATACTGTGAATAAATAGCTTAAGGATATCAAATAAGCTATTATTTTGCGCAAGTGTGTATTAAGTTGCACCAACCTGGATTTTCTAATAATTGCTTTTATTGCACTTCATCAGGTTGAAACCTGAATTATTTCACCTATTCATGACCTTCCAAAATAATAACTCTCATTGTTTGGCGGGGCCTCAAGCCATTTCCTGACGAATGAACGCTTTGCCGAGGCAACGCTTGCTGCAAGTTAAAAAATTAATCTATACTTTTGATACTCATCGGCATGGAATCTGCTGTGAGTTATTTTAATTACTACCGTAATGGATGTCGCCGAAATAAGCCCTTTAATTCAAAGCAGATAATATGATACAGAAATATACCCCCTTAAAAGACCACGACACGCCTATCAAGGTATTGTTTACCGGCTACTTATGCACAGTAGGCATAGGCTATTTTTTTGCCCTGGTACAGATATTGTTTACGCATGGCATGGCTGACGGTAAATTGGGCTTGTCTATCGATGATATTGTCTACAGTTATTACGGCAACCGGTCAGGAACGGTTCTGGAAAACAAGCTGAACGGATCCATGAAAGACAAGGCGCCTGAGCAGGAGCGTTTTATGATCATGCAATGGGTCCGGGACGGCGCCAAGCTTGAGGATTATAAGGATTCAGGCGTCGACAAAATCATTGAAACGCGCTGCGTCATGTGCCATAACAAAGACGCAGCAGGCCTGCCCGATTTTACCCGGTTTGAACAATTAAAAGCGTTAACGGCCGGCGATGAAGGCGCTACCTTTGCCTCATTAACCCGTGTTTCACATATTCATTTGTTCGGCATCAGTTTTATTTTTATGTTTGTAGGGCTTATTTTCAGCTTTTCAGAGACTACGTCGACCAAGTACAAATGCATTGCCATTGGTATGCCCTATGTCTTCCTAATCGCCGATATCCTGTCCTGGTGGCTAACCAAAATTCATCCGATGTTTGCCTGGCTGGTTATATTGGCCGGTATGGGCATGGGTGTTTCATTTATTTTTATGTGGGTGATTTCCATTCTGGAAATGTGGCTTTTTAAACCGGTGTTTATTGATGGCCCCGGTGTGCACTACCTGCAATGGAAAGATACATTGACGTCGGAACAGAATAAAATCCGTTTCAATAAATTTATGGCTTTTATGAAGCGCATCGTGAGCCGGATTAAGCCCGCCCTGGCTTATGGTAAGGAAAAATGGCTAAGCCACGGTTGGCCGATTGTCAGAAATATAATAAATAACCGGCCTGAAAGCAGATAAATCATGAACAGGCGCTGAAACTGGGCAGGCATTAAAATAAAGCGGCGAGCTTTTTTGCCTTAGCTCAGTTTGCGAATCAAAAAAAGCCTGGGGTCTGAATCCTTAGGTTCGTGGCCGTAAATAATGCTGATTTTAAACTGCTCGGGACTCAGTTGTTCGCACCAGTTTTTAACCTGGATTGTCTCCTGATCGCCCCCGGCATGACCGGGATAAGCAATAACGGTCATAATGCCTTGGCCTGATAATATCTGGCTGGCGGAAGTCAATGCCGCCAATGTCGATTCTGTCCGCGTGATAAGCCTTTTATCGCCGCCCGGCAGATAGCCCAGGTTAAACATGCAGGCCCTGATTCTGCCATGATGCCGCGCCGGAATCTTCTCACTCATCTCCGCATGACTTGCATGGATCAGGGTCAGGCATTCGTGAGATTTTGTCTGCCGGAATCTTGCGTGGGTAGCCTCCAGGGCCGCCTGTTGTATATCAAAACTGTAAACTTTCCCTGAAGGACTTATTTGTTCAGCAAGAAACAGCGTATCATGGCCGTTGCCTGCCGTCGCATCAATGGCAATATCGCCGCTGCGCAGATTTTCCCTGATGAGGTCGTGGGCTATATCAACCAGGGAAATGCGTGGCATAGTGCCGGTTGATATTACAGGAATCAGGCAAGAGAGCGCCATGCAATAACGCATCCGCCAAGCGCTGGCTGTGCCAGGGTATCTGCACGCTGCCTTTGGCGCCAAAGCCGTTAAAAATGGCGACCTGCCTGTGCTGCGGGTGAGTGCCGATAAACGGGTATCTGTCCTGGGTGCTGGGCCTGATGTTGGCCTCATGGTTTATCAGCTTGGCATGCCTTAAATCGGCTGACATTTGCCCGAGTGAGGTTAATAATTGATCTTTGCCCGACTCGGTAGGCTCAGTATCCAGATTCTCCCGGTCGAAGGTTGCGCCGGTACGGATTTGATGGGAGTTTAAGGGAAGCAGCCAGTTGCCGTAATTAAGGATTTTATCGGGCAATCCGGCTTCGTGTTCCAGCGTTAGAATTTCACCTTTTACCGCTTGAAAAGGCAGCCATGAAAACCAGGGATTTTGTATGGCGCGATAACCTTCGCAGAAAATAATTTGTCTGGCATAAATGTCCTGCCAGCGTAAAGACGGCTTGAGCTGGATATCGCCGTAATTTAAGTCAGCCAGCCGGTAGCTGTTTGCAGAAATGAAAAAATCTTTTAAGCAGCGTAATAAGGGCCTGGTTAATAAATAGCCGGTTTGTTTTTGCTCCAGGAAACCGAACGGCGTCACCAGGTTGGCAATGGGTCTTTCCGGCGGTATTAAATCACCCAAATAGCTTCGATACGCAGGATCATCAAACCTCCCCATACAATTTTTAACTTCTTTTTCACTGCAAAAAATGCGCAGCATCGGTTTTTCAATGTAAAAAGATTGCTGAAAATAGCCGGATAACCTGGAATAAAAGCGTTTTGCCGCGGGCAATAAGCTGTCGACATGGGCTGATTTTACAAAGCGCAGGCCCGTGATGGGATTAATCAATCCGGCGGCAATTTGCGAGGCATTTTCCTTGCCGCTATCAATAACTATCACTTGGCAATTTCTTTGCATAAGTTCCCATGCAAGCAGGCTGCCGGCCAGTCCCTGGCCTATGATTAAAAAGTCGATAGTCATTGAACTGATTGGTAAAGCCCGCAGCCGGTGAATTTAAAGCTCAAAGACAAGGAGATTACCGTAAGCGTATTCAGCAATACAACTACGGCAGGCCCCTTATTCTTCCTTGCAGCCGAAAAATAGTACGTCCCATTTAATAAAGCGCGGGTTTTAGCGTGCGTGATAAAAAGGCGTTGTTAGTCTTTTAGTGCGCATCATCATGATGCCATTTGGGCATCATGATGATGGAATTGGGATTAAGTCCCTGATTTTTGAGCACGTCAATACTGGCTATTTTTTCCTGGCTTTTCAAATCAATCACACTGATGGAACCATCGCTCATTTCAGGTAAATTTATAAAACTGTTTTGAACGATAGCATAGCGGGCATCGGGTGAAAGTACCACATGGTGAGCGCCGCCTGCCGTTGCAATGGATTTTAGCAGCTTCGGTTTAGCCGGCTCGCTGATGTCGAAGATATTCAAATGGCCAGGCTTGGCGGTTGTGATGTACAAACGGTCATGACGATCATTGAAATAAATCTCCAGCGGCACGCCTTGCTTGATGCTGCTAAAGTCAAAAACTTGCCGGAAGTCAAAAACTTTCTTTTCATCATTCCAGGTTCCCGTCCACAAGGCATTGCCAAACATCGTGTTGATATAGGCAAGCGCAGGTTTCGCATTCGGCAGAAAAACCGCTTCAACGGGCGATACGCCGGAAGGTGAAGGTTTATCAGAGAGTTTGTGCGTGGATAACACCTTGCCGGTGGTTGCTTCGATGACAGTGACTGTTTCGCCCGCATCGCCGAGATCAGAGGGGCGAACGGTGCTGGTGACTATAAGACGGTCAATGTCTTCGTTAAGGCCGATGCCATGCGGATAGCGAATAAATGTATCTTTGGAATCCGCGGCAATCACTTTTATTGTCTGGTCATTTTGAGCATCGCCTTTAATAACGTTGCTTGAGCCCATGCAGGTTAAATACCATGTTTTGTTATCTTTGGAAAAAACCATATCTTCACCCACTTGGCACTCCGGCACTTCAACTTTTTTCAGCTGATAAGGGATATGTTTCATGTCCATAGTGTGGAGGGGACCATTACCGAGCGCGGTTATATAAGCCTTGCTTGAGTCTTTGTTGTAAAAAATATGATGAGCGACCCGGTCAGTGGGCAGTGGAATATCGTTTATAATTTTAGCAAAGCCGGGTGATTTGGGATCTACGTCAATGATGGCGATGCCTTCACGTCTTGGCGTTAGATTGGGTTTGCTTTCGTAATTAACCATCGCCAGTATTTCGCTATGCGCCAGTGCCGGAAGCAGCACGGCTAGAGCCAAAACAAGCAGGCGTTTTATTATTTTCATAAGGTATCCTTGAAAGTTGTATCGCTGCAGGGACCAGCTTACACAATCTAAAGCCGGTCCATGCAGCTAATTTCTCAAATCAGGCTTCGGCAGTGGTTGGATCAATGATAGTTTTAATTTCGGAAACGCGATTGGCGGGAAAGCCGCCGTGTTCGGCATGTTCTCTAACCGTTGCTTCATCCGGCGCGATATAGACGCAGTAGACTTTATCATTGGTCACATAGCTTTCCAGCCACTGGATCTTTGGCCCCATGGACTGCAGCACGCCGCAGGATTTTTCTGAAATGCCTTGCAGATCCTGGGCGGTTAATGAACCTGCACCGGGAATTTCACGTTCGATAATATATTTTGGCATAGCTGACTCCTTAGTTAATGGGTAATATTATGAATGGATATTTTGCTTGGCCTATATCCATAGGCCTTTTGAGTCAATGTATAATTGATCCCAAGAACAGAAATTGAATCCCTTCGAATTCAACTTCATTAAATTATTAAACTATAAATTCCAAATCCAGACCAAGCAAATAAGCGCAATATTTTGCTGTTCATAGTCGGCCTAATGCCATTTCCCAAACACTTAAGATGGAGGATTGGAAAGACTGGTACTTCTCTTTCTTAAAACTAAATAAAAACTCAAGAAAATCGATGAAAATCAGGCCGGCAATAGAATAGTAAAAAAGAAGTTTAGAAAAAATGCGTTTATTTTTATGCTTTAAAAACAGGTAACGGTAATTCTTAAATTCCATTCGCTTCAAATGGCTTGAATTCATCCGATTGAGCTGAGAATGAATATGTTCAAAGCGGGCATCGGGTATCATGACAATCTTTGTTATACGTGACATTCTATATGAAAGTTCTACATCTTCCCTAAAGCTATAGCCGGTAAACCATTCATCGAAAGCATTATCTTCAAGAAGCTTGCGGCGAAAATTCATACTGTATCCGGCAAGCAGCTCGACTTGGGTTATCTTCTTAATTTCATGTAAAAAAATGGGAAAACCAAAACCCGAAGGAGTCATTTTGCCATTAAAAAAACTAATCATAAAGGTACGCATAAGAAAACTTCGTATGTTCCACTTTAAGCCCTTAGGAGAAGATTTAATAACCACACTTCCAGATACACATCCCACATCAGGATTAGTATTAAAACAACGAACCACATTCTTTATATAATCAGGATCAAAAACAATATCATCATCGGTAAAGAAAACAAGGTCGCCGCTAGATAAACGAAACCCCTCATTCCGGGCTTTAGCTGAACTCTTCTCCGCCCTATGATGCCAAATATATACTAAATCCTTATTTTTACTCTGCTGATTAAATATACCTACAACCTCTTTAGATAAGTCATTATCACTTTGATCAATCACAATAACTTCATTGGGCAGCAAGGTCTGCTTGCTAATAGAATCGAGCGCATTCCTTAAGTCTGAAGGCCGATTCAGGGTGGGAATAATAATGGATAATTTCATGTTCAGTTGTTAATGATCTGACAAACTTCTAAGGCTGCTGTTTTTTAATTTATCTTTATACATCAGGCAAGTTTAAGGTATTTTTTCGGATTGACTCGAGATTGTTGTCCATCTTTTCGACAATTATTTTATAAGTAAAACACGCGACCCAGATTTAAGCGAAATTTTTACTGCGCTTTAAAAAAATCTCCGAATAATTCCTCGCAGCACTGTTTGAGCGGCGCGGATGAGTTTTCAATTTTCATCCGCAACAGCGCGCCTTGCCAGGCATTTACTAAAAGATCAGCCATATCTTCGGCTGATTTGTCTGATCTAATCGTACCTTCCTGCTGTGCCTTGGCCAGGCCTGATTTTATTAAATCCCGGTAGCGGCAAAGCGCCGATTGCAAGGACTTTTGACAAAGATCGCTGCTGCCTCCCAGTTCGCCCATTAAATTGCCCAGCAGACAGCCGCCTTTAAAGCCGGCTTTTTCAAGCTCTATAATTAAACCATTAAAATAAAGTTGTAATGCTGTCAAGGCATCGGTATCCGGGTTCTGCAAATAGCAGGTTAACTGCTGTATGAACGGGTTGATATAATGCTGTATAACTTCAGCGCCAAAATTTTCCTTACTGCCAAAGTAGTTATAAAAAGAACCTTTCGGTATTTGTACGGCATCCAGAATTTCCTTCAGACCAGTGCCATGATAACCCTGCTGCATAAGCAGGATTACGCCTTGAGTTAACAGGTTCTCTCTATTGATTTGCTTTTTTGTAATGCTGCTGCGGATCATGAATTTATGATACGACTGGTTGTCTTGAATTGTCAATGAACTTTCATCAGTTCGTTTTGCTTATCTCTCGTGGATAAAGCTGCGGCCTGTGAGTCACAGGTAAAATAGCCATAGGGAATTGAATTCCTATAAATTTCAAGAGGCAACTCTTGCTATTCAGGGTTTTATCGTGAAGTTTGAGTCTTTTTCAGATTTTTAAGAAAATGCATTTTTGCTGCCTGCAAATAAAATGGGTGATATGCCCTATCAGAATAAGTGCATTGACCCGTAATTTTTGAATATTTTTGTAGACAGCGGCTAGAAGCCTTGATTTAGCTGGTATTCTGCTGGACAAACTATAGTATTCAGCAACTATCCTGCCAGCTGTAGCGTCATATTGCCGCGCGGCAATATGACGCATTTTCAGAGTTTACTTAATTCGCTAGACTTCGGCCAACTTTTGTATTCGCTCTGATTACATCAGTTGATATCCCTCCTCTCGACTCGCGGGCTTACTGTTCGGCCCGCATTTTTTTATACGAGGTTATTATGAACCGTAGCCATTTATCGCCTCTGGCAAATATTTTTAACCCCTTAACCCGTCAGGAACTCAACCTTAGAACTGCCATCCATGAAGCCGGCCACGCCGCGGCGATTTACCTTGGCAACAAGCACAAGCAGCTGCCTCCGGTTTTTTTTCGAATTTATATTAACGAACCGGCTAGCCGCCTTCAAGTCCCTGCCAATTCAGGCAAGCGACAAGGTAATTGTATGGCTGAGGTAGAAGGCGGCCGCTTGATTCATACGCTACCCTCATCCATTGATATGGCGACCCGGGATTTTTCTTCAGCACAAAAGCAGGCGTATGAATGCGCTTTCGACGCGGATATCGTCAATATGCTGGCAGGGCCGCTGGCGGAGGCAAAATACATTGCCCAGCGTGACGATGAGTTGATTAATCCTGGTCTGGTGAATCCGGATAGCCTGCATTTTTATGGTGGTTCATCCGATCTGGAGGCGACCAATGAATACCTTGCCTGCTTTACTGCCGACCGGGAATTGCGGCAAAAGAAGATGGCAGAATTGTTTCTGGCTGCATTCAATTTTGTAAATAACAGCTGGAACTGGCTTGCCATCAATGCGCTGGCCGATTATATTTTAATGCAAAGTAAAAATATAATTGAATGCGAAGAAGCCATTGCCGTGATTAATGCCCGGTTTGCCGCTTATTGGTCTCCAGTCAAAATCTGAAAAAGAAAAAGACCAGGATTAGACTTTACTGGCATGGTGCTGCTACATCCTCGCTCCGAACAATGCAGTGCCAATTCTGACAATTGTCGAGCCTTCGGCAATGGCTGCTTTTAGATCTCCCGTCATGCCGAACGAGAAAGTATCCAGCTCCGGGTTGTCAAGTTTGGCAACGGCCTGATAAAGTACTTTATAAGGTTCGCGCTGTTGTTCAAAATCTTCCCGGGGAGCAGGAATCGCCATGACGCCGCGCAGCTTCAGATTTGGCAACTCAGCAACGAGTCTGCACATTTGAGGCAATTCATCCAGGGCAATGCCGGACTTGCTGGCCTCGCCGCTGATGTTGACCTGCAGGCAAACATTCAAGGGCGCTAGGGCGCTTGGCCGCTGTTCACTAAGGCGTTGGGCGATTTTTAATGTATCCACGCTGTGTATCCAATCAAAATGAGCGGCAAGGGCTTTGGTTTTATTGGACTGAATAGGGCCGATGAAGTGCCAGCTAATGTTAAAAGCGCCCAGTTCCTGCTGCTTTTTCAGCGCCTCCTGACAATAACTCTCGCCAAAGTGACGCTGTCCCGCCTGGTAGGCTGCGACAATATCCTCGGCAGGCCTCGTTTTGCTGACCGCCAGTAATAATATCGATGCCGGATCGCGCTTGTAATCAAGCGCCGCCTGTCGGATTTGGGCGCGGATATGGTTAAGATTCTGGGCTATCATGATCATCAGGTTAAATTTAAAGGAATATCGCCGGCTTATTAAACAACACGGCTTCAAAAAAGCAAAGAGTTGAACTATTGTTTAATGAATAGTTGGAGGTCGTTTACTTATTGCTTCAAGAGGATGTCATGGATATTGCCGAGTTACTGGCCTTTTCAGTAAAAAATAGCGCGTCGGACTTGCATTTGTCGGCAGGCTTACCTCCGATGATCCGGGTGGACGGCGATATCAGGCGCATTAATATTCCCGCTTTGGATCACAAGGCCGTGCATGCGCTCATTTATGACATCATGAATGACAAGCAGCGCCGCGATTATGAGGAATTTCTGGAGATCGATTTTTCCTTCGATTTGCCCGGCATCGCTAGATTCCGGGTCAATGCGTTTAACCAGGAGCGCGGCGCGGCCGGTGTTTTCAGGACCATTCCTTCCAAGGTTTTAAGTCTGGAAGACTTGAATGCCCCCAAGTTTTTTGAGGAGTTGTGCAAAAAACCGCGGGGTCTGGTTTTGGTTACCGGGCCGACCGGTTCCGGTAAATCAACGACTCTGGCCGCCATGATCAACCATATTAATTGCAATGATTATGCGCATATTCTCACCGTTGAAGACCCTATCGAATTTGTTCATGAAAGCCAGAAGTGCTTGATTAACCAGCGCGAGGTGCACCGCGATACGCACGGCTTTAATGAGGCGCTGCGCTCGGCCTTGCGCGAAGATCCCGATATTATTCTGGTGGGCGAAATGCGCGATCTGGAAACCATCCGGCTGGCATTGACGGCGGCGGAAACCGGCCACCTTGTTTTTGGGACCTTGCATACCACTTCAGCCGCGAAAACGATCGATCGTATTATTGATGTCTTCCCGGCCGCCGAAAAAGATATGATCCGCTCCATGCTGTCCGAATCCTTGCAGGCGGTTATTTCCCAAACATTGCTCAAGAAAATCGGCGGCGGCCGCATTGCCGCGCATGAAATCATGGTCGGCACAGCGGCTATCAGAAACCTGATACGCGAAGCCAAAGTCGCGCAAATGTATTCCGCCATCCAAACGGGGCGCAGGGACGGCATGCAAACCCTGGATCAGAATCTGAAAGAACTGGTGGATAAAGGCTTGATTACGGCCAAAATGGCAATGGTCAAGGCAGTCAATAAAGATATGTTCCGTTAACAGGAAGAGATTATGGATTTTAAAGCGCTACTTGCACTGATGGTGCAAAAAAAGGCATCGGATTTATTTATTACGGCAGGCAGAGCGCCGACCCTAAAAATCGATGGAAGCCTGGTTGAAGTCTCTAAAACTGCGCTGACCGCGGATCAGGCAGCAGCGATTGTGCTGAGTATTATGAGTCAGCAGCAGAAAAATGAATTTGAAAATACCAAAGAGTGCCAGTTTGCGATTGGTTTTCAGGGCCTGGGCCGGTTCAGAGTCAGCGCTTTCACCCAGCGGGACACAGCGGGCATGGTATTGCGCCGGATTGAAAATCAAATACCCGATGCCGAGGCTTTAAATTTGCCGCTCATTTTAAAAGAGCTGGTCATGGAGAAGCGCGGACTGCTGATCTTTGTAGGCGGTACCGGCACCGGCAAATCAACCTCGCTGGCATCCCTGATCAAGCATCGCAATCAGAACAGCAGTGGCCATATTATTACTATTGAAGACCCGATTGAGTTTCAGCATCCGCATCTGGGCTGTATTATTACGCAGCGCGAAGTCGGGCTTGATACCGAGTCTTATGAGGTGGCTTTAAAAAATACCTTGCGCCAGGCCCCTGACGTGATTTTGATCGGTGAAATCAGAACCCGGGAAACCATGCAGAATGCCATTACTTTTGCTGAAACCGGGCATTTATGCCTGTCAACGCTGCATGCCAACAACGCCAATCAGGCATTGGACCGGATTCTGCATTTCTTCCCGGATGAAATGCACGGCCAGTTATTGATGGATTTATCGTTGAACCTGCGCGGTATTATCGCTCAGCAACTGATTAAGCGGGCTGACGGCAAAGGGCGTTATCCCGCTGTTGAAATACTGATTAATACGCCGTTGGCCAAGGATTATATTCGCAAGGGTGAAATTAATAAGCTGAAAGAATTAATTAAGGCCTCCCGTGAACAGGGCATGCAGACCTTTGACCAGGCCCTTTATGACTTGTATGTGGCCGGCAAAATCAGTTATGAAGATGCCCTGAATTCGGCGGACTCCAGAAATGAAGTCCGTTTGATGATCAAGCTGGGCGCTGAAAATGCCGGTAAATTTGGCACTGATGACATGATTTTATCAGAGACCGATGATGCCAAAGGCTCTATTTTTTAACAGCTTAAGCCTGACAAGATACGGATTTGTTCGAGCCTGCCTAAGACCTTTTTCTCGACTTCATAATAGCCTCGTACGCCCTGGTGATTTTTTGCGTTTTTTCCTTGGCGAGGTTCATCACTTCTTCCGGCAAGCCTTTGGCTATCAGTTTGTCCGGATGGTTTTGGCTCATCAAGCGCCGGTAGCTGTTTTTGACTTCGATATCACTGGCGGAAGGCGTTAAGCCTAAAACTCCATACGCATCCTGTAGACTGGTTTTTTGCCGGGGCTTGTGATAGCGCCGGTTGTGCTGTTCCCAGCCATAAAAGCGATGCTGCGCCTGTATTTGTATTTTTAAACGTTCATAGTCAAAGCGGGAAATTCTCAGCTGGCTGCAAATATGCAAAAGCAGATTTTCTTCGCCAGCATCCAACGCGCCATCAGCATATGCCGCCTGTAGCTGGATTTCCAGGAACATCCGAATCAAATCGGTGCGCCCCTGGCATTCCTTGCTGAATTGAGCCAGGGCATCATCGAGCCGGAAGTCCGCCTGCTTTCCCTGTTGAAAAAGATTAATGGCCGCCGAGCGCATGGCGCCTGAAATTCTCATTTCATCCATTACTTGATTGGCCAGCGATATTTCTTCAGGCGAGACCCGGCCGTCAGCCTTGGCAATATGGCCCATGACTGAAAAAGTAGCCGTAAAAAAAGCCATTTGCACCCGCTGCTGAACGCCGGGATTAAAGGTTTCGTCAATTTCTACACCAATCATGCCCAGATCAAACTGGTGCCCGATTGATGCGCCTAAAACAGCGCCTAAAGGTCCGCCGAATAAAAATCCGAACGCGCCGCCCAGCAATTTGCCCACCCAGATCATTGATATCAACCTTCTTGTGTAAAAATTAATGATAAAATTATAACGATTACTTTAAAAATTTAGCGAGAATTTATGAATGCACCGCAAGCACTTTACGAATCGGCATTGTCTTCCTTAACGCTCCGGAACCGTGGAAAAGTACGCGATATTTATGATATTGATGAGAAGCATATGCTGATTGTGGCGACCGACCGGCTTTCCGCGTTTGATGTGATTTTGCCTGATCCGGTTCCCGGCAAGGGCTGTGTTTTAACCAGAATTTCCAATTTCTGGTTTGAAAAACTGAAACATGTGCTGCCGAATCATTTGACCAGTATTCCATTGGAACAGGTAGTTCCTGATGCTGCCGAGCGCGCGCAGATTGAGGGCCGGGCGGTTGTGGTTAAAAAAATGAAGCCTCTGCCGGTCGAAGCCATAGTGCGCGGCTACCTCATCGGCTCAGGCTGGAAAGATTACCAAAAGTCAGGTACTGTCTGCGGAATCAAATTACCCGAAGGCCTGCAACAGGCGCAGCAACTGCCGGAAGCCATTTATACACCGTCCACCAAGGCCCTGGCAGGCCGGCACGATGAAAATGTCTCGTTTGAAAAAACCGTTGACTTGATGGGGCAGGAGCTGGCCGAGAAAGTACGCGACGCCAGTTTGAAGCTCTATAAAGAAGCCGCCGCTTTCGCCAGGGAAAGGGGCATTATTATTGCCGACACGAAATTTGAATTCGGTGTCGATGAGAACAATGTTTTACACCTGATTGATGAAGTGTTAACGCCGGATTCATCGCGCTTCTGGCCCGCGGATCAATATCAGACAGGCATGAGTCCGCCCAGCTTCGACAAGCAATATGTGCGGGATTACCTGGAAACACTGGCCTGGGATAAAATCCCGCCGGCGCCTTCTTTACCCGCTGAAGTGACTCAACACTGCGCCGCAAAATACCGCGAAGCGGAAGTCCGATTAACACAAGAGTGATTTAAAATTTACTAGAGCAAAAGAGGAAGGGCAGAAGTTTTTAATTTATTCACAGATCAGATAATGCATTTTGTTGAGGCCCGAGCAGTCCAGGGTTGTCTCATTGCTCTTAATGGGTGCTTTTTTAAACCGAAGTCATGAATAATTGGATTAAAAATACAGGCTTGATTAAGGGTCTTGATCATGCTGCCTGTTCCTTAAGTGTGTGCGGCTGTGATTATGAGGTTATATGTAGCTATTATTGAAGACTGGCATGTTGGGACAAGTTATCGCTGAACAGATCAGCCTAAAGAAAAACGGTTTTAATTGTATGATTCGCGGCAAGATATACAACTTGATTACAAGATTGAAATGAGCACGCTGATTTACACAATACTTTAAAATAAATGCTTTCTGATCAGTTTTGAGTTCCCTGATGATGTTGACGCCATCTCATCCTTAAACTAAGAGACTACAAGGGTCCCCAATTTTCAGACGGTCAATTAAGGTGGTATTCTGCAAGTCACAGGCTCCAAAAGAGATAAGAGAAGGCTCCTGCAGAGACAGCATCACAGCGCTGAATTCAAAGCGAAAGTCGCCTTAGAAGCGCTCAAAGGGAACAAAACGATCAACGAGGGACAAAAGGCTCAACGAGATTAGGAGGGCGAATCAGCTTCACCCGAATCAGGTATTGCATTGGAAAAAAGAAGCGCAGGCGGTTTGGTAGCGCTATGGTCGGACTAACGGGGCCGGAGAATTCAGGCGGAGGCCAGCGAACGAGGCGTTATACAGGCAAAGCGGGCGCCTCAACGTGGAGTTGGACGGGCTGAAAAGAACTCCGAAATATGCCTATAGACGAGTGTCTGCGCTGGCTGCAAGCACCCGGCGAGATAAGCGTTGCGCGGCAATGCGAGCAATCACAAGCCCACCGTACGGCAGATGGCGGTGATGAGGGCGCATGGGCCAGGCGAGTTATCCCAAGCCGAACCTTAGCCAAAGTCACCCTGAGCACTGAGTCTATCGGTATGTGCTGGACGCTGTTGCGCTCGAAGCGCCGAAGCAGGTGAGGAGCACGGACATCACCTCTATTGGGCTGGAGCGGGGTTGCCTGTATCGGGTCGAGGTGCTCGAGTGGTACCGCCGCAAAGTCATGGCTTAGCGCTTGTCGACTGGGCTGGTCCTCGGTTTTTGCTTCGCCTGCCTGAAGGCGGCGTGGCAGCAGGGCTGGCGGGCTACTTCGATTTTTATAAGGGCAGAGGGCTTCATCCAGCCTTGAAATAGGCGATACTGAACGACGTTCATGACGGTCAGGGGCTTGAGTCCATATGCACAAGTCCCACCCTCATTCACCCCTTGCCCGCACTAAGCCAGGAAAGGCAATGCTGTTTTTTGAACAGCTGCAGCGCAATCATAACAACAAGGGTATATTTTAAAGCGCAGGAAGCCACCTTAATTCAGGCTGATTTTTTGTCCGGACAATGGCGTCCACTTTATCTAACAACTATTTTCAGTAGAGAACTTCACGGTGTATCCTCCGAGGCTGACATTGGGCAGGAGGATAGCCGGCTCGATTAGGCAGTCATTGCGATAGAGGAGCACCCGAATATATAGATCAAGAGATTGTGAATGCTTTGTGCTAACACCTGCAGGCAACGTGGCTTAGGGAATCGAGAGCAGCGCAATGGGGCAATGGTGGAAAGTCACGCACAGATTACCTGCAGAAATATCATCAGTGAACAATAAGTTTGACGGCTAGTATTACTTGGGCATAGGCAATATTGATTGAATATTGGGTGGATTATCCCTTTTTGATCACAGTCTTTTGGTCACACTGGTGGTAACTCATTGATGGCTATAGTTCCACGCGAGATGTTTTTAGCTGCCCTATTGGTGTATCGGCAAGGGTTGCGAAAAGCCGGTCTATATGTTCATTCATCTATCTGTTTTTTTCGAGGTGATATGTACTGCCGGCATGTACTACTGATGGCGGTACAATGCAGTCAAGTGATTGAATTCATTGAGTTCGTTAATGATGGTGCCGAGGAGAGGACTTGAACCTCCACGGGGTTGCCCCCACTAGCACCTGAAGCTAGCGTGTCTACCAATTTCACCACCTCGGCAAAGAGGGCGGGAAAAGCAAAGTGAGCGCACTATACCTAATCAGTGCTGCATTTGTCAATTCAAACCCAAGGTTTGACCGCTTAATTATTTTAAGCCGCTGGGTAATAGACAGCGAACAAACAGCGAGATTTTTTATAAAATCCAAAAGCTTTCTCATTTCAATTCTAATCGATATGCCAAGCATGTATCATATAGATTAGATACATAGTTTATTGTAGCCACTCTCAGGTATTTCATTATTAATGACATCGAAGTCTAAAAAAAGCGTTGATTTTAGTTCAACAAAAGATCCATACGCTCAGCGTGAAGCTGAAAAATATGAAAATCCCATTCCCAGCCGGGAATTGATTCTCCAGCTTATCGAGCAGTCGGGAAAACCTTTGCGCCGTTCGGACATTGCCGATGCATTTTCGCTGGCGGATGAAGAACAGATCGAGGCGCTGCGCCGTCGGCTCAGGGCCATGGAAAGGGATGGGCAGTTGTTATTTAACCGGGCGCAGCAATATTGCCTTGTTAATAACAAGGATTTAATTGTCGGACGCGTTATTGGTCATGCAGATGGCTTCGGTTTTATCAAGCCCGATGACGGCTCGGATGATTTATTTTTATCGCCACGAGAAATGAACCCCCTGCTGCATAATGACCGGGCCCTCGTTCGCATCGTAGGGGTTGATAAAAAAGGCCGCCGCGAGGGAGCGGTTGTTGAGATTCTGGAAAGGAATACGCATCAGGTAGTGGGACGGCTTTATAAGGAAGACGGTTTTACCTATGTGGTTCCGGATAATAAAAATATGGCGCAGACCATCCTTATTCAAAAAGGCGGCGCCGGCAAAGCCAAACAGGGACAGATTGTTATTGCCGAAATTGTCGAACAACCGACTAGACTGCGGCAGCCCATTGGCCGGATTATAGAAATATTAGGCGATCATCTGGCGCCGGGCATGGAAATAGAAATGGCGATTCATTCTTATGGCTTGCCTCATAAATGGCCCGAAGAATTGCTGGAAGAAATCAAGCCGCTGACCGATGACGTGCCTGAATCCGCCAAAGAAAACCGGGTTGATTTGCGAAAAACTCCCCTGGTAACGATTGACGGTGAGGATGCGCGGGATTTTGATGATGCCGTTTTTTGCCAGAAAACCCCGAAAGGCTGGAAACTGCTGGTAGCAATAGCTGATGTTTCGCATTATGTAGATATTAATACCGCCTTGGATAAGGAAGCGCAAAATCGTAGCACTTCGGTGTATTTTCCGGAACAGGTTATTCCCATGTTGCCGGAAATATTATCTAACGGATTATGCTCGCTCAATCCTCAGGTCGACCGTTTATGTATGGTCTGTGAAATGCTTATAGACCATCAGGGCCAAGTCATCCGGTCGCGCTTTTTTGAAGGCGTGATGAGTTCCCGTGCCAGATTGACTTATACCGAAGTGGCAAAAGTGCTGGTAGATGGCGATAAAGCGTTAACGGAAAAATATAAGTCCTTAATGCCGCATTTACAGCAGTTATACGCACTGTACAAGGTAATGAGGATAAGCCGGGAACAACGCGGGGCCATGGATTTTGACACCCAGGAAACCCGGATAATTTTTGGCCCGGATCGTAAAATCGAAAAAATAGTGCCTGTGGTGCGCAACGATGCGCATAAACTGATTGAAGAATTTATGATTACCGCCAATATGGCCGCTGCGCGCTATCTGAATAACAAAAAAATACCCAAGCTGCTGCGCGTACACGAAGGCCCCAGTGCTGATAAATTGCTGAACCTGAAAATTTTTTTGGGTGAGTTGGGATTAAGGTTAGAGGGCGGCGCCAAGCCTACGCCGCTCGATTATATGCATTTGATTGAATCAATTAAAGACCGGCCGGATGCGCATTTGATACAGACCGTTTTATTGCGCTCGATGTCGCAGGCGGTTTACAGTCCCGAGTTGAAAGGCCATTTCGGTCTGGCGTTGGATGCTTACGCGCACTTTACCTCGCCCATCCGCCGGTACCCTGATTTACTGGTGCATCGGGCTATCCGCCATTGCCTGCAGGGTAAAAGCGTGGAAAGTTTTCACTACGGCGTCCCCGACATGATCAGGTTGGGTGAACATTGTTCCGCCAATGAGAGGCGCGCTGATGATGCGACGCGGGATGTAATCAGCTGGCTTAAATGTGAATATATGATGGATAAGGTCGGGGAGGAATTCCCCGGCCTTATTTCAGCGGTTACTTCGTTTGGCTTCTTTGTCGAATTGGCCGAAATCTACGTTGAAGGATTGGTTCATATCAGTAATCTGGGGCAGGATTATTTTCATTTTGATCCGACCAGTCATCAACTGAAAGGAGAACGTACCCATATTAATTTCCGCCTGGGCGATAAGGTAAAGGTCAAAGTCGCCCGTGTTGACCTGGATGAAAAAAAGATCGATTTTGAACTGGTGCTAAAACAAAGTTCGGCAAAAAAAGCCAATATCAGCAAGAAGCCCCGCAAAAGACGGAATAAAAAATGAGGCTAAGCAAAATATTCGGTCTGCATTCGGTACAGGCGGCTTTGGCGTATTCCCCGAAAAAAATCCATAGCGCCTGGATTGACGCCCAGCGCCAGGATAAACGTCTGGCCCAGGTTATTGATGAGTTATTAGCGCTCGGCATAGAACCTGAAAAAGCCGACAGGAAAAAACTCGATCGTTTTGCTGATGGCAATAATCATCAGGGCATTGTGATTGAAGTCGAGATGCCGGGCGAGCTATCAGAAAGCGATCTAAAAACGGCGGTGGAGAATTTATCAGAAACAGCGCTGTTTCTGGTGCTGGATAATGTTCAGGACCCGCATAATCTCGGCGCCTGTCTTAGAACCGCTGATGCGGCGGGCGTGCATGGCGTTATTATTACCAAAGACAATGCGACAGGCATCACGCCGACTGTCTGTAAAGTGGCCAGCGGCGCGGCTGAGACAGTTCCGGTTTATCAGGTAACCAATTTAGCCAGAACCTTGCGCTGGCTCAAAGAGCAGGGCCTCTGGATTATGGGCGCTGCCGGCGAAACGACGCAATCCGTCTATAAAACCGATTTTACTGTGCCGCTGGCTTTCGTGATGGGAGCTGAAGGTAAAGGCTTAAGGCGCTTGACCCGGGAACAGTGCGATCTATTGGTGTCCGTGCCCATGCTGGGCCAGGTAAAAAGTCTTAATTTGTCTGTGGCTACGGGCATACTGCTCTATGAAACAGTCCGGCAGCGAGCAGGATAAGTCTTGCTGGCATGGTTTTAATCAAATTGTAACGTGAGTTGAGAGAATTAGGATTTAAACTGGAATAACTCAGGCTTACCAACAGACTGTATCAGCTTTATGCCCTCAAAATCCATCAGCGAACTACTACCCGAGCTTGGTCAGATTGAGACTATTGTTGCCCATGGCAAAAATTTTCTGTCATCCGAAGTTTTATGCCGCATTAATATTGATCGGCAAACTGTTCCTGTCTATGCAATTTCCCTAGGTTCAACGGCTAAAGATGCGCCCTGTATCGCCTTTGCCGGGGGCATTCATGGCATAGAGAGAATCGGTACAAAAGTCGTTATAGCTTTTCTGGAAACGCTGATAGAAAGATTGCAATGGGATATTGCGCTTGAAACTATTCTGGATAAGGTGCGTATTATTTTTTTGCCGCTATTGAATCCTGCCGGGATGTCGCAAAATACCCGCGCTAACGGGCAGGGCGTTGATCTGATGCGGAATGCCCCGGTCGACAGCGATGAGCGGGTGGTATGGCTGGCCGGCGGACATAGAATTTCAGCGCGGCTGCCCTGGTATAGAGGCGATATAAACAAGGGCATGGAGATCGAGTCCCAAAGCCTGTGCAATTTTGTCAGCAGAGCAATGTTTACGGCGCCGTTCAGCCTGGTGCTGGACTGTCATTCAGGTTTTGGCCTGCACGATAGAATCTGGTTTCCCTATGCCAAAAGCCGATTACAACCGATGCAACATATTGGCGAGGTTTATCGTTTGCGCGAACTTTTTTTTGAGACCTACCCTCACCAGAATTATTTATTTGAGCCTCAGTCCAAGCATTATCTTACCCATGGCGATATCTGGGATTATCTTTATGACAAATCCCTTGATCAAGCTTGTACTTTCCTGCCATTAACGCTTGAAATGGGCTCCTGGCGGTGGATACGCAAGAATCCCCTGCAGCTCTTTAACCTGGGCGGCCTCTATCACCCCATCAAGCCGCATCGCGTCAAGCGGGTATTGAGAGGACATCAGGTATTGATGGATTTTCTTGTGAGGGCGACGCTGTCCTATAAAAACTGGCTGCCTGGCGGCCGAAGCCCGAGCATGGACAAACAGGCAAGGGAGCTTTGGTATCATGGCTGAGAAGGATCAGGCTTTTTTACTGTTGCGCGGTTTCCTTCGCGAACAGCGCCACTGGGGCGGATTTATCAATCAGCTGCAGGCTGAATTTCCGGGCAGGCAGATTATCACGCTGGATATTCCGGGCAACGGCAGGTTATATAAAGAAAACAGCCCCTGTACCATTGCTGAAATGACCGATCATCTGCGGCATCAGATTCATCTAAAAATTTTAGTCGATGGCTTAACGCTCATCGCGCTGTCAATGGGCGGCATGATAGCCATTGACTGGATGATTCGCTTCCCTGCCGAAATCAGCAAGGCGGTCCTGATAAATACCAGCGTTCGGCCTTTCTCGCCTTTTTATCAGCGTTTGCGGTGGCAAAATTATCTCCTGGTTATAAAGGCCCTGGCAATGCAGCGATTTGAACGTGAAAAACTGATTTTATTTCTGACATCGAACCTGTCAACGGACAATTCCAGGCTCCTTAATGACTGGGCGCAGTGGAATAAAGAATGCCCTGTTTCACCGGCAAATGCCCTGCGGCAACTGCTGGCGACGGCCAAATTCTCTGTCCCAGAGCGGCCCGAACAGCCCGTGTTGATTGTCAGCTCAAGATCGGATCGGCTGGTTCATCATCAATGCAGCATCGACCTCGCCAAGGCCTGGAGTGTTCCTTTTATCGAGCATCCTTCAGCAGGTCATGATGTGCCTCTGGATGATCCTGTCTGGCTAAGCAGTCACATCGGTACCTGGATAAGGTCGTTAGCTATGGAATAAGCCGGCTTTTATTACCGATGGACTGGGATCAATTTCCGCTTGCTGATATGATTGTCGCCTTCCTAAACCCATGATTGAAATTGCTTTAAGTAATGGACAGGCATCGACATTTATTTCTTGAAGGCACTGGCTTAAGCTGTATCCGCGATGACCGGCTATTATTTGAAGGACTTGCTTTTAAATTATACGCCGGACAGATTTTATTGCTGGAGGGCGAGAATGGCAGCGGCAAGACGTCGCTATTACGCATAATATGCGGGTTTCGGGAGGCAGACTCGGGAACGATACGCTGGTGCGGCGAGGCGCTAAATGACAGCCCGTTTTATGCACAGATGGCCTATGTCGGCCATTTGGATGGTATAAAAAAAGAGCTGACAATTTTGGAAAACTTGAACATATCATTGGCATTGAGCAGACCCGGGCGCTATTCAATTCAGGAAGCGTTAAAAAAAGTCAATCTGGCAGGTTTTGATGATGTGCTTGTACAGGCTTTATCGGCGGGCCAGAAAAGACGATTAGCTCTCGCACGATTGTTGATTACAGAAAATTGTTTGTGGATTCTGGATGAACCATTCACTTCCCTTGACAGGCCTGGAGTTGCTCTCATCGAAACTTTAATGAGTGAACATTGTTCCAATCATGGGATGGTAGTTTTAAGCTCGCATCATGAAATAGGTCTGCCCGGCATTGATGTTCAACGTATTCATTTATCCTGATGTCGCTGCTTCAGGCATTTTTCGCCATCATTCGCCGCGATCTGATCCTGGCATTGCGCCGACGTTCGGAGATAGTAAATCCCCTGTTGTTTTTCATCCTGGTAATAACATTGTTCCCGCTGGGAATAGGCGCCCAGCCTCTGCTATTAAAAGCTATCGCTCCCGGTATTATCTGGGTTTCTGCATTACTGGCGGCCCTGCTTTCTCTGGACAGCCTGTTCCGCTCGGATTTTGACGATGGTTCTCTAGAGCAGATGTTATTAAGCGTTCATCCTGCTTCGGTGCTGGTTTTAGGCAAGATAATTGCTCACTGGCTGGTGACAGGGTTGCCGCTGCTGATTATAGCACCGCTGCTGGCCGTATTTTTAGGTCTGCCTAATCATGCTGTAGGTATTTTATTATTGACCCTGTTGCTTGGAACGCCCGTGTTAAGTTTAATAGGGGCTATTGGCGTAGCCTTGACAGTGGGACTGCGCCGGGGCGGCATGATTTTATCGCTGCTGGTTTTGCCTTTGTATGTGCCGGTTTTAATTTTTGCCGGCAATGCGGTAGAGATGGCGGGGGCCGGTTTGCCTGTGCACGCCCAAATAAGTATTTTAATTGCCATTTTATTGATAGCTTTGGTATTAGCGCCGTGGCCCACAGCAGCGGCATTAAAAATGAGTATTAATTAAGATTATCCCGTAAAATAAACACTTAATAAACAATCAATCTGGAGCAAGGCATCATGCGGACAGCTAAATTTCTTTCGGTTTTTTCACCGGCTACTGAAGAGCAGAGAAAAGAAAATTTTGAAAACTACTGGGAGTTTACTCAGCAGCATGGCGGCCAGCTGTTTGAAGATGACAAGGATTTAGCTAAAAAACGCGCCAGACTCAGGTACTTTAAGGACAATCCGGTTAAATTACGCCAACCCCTTGCTGATCCTGATGCTTTTTACCGCAACTATATCAAGATGAAAGATGATCCTAAATCGCTGGATCGCATGACGCTCATGCTGACAGGCATGTACAAGTTTGCCAGGCATGAATGGGTGGGAATTAAAGGCGCCTGGAATGTAATCCCGGATATGGCGAATTCCCATAAAGTGCAAGACAAGATCAGCCGCGTGCATTTGGCTGAAGAGTTTTGTCATTGGCGATTGTTTGATGAAATGTTGCGTACCTGCGGTCTGGATAAGATTGAATGGGTGCCTCTGGATCCTGTCAAAGAATGGATATATGAGCAGTTTCCCAAATTTCCCGGGTTTTTAATGGATACGCCTGCTTTTGTCACTGAATTGATGGGTGTCACCTATTATTGCTACCTTCATCGTCTGTTTGATGACCTGCTGGCAGACGAGCCTGAAGTGCGCGATCGTTTAAAAGAACTCCTGGATGAAATCACCATCGATGAAGTCGCGCATGTGGGACAGCGCAGAAATTTTATTGGTCCGATAGGCATGAAGGTCTCAAAATGGCTGGTTAAGCCTTTTTACACACTGTTTTTTAATGATATTCCCGAAGTCGGACAGTTATTCGATGTCAAGCAGATGATTAAAGACGGCGAGGCCTTTGACTTTAATGAACTGCCTGATTATATGATTAAGCGCAGTTGGATTCCTTCATACTGTAAGGCCTGAATCAGGCTATTTGGGCGAATTTAGCCGTCATCGCTGCAACTCATGTATATCTTATGGCGAACAGGTAAAGGCAAAGAAATCGCCCCTGTAGTTTTGCTCCTTCAATCTTGAATCGCATTGATAATGTTTTTAATTCCGGATTCGGTAGTCCGATTCTTTCATCGCCTGGCTTCACCGCCGCATTTTTATGCTTTTACCGAGCAATTAATGCCGTGGCTGGCTGCTGCTTTTCTGCTGGTAACCCTGGCCGGTCTTTACGGAGGCTTGTACCTTGCGCCTCCCGATTATCAGCAGGGCGACAGCTATCGGATTATTTATATCCATGTTCCAAGCGCCTGGATGTCATTATTTATCTATGTAATCATGGCGATAGCAGGTGCGATAGGCCTGATCTGGCGCATTAAACTGGCTGAGATTGTCGCCATCAGCAGTGCGCCGGTAGGGGCCGGTTTTACTTTTATCGCACTGGTCACGGGGTCATTGTGGGGCAAGCCCATGTGGGGTACATGGTGGGTCTGGGATGCCCGTTTAACCTCTGAATTGATCTTGCTGTTTTTATATCTGGGCGTGATCGGTCTGTACGGGGCAATCGAAGATAAGCGCGTCGCATCGAAAGCCGTGGCGATTCTAGCGCTGGTCGGCGTGGTCAATATCCCGATTATCCATTATTCCGTTGAATGGTGGAATACCCTGCATCAAGGGCCGACGGTAACAAAAATGGACAAGCCTTCCATTCATGTCACCATGCTGGTGCCGCTATTGCTGATGGCTCTGTCCTTCAAGCTGTATTATCTGATCGCCATGCTGCAGCGGGCGCGTACCGAGCTTTTGAGGCGCGAGCGCAATTCACAATGGGTCAGGACCATGGTGGTGGAGAATGAGCAATGACCGCGCAGGCGTTTTTTGCCATGGGCGGCTATGCTTTTTATGTGTGGACAGCGTATGGAATCGCCTTGTTAGTACTGGTTGCGAATATCGTTATTCCAATTGTTCAGCGTAAACAGTTTTTGCGCCGGCAAGCTTTAAAACAAAAAAGAAAAGTACTATGAAACCCGCCAGAAGACAGCGTTTGATGCTTATTGCCCTGATGGTTTTGGGAGCAGGTTTGGCTACGGCATTTGCTCTCAAGTCCTTTAATGATAATTTGATGTATTTTTTTTCAACCACGGATGTCGTGGAAGGAAAAGCGCCTCGTGACGCATTATTTCGTTTAGGCGGCATGGTTATCAAAGGCTCAGTCGAAAGGCCGGGTGACGGACTGATGGTGCGTTTTAAACTGACTGATTTCAGTAAGGATGTGACCGTGGAATATACCGGCATTCTGCCTGACCTGTTCAGGGAAGGGCAGGGCATCGTTGCTCATGGCCGGTTAAATCGACAGGGCGTTTTTATTGCCGAGGAAGTCTTGGCGAAACATGATGAAAACTATATGCCTCCCGAAGTGGCCGGCAGTTTGAAAAATAAATCAAAAACGCTTGCAGGCCAATTGCCATGATTCCGGAGCTGGGGCATTTTTCACTGATTCTGGCCTTGTGCATGGCTTGCGTGCTGGCCATACTGCCCATTGCCGGTGCTGCGCGGTCAGTATCCGGCTGGATTGCCGTTGCCAGACCTGCCGCCTTCGCGCAATTGCTGTTAATAGCAGTGGCTTACTGCTGTTTAACCTACAGCTTCCTGATTCATGACTTCTCAGTAGCTTACGTGGCCGCCAATTCAAATACAGCCTTGCCCGTATTGTATTTGATATCGGGAGTATGGGGCGCGCATGAAGGCTCTTTATTACTCTGGGCCTTGGTTTTATCCTGCTGGACAGCATTGGTGGCGCGTTTCAGCAGCAACATCCCTGCGGCTATGGTTGCCAGAGTTTTAGGCATTATGGGACTGGTGTCTATCGGTTTTATCCTGTTTTTATTGCTGACTTCCAATCCTTTCGAGCGCCTGTTTCCTGCGCCTTTAGAGGGCAGGGATTTGAATCCCTTGCTGCAGGATCCGGGTCTGGCGATTCATCCGCCCATGCTTTATATGGGTTATGTCGGCTTTTCCGTGGCCTTCGCTTTTGCCATTTCAGCATTACTGGAAGGCCGGCTGGATGCGGCCTGGGCTCGCTGGTCAAGACCGTGGACGTCGGTTGCATGGATGTTTTTAACCATAGGCATTGCCCTGGGCAGCTGGTGGGCTTATTACGAACTGGGCTGGGGCGGCTGGTGGTTTTGGGATCCGGTGGAAAATGCTTCATTTATGCCCTGGCTGGTCGGCACCGCCCTGATTCACTCATTGGCCGCTACCGAGAAACGCGGCGTTTTCAAAACCTGGACCGTACTGCTGGCTATTTTTGCTTTTTCTTTAAGCCTGTTAGGCACCTTTCTGGTACGTTCCGGCGTTTTAACATCGGTGCATGCGTTCGCCACCGATCCTGCCAGAGGTTTGTTTATCCTGATATTTCTGGCTATCGTGGTGGGCGGTTCATTATTGTTGTACGCCGTAAGAGCGCCTGCGGTTAAAAGCAGCGTAACATTTGAGCTGGTGTCCAGGGAGTCGGCGATTTTACTGAATAATGTTCTGTTAGTCGTTACCGCCGCCAGTATTTTACTGGGGACTTTATATCCACTGGTTATCGATGCGTTGGGATTGGGCAAGATTTCTGTCGGCCCGCCGTATTTCAATGCCGTGTTTATCCCATTAATGGCTCCGCTGGCGATCGTAGTGGGCCTGGGTATGCTGCTGCGCTGGAAAAGAGACAGCATCGGCGCAATTGCATTACGGGTGCGCTGGGTTATTGCCGCTTGCGTGATGGGCGGTGTGCTGATTCCCTTGCTTATGCCCTTTTATTCCTGGGGCGCGGTATTGGGATTAACCCTGGCATTGTGGACAGTAGCGATTACGGTACTGGCTTTTATTGATCGGCTGGGCGCAAAAGGCTTTGCATGGCAACGGCTGGCCTCGGTACCGGCAGGCTTTTACGGCATGACAATTGCCCATTTAGGCATCGCCGTATTCGTGACCGGCATTACCTTGACATCGGTTTACAGCGTGGAAAAAGATATCCGTATGGCTCCCGGCGAGACTCTGGATATGTCCGGCTATATATTCCAGTTTCACGGGGTTAAACAAACTCAAGGGCCAAACTATGTTGCTGAGCAGGCATTTGTAATGGTAAGTCATCAGGGCGAACAGGTGGCCAGACTGGAACCCCAAAAACGGGTTTATCAGGTGCAGAAAATGCCGATGACGGAAGCGGCGATTGACGCCGGTTTGTTCAGGGATTTATTTGTCGCCATAGGCGAGCCTTTGGGTGGGCAGGGCGCCTGGAGTATGCGCATTTATTACAAGGCGTTTATTCGCTGGATCTGGCTGGGCGCGCTATTTATGGCACTTGGAGGTTTATGCGGAGCGTGCGATAAGCGTTACCGGATGGCTTCAAAAAGCAAGGTTCCGGCTGATGCTTAAATATATTATCCCGTTAATATTATTTATCGTTTTGGCGGTGTTTTTAGCCTTAGGCTTAAACCTTAAGCCCGGCGATATTCCATCGCCGTTTATTAATAAACCGGCTCCGGCGTTTTCATCTCCGAAGCTTGACGCGCCTGATGAAAAATTAAGCCAGACCGATTTAACCGGTAAAGTCTGGCTGTTTAATGTGTGGGCGTCATGGTGCGTGTCCTGCCGTTCCGAACATCCGGTGCTCAATCAGCTAGCACAGGAGAAAGCGGCAGTTATTGTCGGTTTAAACTATAAAGATGACCCGGATGATGCAAGAAAATGGCTGGACACTTTAGGCAATCCTTATACAGTCAGCATTATGGATCAGGATGGCCGCATCGGCATTGACTGGGGCGTTTATGGCGTGCCGGAAACCTTTGTCATCGATAAAAAAGGCGTAATCCGCTATAAGCATACAGGGCCTGTTACAGATGAAGACATTCAGAAAACTTTCCTGCCGTTGATTGCCAAGTTACAAATCGAATCCTGATGAAGCGCTTGTTTATCATTTTTCTGCTGATGCTGTCCGGTAATGGTTTTGCAGTCGATTACCGTCAATTTTCCAATCCTGAGCAGCAGGAAATCTACGAAAGCTTAACCTCGGAGCTGCGCTGCCTGGTTTGCCAGAATCAAACCATCGCCGATTCCAACGCAGAGCTGGCCGCAGATTTGCGCAGGCAAGTTTATGAAATGATTGAACAGGGTAAAACCAGGCAGGAAATACTCGGGTTTATGACCGAACGCTATGGTGATTTTGTGTTATACAAGCCGCCATTCAAGGCCAAAACCGGAATATTATGGATTGCTCCGGCTATCTTTTTATTAACGGGTCTAATCGCAGTATTTTTATTCGTTCGCCAAAAAAAGAAATTATCAGGAATTGAAAGCAGTCCTGAAAAGCAGGAAAAAATTCGCAGCCTGCTGGAAAATGGTGATCAGTCTTGAATGCGCTATTTTTGATTCTTGCCGGCCTACTGATTTTAATCGCGTTCCTGATTATCCTGCCGCCGTTATGGCGTAAGCACCCCGTAGAAGTTGCCGATCTTGATCAGCGCAATATTATTATTGCCCGTCAACGGCTGGATGAGCTTAAAGACCAGCTAAAAGCCGGGGCTTTAACTCAGGCTCAATATAATGGACAGCTTGCCGAACTTGAACAGGCATTGAGTGATGACCTCGATATAACAAGCCATGTTACAGTATCGCAATCGCAAGGCCGCTGGGTAGTTTATCTGATTGTTTTGGCCGTTCCTTTAGTGACAGGATCGCTTTATTTTACTTTGGGTAATTATCAAGCGGTCAGCCACAGTGCGGAAATGGCGGCAGGAAATTCAGCTGCGCCGGGTCCCGAAGAAATTATTAAAATGGTTTCGGGTCTAGCGGAGCGTTTGAAAAGCCAGCCGGATAACGCTCAGGGCTGGCTAATGCTGGGCCGATCCTATAAATATCTGCAGCAATATCCTGAAGCAGTTGAGGCTTTTGCCAATGCCTACCGGCTATTAGGCGATCAGGCTGAAGTCATGCTGCTCTATGCAGACGCGTTGGCTTATGCAAATAACAATAATCTGGCCGGAAAACCCGCCGAACTAGTGTTTAAGGCGCTCGCCCTGGAGCCTGAAAATGTGAACGGTTTGTGGTTAGGCGGAATGGCCAAAGTGCAGGAAGGCGATATTGCCGCCGGAATAAAAATGTGGCGAAAACTTGAGGCTTTGTTGCCGCCGGAATCGGATGCCCGGAAAGAAACTCGAAGTTTGATTGCCAATATTGCCAGCCAGGCGCCTGAAGTTGCTGCTGACTCCGAAGCACAGCCGGCGCAACAATCTCAGACGGTGCGTATTGATGTTCAAGTAAGCTTGGCGCCGGCATTACAGAAATTAGCTCGTCCTGATCACACCGTTTTTATTTATGCCCAGGCATTATCCGGCCCCAAAATGCCTTTGGCGATTGTCCGGAAAAAAGTCTCTGATTTGCCCCTGACAGTCAGCCTGGATGATTCGATGGCGATGATGCCGGCGATGAAATTATCAAATTTTGCTAAAGTAAAACTGCTGGCCCGTATATCTAAATCCGGCAACGCCGTGAGCCAGCCCGGAGACTTGATAGGTGTTGTTGAACAGGCGGCCTTATCGGATCATACGCTCAATAAAATAGTCATTAACCACGAAGTAAAATAATGTTTTACTTTATACCGGAACATTTATGGCTACTATGAAAGAGGCTAGAATAATTGAGCTTGAAATAAAAGCCGCTTATCAAGAGGATTTATTGCAAGAATTGAGTAAGATAATCGGTGAGCAGCAGCAACAGATAGCTCGCCTGGAAGCCACTTGTAAATTACTTAATGAGCGCATTAAAAGTTTATCTGATGAAGGCCGGGAAGTAAGCCTTGATCAGCTACCGCCCCATTATTAGCCAGACTGATTTGCAAGATTTATGAAGCTTTTTCTTATTAGTTTGACCTGAGAATGAGGGTAAGATAAAGACTGATAAATTGAGATCAATGACATTATTCAATAATTGTGTAGTCGGGATAATCGGCCTGCTTATTTTCCTGGCAATGGCGGCGGTTGTTTATATTAAGCAGGTTTTTTGGTTTGACGAGCCGGTGCTCGCATTTTTCGCCCATTATAGAACCCCGATCCGGGATGTTTTTTTTAATGCTGTAACCTGGGCAGGTTCACTTTATGTACTGATGCCTATAGTGCTCGCCGGCATTTTTATGCTGAAAAAGTCGGGATTTGGGGACAGAGCCCTATTTCTGGGCCTGGGATTTGGCGGCGCCATGCTGGTTACCAATATCTTGAAACGACTTTTGGGTCGGGCGCGGCCGCAATTTTTTATCGATCCGGCTTTGCTGCCGTTAGATCACTCATTTCCAAGCGGCCACGCTACCCATATTACCGCGCTGATGCTGTGCTTATTGATTTTGCATCATCGTTTTGCTGTTCCCGGTTACTCGGTCACAGCTGCACTGTTATTGCCCTTGGCTATACTGGTTGCTCTTTCCCGGGTGTATTTGCAAGTGCATTTTCTGACCGATGTCATTGCCGGAATTCTTGTAGCCCTGGTGTGGGTATTATTACTGGATTGTTATTATTGGAAAGGGCCAGGAATTTAACTATGGTTAATTTGCAGGCGTTGAATTTTAATAAAAAATAAATTCGATTACCCTGTTTGAACTTGATTTTATGCAGCTATGAACTTGCGGTTTACTCTTGATTATTAGAATTTCCCTGTGGCTGGTTTTTGTTTCTTTACCGGTATTTTTATTGGTAGAACTATTGTTGAGGCTAAGCGTGCCGGTTTTGCCTGATATACTGTCCCGGCTTGCAGCAGCCATTCTTTTGAGCGCGTTTGCCTTGTTATTATTAACAGGAGCCGTGGCTATTTTTAAAATAATCATCGGCACCGTTTTTGATTACTTTTCCTCCGGCCAACGTATACAGCGACGACTGTTATATATACAGGCCAGGCATGATCAAATCAAGCGACTGTTTTATTTCAGAACCGTGCAAATGAAATATTTCACGGACGTGAAGAGAAGAAGTCTGTTGAAAATCAATAATCATAAGCACATTCACTCTTTATCAAAAGCCAACCAAAAAAACCTGCTGGCGATTAAAAAAAACTATCCCGAACAATTTTTAGGCAACTACAACAAGAAAATGCCCGCTATCGAGCGCAACAGGATATTGAAGCCTTGTTAAAATTCCAGCAAAAAATATCTATCCTGGAATAAAGTGTGACTACTTTAAAGGAGCGGGTATTGAATATTATAAAAATTTTTCATTCGGTCAAAGATGAAAACCTGAAATGGCGGCAGGATAACCAGGATAGTCAGGCAAAGCTTAAACACTCCCATGTATTGGCTGAGAAAGCCCTGGAAGCGGAGCTAAAAAAGAGAAGTGCGCAGTTGGAACATGATATTACACTGCTCAGGGCTAAACATGATGCCGAACTGTCTATGTTTAAAACCAGGTGCAAGCAGGATGTTAAAGATTATAAACAATATCTGGAATCCCTGGATCAGCTAAAACGCTCAATCCAGGCTAGTAGTCAGTCATGTTGAAGCGAAGGGATAATTTATGGTATGACTATTGGCTTTGACGCAACGAGGTTTAGTGTCATGCCCGCCATTAAATATAAAGTCAATTTGACCGACGAAGAAAAACGT
>NZ_CADCXN010000053.1 GCF_902806695.1 Candidatus Methylobacter favarea | reverse complement strand
ACCATATGATTGCCAAAGGCTATGGCGAATCGCAGCCAATAGCCGATAACAGCACCGAAGCAGGCCGCGCCCAAAACCGCCGGGTGGTCCTGGTCTGGCTGGATTAACTGGCAGGGCTTGACCTGCACGACTTCCAATAGAGTAATAAAAAAACCCGCTATTAAAGCGGGTTTTTTCTACGCAAAAATTTTACTCAATCAGGAACAGCGGCTATGTGCGACAGCGAACAGACGATAACTGGATTTTGTCGTTAGAATTAAACCAGGTTTGGGAACATTGCCTGAACTAAAAAGTTACACATCCTGACATTTTTCTTATCGGGAGCACATTATGTCCGTTGGCACAATTTTACTAATAATTATTATCTTGATGTTATTAGGGGTCATTCCCACCTGGCCATATAGCCGGGCATGGGGTTATGGGCCCAGTGGAGTCCTGGGGTTAATACTGGTCATTCTCCTGGTGCTGATCTTATTAGGCAGAATCTGATTAGGATTTAATATAAATCTTGCTTCAAACCATGAGTCTGCAGTTAGGAATAGCCTACCTTAATAACTTACCCTTATTACTGAACCAAATAATTAAGGAATAAATCTATGAAAACTAAAAATGCGTACAGGCACTTAAGCATATCGGAAAGAGCTTTTATAGTGATGTGTTTATCCTCTGCTTTGGGATTGGCTGGCTGCCAGCAGGGATCCGAAGAGAAAGCGGAACAAAAAATTGATGAATCAACAGAAAGAACCACTGAAAAACTTGAAGGTGCCAAGGAAACCGTAGAGGATAGAGCTGAACAGGCAAAAGAGAATATTGACAAGTCAGCTGAGGCCACCAAAGAAAATTTGGAATATAAACAGAAAAGAGTCGAGGAAGCTGGAGAAAAAGCCAAAGATACCATTGAGGAATCGGCTGAAAAAACCAAAGAATCAATAGGGACAAAAACTCAATCCGCGGAAAATGTGGTCAATGATTCAGTTATTACCACTAAAATAAAAACTGAATTTCTGGCCGATCCCTTGCTCAAGTCCACCCAGATTAGTGTAACAACCGTGGGTGGTGTCGCAAGCTTAAGCGGTGCGGTTGACTCCCAGCAAAGCATAGATAGAGCCTTGCAAATCGCGCGTAATGTTAAAGGTGTAAAATCAGTAGAAAATAATCTGGTTGTCAGTGCAGTACCGGATAAAAGGTGATGTATTTGCTGAGATTTTTCCAGGTTATTGGACTACTCTTGCCGGGTATTTGTCTTGCCGATAATGTTATCCACGAGGATGCCTATATTGCTGGCTATGCCACAGGTGTTTTACAGCGCGAGTTTAAAATCAGTGAGCCATCTTTAAGTGTGCATAAGGGCATTATTACCTTGCCTCGAAGCAATTTGGAAAATACTGACCCGACGAAAGTCCTTGAAGTATTATCGGCTATTCCCGGTGTTACCGGCATAGAAACTCCCGATAGCCATCAGCCTGACTCTTCATCAACTGATGCAGCAGTAGTTGATCAAGCTGCAATGACGAGCGGATCAGTGCTTTTACCAACGGGTCTGCTACCTACAGGCCATCTTTTCAAGCCTTTGCTGGCCGATCCTCGATGGGCTCATTTTTCAGCAGCCTATCATTATTATAATGGCGGCGGTTTTGATGGAACCAATATAGCAACGGTCAGTTTCGGCGAGACCATCCCTTTTTACCGCAGTAGTTTCGGCCTTGGGCGAGCCACAGCACAATGGGAAGCCGGAATCCAGGCCGGGGTATTTAGTGACTTCAATTGGGATGCTCCATCATCTGATCTCATTAATACTGACTTTATCGCCTCGGCATATTCCAGTCTGCGGGTTGGGGAATTCTCGGCTTTTGGCCGTATCTATCATCAAAGCTCACATCTTGGGGACGAGTTTTTACTGCGCACCAGAATTCAGCGCGTCAATCTCAGCTATGAAGGCGCTGACCTTAGACTTTCTTATGAGCTCCCCTACGGCGTCAGGCTTTATGGCGGCGGCGGCGGTTTATTTCATCGCGAGCCTTCATCACTAAAGCCTTGGTCTGCACAATACGGCATCGAGTTCAGAAGTCCCTGGCGCATGGACTTTGCCATGATGCGGCCGGTAGCGGCGGCTGACTTCAAGAATTTTGAACAGAATAACTGGAGCACCGACATCTCTGCGAGAGCAGGTGTCCAATTTGATAGCTTAAATGTGTTGGGTCGAAATCTACAGATTTTAGCGGAATATTTTAACGGTCATTCTCCAAGCGGCCAGTTCTATAACGAAAAAATCGAGTATTTCGGCTTAGGGGCTCATTTCCACTTTTAACAAAGGCCAGTAATGACAGTAGATCAAAGCACCTGCCAGGAAGCTAAAATAAAATAGCCGCCGAGTTTTTTACAAGAACAATAAGGAAGCATAGTACTTCAGAAAGTTTAAAATATGTTAATGAATTCAGCTTGGGACTGACCGTTCGAATTTTAGTACTTGATGGCCCTGGCTGCCTGATTTGCTGGCATTAGGTTGCCGGCTATTTAATTAACTTGTCGTCATATGGCGACCTCTGCCGGAGAAGAAAATGCTTGAAACTATAGCGGTTGTCTTAATCATCCTTTGGATACTGGGCCTGGTCTCTTCGTATACATTGGGCGGATTTATTCATGTTCTGTTGGTCGTTGCGATCGTGGTGATATTGGTTCGTGTTATTCAAGGCCGAAGTCCTGTTTAGCAATAAAAGAAAAACTTATAGAGTAATAGAGCAATGTGATGCGGTAGTAGCATTTGCCTCTTGTAGCTGATGTTGCCGGCGCATCAAAATTGCTTAAATGAGATATTTTTAAGTTTCAATCTCTACGGAACGGACTTTATTTATAGTTTTTTCAATGTCGTAAGCTTTTTCACTTATTCAATGGCCGAAAGCTTATGGCCTTGCCAGCCATAATAAGCGATATATAAATAACCCAGAACCGGGATAAAAAAAGCCTGCTGGATGCCGATCCGGTCCGCAAACAGGCCTTGCACAACAGGAATAACGGCCCCGCCGACAATGGCTGCGCATAAAATGCCCGAACCCTGCCCCGTGTGTTTTCCCAAGCCGTTAACCGCGAGTGAAAAGATAGTGGGAAACATGATGGAGTTAAACAGGCCGACTGCCAGAAGAGCCCACATGGCGATTCGCCCACTGCTGATTATGGCCGTTAACACTAAAAGAGCTGCTGTTACCGCATTAAAAGCAAGAGTCTTGCCGGGCCGGGTTTTTTGCATGATAGCCGCACCGGCAAACCTGCCTGCCATAGCGCCGCCCCAATAAAAGGAAATATATTTTCCAGCCTCTTGCTCATTCAGTCCGGCAATAGCAGGTTCCCCCAGAAAATTAATAAGAAAGCTGCCAATAGCCACTTCGCTGCCGACATAAACAAAAATGCCAATGGCTCCCAAGACGAGGTGTTTATAACTCCAGGCGTTTTGATGATCATCATCGCTATATCCTTTTACAGATGCTGAGGGCTGTCCGGCCGCATTAATGTCAGGTAGGGTAAGGAGGGCAAAAATTACGGCAATAAAAAATAAAACCGCCGCAAGCAGCAAATAAGGACTTTGTACTGCAGCCGCCTGCGCCGCCTGATAAGCGGATAATTCCGCAGCGTTTAATAAGGTTAATTCATCCGCAGTTTTAACAGCCGTGGAAAGAATAAACAAGGCGCCAAAATAAGGAGCAATCGTCGTGCCCAGTGAATTAAACGCCTGGGTCAATGTTAACCGGCTTGCCGCAGTTTCAGGTTTCCCTAAAACAGTGACATAGGGATTTGCGGCAACCTGCAATAAAGTTATTCCTGATGCCAGAACAAAAAAAGCCGCTAAAAAGAGAGGATAGGAGGGCCTGCCTGCAGCAGGATAAAATAATAAGCAACCCATGCCCGCTATGGATAATCCTATAATTATTCCGCCTTTGTAACCGATTTTTTCAACCAGAAAGCCGCTTGGAATGGAAACCACAAAATAGGCGGTAAAAAAGCAGAATTGAACCAACATTGCCTGCGTATAATTTAAGATGAATACCGCTTTTAAATGTGGAATTAAAATATCATTTAAAGCGGTTATAAAACCCCAGATAAAAAACAGAAACGTTAAGGCGGTTAAGGGAACCGTAGTGCAATTTTTATCGAAACCAGCCGATAAGTTACTAGCGGTAATTATCGGCTTGGCCGTATTTGTCTTCATTGTTGCCGGGCTACTATCTTGTTACAGAAAAATTGACCGTTTCCTTGCCAACCATCACTTTAAATTCACCTGGCTCGACAATTCGCTTAAGATCAACGCCAATAAATGACAAATCATGCGGAGTCAGGGTAAAGCTCAAGTTTTCATCTTGTCCCGGATCAAGATCGACTTTTTTAAAGGCCTTCAGCTGCTTATTGGGCCTGGATACGGAAGCTGCAACATCGTTTAAATAAAGCAAAACCGTTTCCTGGCCTTTAAATGAGCCGGTATTTTTAACATTCACGGCAATATTTATATTTTCTCCCCTGGTAATTTTATCTTTTTCCACCTTCAATCCGCTGGTCTGGAAGGTGGTATAACTTAAGCCATGGCCAAAGGGATATAAGGGATTATAGGTATTAAGTTCAAAGGATTCGATGGGTTTGTAATCATACGGGGTAATGCCATTCGTATGCCTTGGATAGGAAATCGGCAATTTGCCATTGGGGTTATAGTAGCCATATAAAATATCTGCTATCGCTCCGCCCCCTTCCATGCCCGGCAAAAAGCCTAAAATAACTCCCGCGGACTGTTCAGCAATTTCAGAAATAATACGCGGTCGACCGCCCAGCATTAGCAGAATCACCGGTTTTTGGGTAGCGATCATCGCCTGGGCCAGATTAATTTGCGCTTGATCGAGAGCTAAAGAGTTAATATTGCCTATTGTTTCTGTATACGGTTTCTCTCCGAGACAAAGTAATATAATGTCGTGATTTTTAGCTTCCTCTACGGCTTTTTGCACATTTATTTTTTCATCAAAATATTTTCCACCCACATAGGTAACTTTGCCTGTTGATTTTTGCTGCAAAGCTTCCAGAACCGTTAACTTGTCTTTAGGATACAAGCTTTCATCATCGCCCTGCCAGGTTATAGTCCAGCCGCCATTCATAACGCTCAACAGATTGGCGGTAGGGCCGGTCACCAAAATGCGGGCTGATTTTTTGAGCGGAAGAATATGGTTGGCATTTTTTGCCAGAACAATAGACTCGCGCGCCGCTTGGCGGTTGGTTTCCGCTGCCTCTGCAAGTTGTACAGGGCTTTCTTCATAAAAAGAGTGCGGTTTAGCTTCAAATAATCCTGCCTGATATTTTACCGTAAGGATTCTCGAGACTGCTTCATCTATCCGTGAAATCGGCACTTCTCCCGATTTGACCAGGTCAATCAATAAGTCATAAAAAGAAAAATCAAACGGCACCATACTCATGTCAACGCCCGCCATCACAGCTATTTTTACCGCTTCCCTGGGCGTAGCGGCTAACTTGTCCCGCGTATAAAGACGTTTGATGTCTTCCCAGTCGGAAACGGTGAAGCCTTGAAAGTCCAGTTCGCCACGCAAAATCGTGGTTAGATAGTGATAATTTGCATGCCCCGGAATACCGTCGACTTCCCCTGAATTAACCATAACGGTGGGTGAGCCTGCCTTCACGCCGACTTCAAACTCAGGCAGAAAATATTCGCGCAGCATTCGCTCGCCAATCCAGGCAGGGGTGCGATCTTTCCCGTTAATGGGAAAACTGTAGCCGACATAGTGCTTTAAACACGTGGAGGCTTTATCGGGAGCCGAAAAATCATCGCCTTGATGGCCTTTAATGTAAGCTGTCCCCAGCACGGCCGCCAAGTGCACATCTTCGCCGTAAGTCTCCCACAAGCGCGGCCATAGCGGTTGCCGGCCAATATCCATCACGGGATAGAAATTCCATTGCAGACCGGCAGTGCGTATTTCTCTTGCCGTAATTTCCCCCTCTCTAGTGCTCAATTCCGGATTGAAGGTAGCGGCCATGTTAATGGCTTGTGGAAATAACACAGCATTTTTTATGTAGGTTGCACCGTGAATCGCATCAATTCCATATAACACCGGGATTTTTAACCTGGACTTTCCCGACGTTTTTTGTATGGAACTGATTATTTTTCGCCAGGTCTCAACAGACTGTGCTTTATTATGAGGCGTATAGGGCGTATTAAGAATGGCACCGACATGGCGATTAACTATAGCTTCTTCCAGTTTGGCTTGGTCAATGGGATTGTCGGCCTTCTGTTCTTCTCCAACAGTGACAACACTGGCATCAATCAGAGTCATCTGTCCTACTTTTTCTTCGAGGGTCATTTGCGACAAAAGATTCTCTATTTTATTAGCTATGCCGTTGTGGAGTATGGGTATATTCACGGAACATCCGAATAGGAGAAAAAGGCTAAGGATAAAAATGGAATTTTTTGGCTGCACTTGTTTTCTTCGATTAGGGTTTAAGCCTTTTCGTTATACTTCTGCCTCAGCCATCTCGACAATAACAAAAATTTAACTACTCGACGGGAGCTCACCGGATCCTGAAAGTATAATAAAACCCTACCCAGCGTAATAGGCTTTAAGACCCTCCATAACCTGATCTTTATTGAATTCGGCGCCCTTATTAATCATAGCGTCAGCAAATCGGCTGACAATCTCGGTAATGGCATCAACCGTCAACTGATTCAGGATACCAATGCGCATTTGAACAGGTTCAGACAGTGTTGTCCATATCCCAAAGCCTTCTGCACGACACTTTGCCACCAGATCTTTCTCCGATCCGGCAAGTTTAGCCGGCAAATTAAATACAATAAGGCTGGTCATGTTGGAGGTGACTTCACAGCCCATTGCAGTAACAGCCTGTCTGAAGGCCTTCTCATGGTAAGCATAATCAAGCGCTTTTTGTTTCACCGTGTGCGTCAGCAGCAAGCGTAATGCTTCGTGAAAGGCGGCAACCGCATAACCTGAGTGGGTGCGATGGTAGGTACCGGTAGCGACGTCTTTGCCCCCAACAATACCCCAATGCCGGGCCTCGAGAATGGGATGGTGTACATAGGTGTAACAACCGCGTCCGGCCAGTAGCTGAATCGCTTCATCTTTAAAACTGACAGGCGCGTAAGTTAAAGGCAGGCTCATTATGCCTTTTTGCGGACAGGAAGCCCATGCGACAACAGCCGGATAATCATCGATACGGTAATCAGCAATGCCAAGGCTTGAAACTGCATCGACAATACCCATTACGCCATATTTGGCACAGGCATCATTAAAGCCTTGCAGGTCATTGATCCGTCCACTGCCTGTCTCCCAGTGCGCCATAAACGCCCACATGGGTTTATGCAGGGCTAATGCTTCATCAACGAGCTTACCTGTAACAGACTGGCCGTGCGGCACCTCAACAATTGTTACGCCGGCAGGTTTTGGGTTGAGCGGATCGGCGGCTAATTCAGCAAGCGTAGCTGCTTTCATGCGAATGGTTAAGCTATCAATACCACTGAAAGTGCCATTCATAAATGCCACCACCTTATCGCCGGGCAAGATCAGGCTTAATACACAGTCAAGACCGCTGAAACCGGTGCCGCCAACGCCATAGGTATAAATATTTTGGGTACCGAAAACCGCGCGCAGCATTTCTTTGGCTTCAATCATGCCGCGTAAAACATCGGCTTGCATGTGGTCGGCAACGCCCGTTTTACAAAGCCTTTCCAGTACTCTTGGATCTGTATTTCCTGGGCCGGGACCTGCAGCTAGCGTGTTCGGAATTTCCAAAGCCGGATAAATAGTCATTAAAATCTCCTGATTAATTGTGAAGCAAACTACCGTATCGACAAACAAGGGGATTAACTAACAGCCATTATCCTTAATGGCTGTTAGTTAATCAAATTTAACAGAACCCCGGCCGCTACCGCAGACCCAATTACGCCCGCGACATTAGGGCCCATCGCATGCATCAACAGAAAATTGTGGGGGTTGCTCTCCAGCCCTACTTTATTGGCAACCCGCGCCGCCATAGGCACTGCAGATACGCCGGCCGCGCCAATCAACGGGTTAACAGGAGTGCTGCTGAGTTTATTCATGATCTTGGCCATGATAACTCCGGATGCTGTACCGATAGCAAAGGCGATGGCGCCCAGCGTCAAGATGCCCAGGGTCTTGAATTGCAGAAAAGCTTCGGCGCTTAGCTTTGATCCTACCGACAGCCCTAAGAAAATAGTAACGATATTGATCAGTTCATTTTGCGCGGTTTGGCTGAGACGTTCGACAACACCGCAGGCGCTCATCAAATTACCCAAAGCAAACATACCCATCAAGGGTGTAGCGGAAGGCAGCAGTAAAACGGTAAGAAAAAGCAGCATCAATGGAAAAACTATTTTTTCGGTCCTGCTTACCATACGCATTTGCTGCATTTCAATTTTGCGTTCCTCTTCCGTAGTCAGTGCGCGCATGATCGGAGGCTGAATCAAAGGCACCAGCGCCATATAGGAATAAGCCGCTACCGCAATTGCACCTAGTAGATCCGGCGACAGCTTTGAGGCCACATAAATAGCGGTCGGGCCATCAGCCCCGCCAATAATCCCAATCGCGGCGGCATCTTTCAGGGTGAATTCAAGCCCCGGTATGATATTAAGCGCCAGGGCTCCCAGCAGCGATGCAAAAATACCAAATTGCGCCGCCGCGCCTAATAACAAGGTTTTTGGATTAGCCAGCATCGGACCAAAATCGGTCATTGCGCCCACACCCATGAAAATTAGTAACGGGAAAATGCCGGTTTTAATACCGAAATACAGGTAATACAAAATCCCGCCTTCTTCAGCGATACCGGCGACAGGAATATTACTGAGTATGGCGCCAAATCCTATGGGCAATAACAGCAAGGGTTCAAAACCTTTTTTGATGGCGAGAAACAGCAGCACAAAACCGATAATCATCATGAAAGCCTGGCCGCCGGAAAAGTTATAGAGGCCGGTGCTTTGCCAGAGTGAAAGGAGATTTTCCATAACTGTCTCTTATTGAGTTAGGCGGCGGTTTAATGCAGTATTATAAAAAAACCAGAATGTCGCCACTGGCGACTGCTCCGCCTTCCTTGACATTGACAGCACTGACGATACCGGCAACTTTAGCCCGTACTTCGGTTTCCATTTTCATCGCTTCCATGAGCACAACAACCTCACCCTTGGCCACGCTACTGCCCACACTAACCAGGATTTTCAGTATGTTGCCCGCCATCGGCGCCTCAACAGCAGTACCACTGCTGGCAGCAGGGGTTACAAAGGCAGCACTTGCCGAAGCCGGCTGAACTGACAGCGTCGAGCCGCCGGGTCCTACAGAGACGTTAAAATTTCTGCCGTCGACATTAACCGTGTAGGTTTCGACTGGACTCTCTGATCTAGGTGCTTTAGCCGTAGCAAGGGCTTCCCCATTCGGCGCCGGCTCAAATAGATCCGGATTATTCCGGTTGACCAGGAATTTCCAGCCGACTTGAGCAAACATGCCGTTGATTAACGCGTCCTCTTCTATATTATCCGAAAGCTTAATGCCTTCGGCTTGGGCTTTTTTTTCCACCTCGGTAATCAGCCGGGCCATTTCCGGCTCTATAAGATCTGCCGGACGACAGGTGATCGGTTGCGCCCCTTCAAGCACCCTGTTTTGCAATTGTGTATTTACCGGCGCAGGGGTTGTGCCGTATTCGCCTTTCAATACTCCGGCTGCTTCCTTGGTGATAGTTTTATAACGCTCTCCATTCATCACATTGATGACAGCTTGGGTGCCCACTATCTGCGAAGTGGGAGTGACCAACGGAATAAAGCCCAAATCTTCGCGTACGCGTGGGATTTCCTTCATCACATCATCAAACTTATCGGCTGCACCCTGTTCTTTCAATTGGCTTTCCAGGTTGGTCAGCATACCGCCCGGTACCTGGGCAATTAAAATACGCCCATCCACACCCTTCAGACTACCCTCATACTGGGCATATTTTTTACGGACTTCCCGGAAATAAACAGCGATTTCTTCAAGCTTGACGAGATCCAGACCGGTATCGCGGTGGCTGCCCTCCAGACTGGCAACGATAGTTTCGGTAGGACTGTGGCCATAGGTCATACTCAACGATGAAATAGCGGTATCGACATTATCTATACCCGCTTCGGCGGCTTTAATAATACTGGGGACACTCAAGCCGGTAGTGGCATGGCACTGCATGTGTATTGGAATATTGGTGCTTTTTTTCAGCCGTGTAACCAATTCAAAGGCATCGTACGGTTTGAGCAAACCGGCCATATCTTTGATGCAGATGGAATGCGCGCCCATATCTTCAATCTGTTTGCCGAGATTTACCCACACATCCATGGTATGCACCGGACTGGTAGTATAGGAAATAGTGCCCTGTGCATGGGCATCGGTATGCAGTACGGCTTTTACCGCGTGTTCAATGTTGCGCATATCGTTCATGGCATCGAAAATACGAAATACATCAATCCCATTAATAACACTGCGTTCTATAAACTTATCAACGACATCATCGGCATAATGACGATAACCCAAAATATTTTGGCCGCGAAGCAGCATTTGCTGAGGTGTCTTGGGCATCGCAGCCTTTAGTAAGCGAAGCCTTTCCCAAGGATCCTCGCCCAAATAACGGATACAGGCATCAAAAGTCGCTCCGCCCCATGATTCAACCGACCAGTAACCGATCTGATCCAGCTTTTCGCAAATGGGCAGCATATCTTCGATGCGCAGGCGGGTTGCCAAAATTGATTGATGCGCATCACGCAGCACAACTTCAGTGATAGCTAAAGGCTTGTTTATATCTGAGGCCATCTTGTATTTTCTCCGCGAACCTTTAAAGGCCTTGATTATTAACCTTTGGGTTTATTGATAGACGGCGTAGGTTCATGCTATATAGCACAATACAGGGCAAAAAATTAGAATTACATTCGCCCAAAATTATAAATTTATTTATATTTGCTTCGATACTGATGCACCGCTACTGTAATCGCGGCGATGAGACTTTGATCAGAAGTGCTTTTTATATCCCGAGCCACTGGAGATAGTAAGGTTGGGTCAGGAAAATAGCGGTGCACAAGCGAGGACATAATATTTATCGAGACTACCAGCATTGCCAAAAACAAAAATACAATGCCCATTCCTGCAACCATTATTTCTATACCGCTACTCATCAGCTCTGTCATCTTTAAAACTGCTATAAGGATTATTAACCTGAAACTATTAGGCATTATCCATAAAACACCGCGACTAAACAAATTAAAGATAATTGAATTTGACTATTTTTATAATTAACATCAATATTCACTTATTGCTATCACTAATCTAACTGTTTTAACTTTATTCAGGGGCGATAAAATTATCTTTGTGTTTAAATCCATATTTAAATATGGATTAGACGATTAATAACCAATACCTTAAAACTGAAAGTGAGGCGAGATTAGAGAGTTAACACCCGCTTTATAATGAAGCACAAACTGGGACCATTGCCGCTTACAACGTCAATCAGCTCCAGGTAAAGGGTGAATCAGGAAAGGCATGGGAGGGTTTTATAACCAGGGTTAATCGTTCAGTAGCCAGTAGCCATATAATTTTATTTTCTGGTTTGAGTTCTCCATAGATTGACTATTTCTTCTACATTCAGGTCATCCGGCCCTTCCCGCCAGCTGGTAAAATAATCCACATCATTACTTTTCGGCTCGGGATTCGGCCGGTAAATCTGCACCCGCGTAGGTAAGGGCGCGGCCTCGCCTAATACCAGTGCTTCCCCTCTTCCCAGTGAAGTCAGTATATCGGTTAAATCACCCTCAGCTTCCGGGACTAATCCTCTGATATACGCCTGGTCATCCGGGTTGGTGGTACGCAGACAGATAAAAGAACTGCATTGGGCAAGCATCGTTTCAGATAATTCAGTGGGCCGTTGACTGACAGCGCCTATGGAAACTCCATATTTACGGCCTTCTTTAGCGATCCGTTCCATCATTTTTTTTGTGCCCTCAAACTGCCCGCCTTTTTCCCGGGGAATATAGGCATGGGCTTCTTCACAAATCAGGGTAATCGGAAAGTCGCGCCGCTGAGGATTCCAATAATTAAATTCGTAGGCTAGGCGGCCAACCTGAGCGGAAACGGCGGGCCTGACATCGGTGGGCACAGAGCTTAAGTCAACCACTGTGATATTGGCTTTTTTAACGCCCAACCCGATAAACTGGCGCAATAAATCAGCCATGCTTGCAGAGTTATTACGAATTTTTGGTTTCAGTAAAAAGTCATAACGGACATCATTGAACCTGCTTTGCATCCTGATCAGGAATTCATCAAATTGTCCGAATAAAGCCCCCTGCACTTTGCCGAAATCTTTTCTTTCTTCGTTAGCCGCCTTAAATTGCATATACACTTCTGCTAAAGAAAAGTAGATGGGCGTATCGATGGAAACGCTAGCCAAGCCGATTTGTTTGGCTTCCTTGCGCTTGAGTTGCTGCAACACTTCACGCATAAATGACATCTGCGTAGAAGCGCCGTGGTCCCTGCGGTCTATAAATAAATCCACCAGTTCGGCATACGTCATCATCCAGTATGGCATTTCCATTTCCATAGCATCGACATAATTGACCAGTTCGCCCGGAAACGCCGATTGCAACACGTCTTTATCATCTTTCCAGCAATATTCGCCATGCAAGTCCAGCATGATGATATGGCTTTTGGGCATGGCTTTTATGGTATTTTGAATCAGACTGGTGACAGTCCAGGATTTACCCGAACCGGATTGTCCGACAATAGCAAAATGTCGTCCGAAAAGCGCGCGGGGGTCAAGGCTTAAATGATAGTCTTTATGCGAAGATAATTGGCCGATGAAAAATTTATAATCCCTGAATTTTGAGAAAATGGCGTTGATTTCTTCCATGCCTACAGCATACACTTTAGCGCCCGGCGTCGGATAATGGCGCACGCCGCGAACAAAAGTACCGTTTTCCTGAATCTCACCTACCGGGACCAGGGAAATAAAACGATCTGTTTTGCGCATATCGACAGTATCAAAGCGGTCTTTTTCCCACATCTTGAACACAAGCGCTAAAACACCAATATTCGCTTGCCGGATAATAACATACGAACCTATGTGACCGGCCAGGATTTCCTCATCACCTATTTTAATTATAGGTGTTTCGTTTGAGTGTTCTTCAGCCATTCTGGCCTCCATGCCATCACCACGGACTTCAGATAAATAGCCTATCAGTATACTGGGTAGTTGTGCGGACATTTTTGACCTAAGCTTGAGGAATTTGTAATAAGCTTAGACCAATTTCAAGCGATTGAAACGTCAGAAATATCAATCAGGCTTTATCTATCCATTCATAAAGCTCTGTTAAAGCCGGATTACATTTACAGCAACGGGTGCCGCAAGAGGCTCCGGTGGATAATTTGCGAACATTGCCTTTGCTGATCCATTTGCCCAGCATGCCGCGCAGAGCATCGGCATCCATCGCGAAATGATTGACTAAATCTGCCAGAGCAACTCTGTGTTGTTGTTTTAAATAGCTTCTTAAATCAGATAAAATCACCCAACGACTCCTGAATATGTTTGGCGCCCGTATTTTTCCCGATTAACCACAAGCCGAATAAAACTAATAAAAAAGCAATTACTAATCCTGTTATCCACACTAAAGAGTATTCTGGATGCAGACTATAAGTCATTGCCTGATAAAAAATAATGGAAGTCATGTAGGCAATGCCGGTAGTCCAGAGCACCACAAATAAAGTCCAGCCCAAATTGGTTTCCCTGTATATCGCAGCGGTGGCGGCTACACAAGGCGCATAGAGCAGAATGAATAACAGATAGGCAAAAGCGCCGGCTTTACCATTAAAACTAAGCTGCATTGCTGTGAATGTGCCGGCATTGACCTCCTGCTCACCCGCAGCAGAAGCCATATCGTTGACAGTACCGATATTAAGACCAAAGGGATCTAAAAGATTATCAGCGACAGCGCGTAGATTCTCAGGCACTGTTAAACAAGCCTTGATTAAGGACTCTTTTAGATTAAAAGAAGTTTTATTTGAGTTAACCGAATCGGGAATGGCTAATTGGCTATACAGGGCATCAAGAGTGCCTACGACAGCTTCTTTGGCCAGCACACCGGTAAAAATACCTACCGTCGCCGGCCAGTTATCTTTTTCAATGCCCATGGGTTTAAAAGCCGGCGTCAAGCCTCTGCCAATCTCGCTTAATACGGATTTATTGCTGTTTTCCCGTCCAAATGTGCCATCTGTACCCAGCGCATTAAGAAAATTTAACGCCAGCACCATCGGTACAATAACTTTTCCGGCATTAAATATAAATGACTTAAGCCGATCCCAGCTTCTCATAAAAACCCCGCGCAATGTCGGCATATGGTAAGCGGGCAATTCCATAATAAACGGGGCTGACTCGCCTTTAAACATCGTATGGCGCATTATCAAACCCGTCAGTACAGCCACCAGTATGCCCAGAATATATAACCCAAAAACCAGGTTTTGACCTCCCACCGGAAAAAAGGCGGCTGCGAATAAAGCATAAACCGGCAACCTGGCGCCGCAGGACATAAAAGGATTCATCAGGTTGGTAAGTATCCTGTCCCGGTGATTCTCAAGCGTGCGCGTCGCCATAATTGCCGGGACATTACAACCGAAACCCACTATCATCGGCACAAAGGATTTTCCCGGCAAACCTATCATACGCATGAACCTATCCATGACGAAAGCGGCCCTGGACATATAACCTGAATCTTCCAGTGCGGATAGAAACAAAAATAAAAAGCCGACAATGGGAATGAAAGTAGCTACAACCTGAATTCCGCCGCCCATTCCATTCGCTATCAATACAATCAGCCACTGAGGCCAGTTCAATGTTGTCAGCATTAGACTCAAGCCATCGACCAATAAGGCGCCTATCGATTGATCAAAAAAATCGACAAAGGCGCTGCCAATATTAATGGTAAACATAAACATCGCATACATGACCAATAGAAAAACAGGAATGCCCAGAAAGCGGTTCAATACAATGCTGTCAATTTTATCGGTAGCATGCCGGCCAATTTCAGTCAGTTTGCAAACAGCGCCGCGGGTTAACTCGTTTACAAATCCATAACGGGCATCGGCAGCAAGGATATCGATTTCATCATCCGTTTCAGCTTCAATCCTCTGTTGTAATTCTAAAACATGGGGTAATATATTTTTTCCAGCAATTTGTCTGGCAAGGGTATCGTCTTCTAATAGCCGAATTGCAAGCCAACGCTGGTCGCATCCATGCTGATTTGCGGTTTCACTCACCAACGGTGAAATATCCTGAATGGCTTTTTCCAGGGACAGCGGATAGTTAATTTTTGCCGTTGGGATAGACTTGGTAACAGCCGAACTGTTAATTGCCGATTTTAAACTGTCTAAGCCGGCCTTGGTTGAGGCAATGATAGGAATAACGGGGCAACCCAAATGCAAGCTGAGAAAATCAATATCAATTTTAATGCCGCGTTGCTTGACGGTATCCATCATATTGAGAACCAGTATCATCGGCACGCGCATTTCTATGAGCTGCGAAGTTAAATAAAGATTCCGTTCTATATTCGAGGCATCAATAATATTGAGGATTAAGTCGGCATTCCCGGAGGCAACATAATCCCGTGCAACTTTCTCATCTAATGATACCTGGTCATCGGCAGCTTCTAATGAATAAGTGCCCGGTAAATCTACTAATTCGATACTTTTGTTGGCAAAGGAATATTCACCGGTTTTTTTTTCAACCGTGACACCAGGCCAGTTCCCCACATTTTGTCTGGCTCCAGTTAGCGCATTAAAAAGAGTAGTTTTGCCGCAGTTGGGATTTCCGACAACGCCGACAATAAAATCAGTTTTCATCAAAGCTTCTCTATCAAAACTATTGCAGCTTCAGCTTTACGCAGGGTTAGTGAAAAGCCGCGCAATTTGATTTCCACAGGATCTCCCATAGGGGCATACCGGGTAATGCTGAACTCTGTTCCTGGCGTCAAGCCCATAGCCAACAGTCGTTTGCGATAAGCTTTGCCTGATTTATCAAAGCCCACTATTTTCCCTAAATCGCCAACAGCCAGATTTTTTAAGCTTATAGCCATCATGCATTAACCCTGTAATAAAAAACAACCGGAAAGCAATCAATAATCATTCTCATTAAAAATGACTATATCATATAACTCCGAGTTTTTAAAACAAGAAGTTGTTTAATTTCTTTAAAATATTAATATTCACCCTAACCGTATTATCACGATAAGATGAAAGGGGGTTAAGAATAGCGTTTAACGCAATCTTCGGAGGCAGGGAATTAAAAAGTGGAGCGATACAGAATTAGGAATTAATCAACTATTTTGAATTTTTCTCCAGACGCATCGACTCGATCTCGAAGTTCTTTGCCTGGCTTAAAATACGGGACATATTTTTTGGATAATACGACAGACTCGCCGGTTTTGGGATTCCGGCCAATACGGAGAGGACGCAGATGCAGAGAAAAGCTTCCAAAACCTCTAATCTCAATTCTTTCGCCGGAAGATAATGCCTGATTCATTTTTTCGATGATGCATTTTACCGCCAGTTCTACATCCTTCAATGCCAGATGAGGTTGTTGCTTGGCAAGCGCTTCAATTAATTCGGATTTGGTCATTTTACTATCCTGTAAAAACGAATAATGAGAGGGATATACAGCAGTCTATCCCTCTTCCGGAATTTTATTTTTCCATCTGTTTAAAGATATCGCCTAATGTGGGTGTACCCGGGGAATGTTGAGAATAATCTTTAATAGCGTGAGATTCTTCGTCGTGGTCTTTAGCTTTGATGGATAATGAAATTGATTTGCTTTTCTTATCAATGCCAATAAATTTGGCTTGAAGCTTATCTCCTTCTTTTAATAAGGTACGGGCATCTTCAACGCGATCACGCTGAATTTCAGAAGCCCGCAAGTAACCTTCAACATTATCAGCCAGAGTAACAACTGCGCCCTTGGCATCCACTTCTTTTATAGTTCCTTTAACCAGACTGCCTTTTTCATGAGTAGCAAGGAAGTTCTGAAACGGATCCTGTTCAAGCTGTTTGATGCCTAAAGAAATACGCTCGCGTTCGGAGTCAACCGCCAGGATAACTGTTTCCACTTCATCCCCCTTTTTAAAGTCCCGCACTGAGGCCTCACCATCATCAGCCCAGGAAATATCAGACATATGAACCAGACCATCAATACCGCCTTCCAGACCGATGAAAATCCCAAAGTCTGTGATTGATTTGATTTTTCCAGAAATTTTGTCGCCTTTATTATGGGTAGCCGCAAATTCATCCCAAGGATTGGGTTTGCATTGTTTCATGCCTAAAGAAATACGACGACGCTCCTCATCGATTTCCAATACCATAATTTCGACTTCATCACCCAGTTGGACCAGTTTGGAAGGATTAACGTTTTTATTAGTCCAGTCCATTTCCGAAACATGCACCAGACCTTCCACGCCTTCTTCAATCTCAACAAAGCAGCCGTAATCAGTAAGATTATTTACCTTACCGAATACGCGTGTACCTGCAGGGTAGCGGCGGGCAATATTTTGCCATGGATCTTCACCAATTTGCTTCATGCCTAACGAAACACGATTTTTCTCCTTGTCGTATTTCAGAACTTTAACTTTGATTTCCTGACCAATTTCAACGCACTCGGAAGGATGACGAACGCGGCGCCATGCCATATCGGTAATATGCAGAAGACCGTCAATGCCGCCAAGGTCAATGAATGCACCGTAATCAGTGAGATTTTTTACTACACCGGTAACAATGGCGCCTTCTTCCAGGGTTTTCAGTAATTCTTCTCTTTCTGCGCTGTATTCTTTTTCTACTACGGCGCGGCGCGACAAAACGACATTATTGCGCTTTTGATCAATTTTTATAACTTTGAATTCAAGATCCCGATTTTCCAGGAAAGTAGTATCCCGAATGGGACGAACATCAACCAGTGAACCGGGTAAAAAGGCCCGCAACGCACCCACAGCTACAGTGAAACCGCCGCGAACTTTACCGGTAATACGACCAGTAATTGTTGCTGCTTTTTCAAAAGCATTTTCCAGTTCAGACCAGGCCTTGTTTTTCTTGGCTTTATCCCGGGAAAGAAGAGTAGCACCTAAACCGTCTTCAAATAAATCAAGGGCGACTTCAACCTGGTCGCCAATCTCGACTTCCAGTTCGCCATAGTTATTTAGAAACTGCCATTTGGGAATGACGCCCTCTGATTTGGATTGAGTACTGACTATTATCATATCGTTTTCGATATCAATAACGGTACCCGTTAACATGGCGCCAGGCCGCATTTCGGTCTTGGTTAGACTTTCTTCAAATAATTCTGCAAAGCTTTCGCTCATTTCTTTTTTCCCAGGCCAGTTAAAACTCGAACTAGCCTTTTCTTTATCAAAGTTAAAAAAAACCGACAAGAAGCTACTTCAGGCGGCCATATATAAATCCTTAATGGATTAAATTCAGCACTTCTTCAATCACAGAGTTTATTGTCATTTCAGAAGAATCAATATAAAACGCATCACTCGCCATAACCAATGGTGCGGTTTTACGCTCCATATCGCGGCGATCACGTTCTTCTATTTCCTTTATTATAGTGTAAAGGTTAGCATCTATTCCTTTTTCTATCAACTGTTTATATCGTCTTCCGGCTCTTTTCGCTGCACTGGCCGTTAAAAACACTTTTATTTCAGCTTCAGGAAAAATAACAGTTCCCATATCTCGTCCGTCTGCAACCAGGCCAGGCAGCTGTTTGAAATTCCTTTGTTTTTGCACCAGAACCCGCCTGACTTCCGGAAACGCGGCAATGATTGAGGCGATATTCCCCGTACTTTCCAGAGCTAACTGATCGGTAATATTGACGCCATCCAGCTTAACTAAAAATTCCTCGCCGCAATCAAATTCTAACGCCATTGATTGCGCTACTGTTGCAATAGCCAATTCATCGGCCAAATTAATAGTCTGTTTTTGCAGGGCAATCGCCAATGCACGATATATTGAACCGCTATCCAGATAATTCCATCCCAGTTTTTTCGCTACCGCCCTGCTTACAGTGCCTTTGCCCGCACCACTGGGACCGTCAATGGTCAAAACCGGTATGCTCATCAACACGTCTCACAGACCAGATCCAGCCCTAATTGTTTCACCAAATCTTTAAACTCCGGGAATGATGTGTTTACATTTTCACAATCGAGAATAGTAATTGGCGCTGCAGCGCGCAATCCTGCGATTGAAAATGCCATGGCAATCCGGTGATCGCCATGCGATGTCACTATACCGCCGCCGATTGATCCGCCCTGGATAATCATGCCATCCCTAGTAGGCTGTGCCTTTATTCCCACTACCTGTAGGCCCTCTGCCATTACCTGAATCCGGTCGGATTCTTTTACTCGAAGCTCTTCTGCACCTGATAGTCGCGTTTGTCCTTCAGCGCAAGCTGCAGCTACAAATAATACGGGAAATTCATCAATTGCAAGCGGCACCAGTGCTTCGGGAATATCTATGCCTTTCAGCGCACTGTGCAGCACATGCAAATCGGCTACCGGCTCCCCTCCCACGATACGCTCATTGAGAACTTTAATATTCGCCCCCATCAATCTGAGAATATCAATGACACCGGTTCGGGTAGGGTTAATGCCGACATGTTTTAATAAAAGATCGGAGCCGGGCGCAATGGATGCGCCGACTAGAAAAAAAGCGGCTGAGGAAATATCTCCGGGCACATCAATATCCACCGCTTTTAGAATTCCCTCGGCACTAATACTTACTTTATTGCCTTGCTTCTTTACCGGATAGGCAAACCCGGATAGCATTCGCTCAGTATGATCCCGGGTAGGTGCCGGTTCCGTCACGCTGGTGACACCTTGTGCGTACATGCCTGCTAGCAATAAACACGATTTGACCTGAGCGCTTGCCATCGGCATGGCATAATCAATTCCGGTAAGCCGCCCTGCTGTTCCGGTGATATGCAGCGGCGCAGTGCCTTGAGCCGTAGCTTTTATATTGGCACCCATGGCCGCTAAAGGTTCCGTGACTCGCTTCATAGGTCTGCCGGATAGCGATGTGTCCCCGGTTAATACTGAATTGAATGATTGTCCGGCCAATAATCCGCTCAATAAGCGCATTGAAGTACCTGAGTTGCCAAGATACAAGTCATTTTTCGGTGCTTTTAAACCATGCTTGCCCACGCCATGAATAGTCAGTTCGCCATTGACCGGCCCCTCGATTTCAACGCCCATATCACGAAAGGCTTGCAAGGTCGCCAACGCATCTTCTGCTTCAAGAAAACCTTTTACATGAGTAACGCCTTCGGTCAGTGAACCCAGCATAATTGAACGATGCGAGATGGATTTATCGCCGGGCACGCGAGCCTCGCCCTGTAATTTTCCGCCTGGCTGAATAGTGAATGTTAATGATTTTGACATAGGGTTTTCGAACTGATCAAGAAAGCGTTGCCGGGCATTTCGGGCATAACTGAAAGTTTCAAAAAGCTGCTGATTATTATCATTTTTCAGGGTTTGTTGGATGTTATCAAGCTCTTCTTTCAATTGTTGAATTAAAGGAATAATTTCATTTTTATTAGCTGAACAAATGTCCCGCCACATAGTCGGGTCACTGGAGGCAATACGGGTAAAATCCCTGAAGCCGCCTGCAGCATATTTGAAAATATCGTTATGTTCGTCTTTATGGCCCAGCATATTCACGAGTGAAAAGGCCAGAATATGAGGCAAATGACTGGTTGCAGCCAATACGCTATCATGACGTCCGACACTCATCAGCGATACCACTGAACCTAGCTGCTCCCAGAAGCGCTGAACTTTTTGCACTGTTTCTGGATTAGTGTTAGCTACGGGCGTAACAATCAGGCGCTTATTTAAAAATAAATCTGCAGTGCATGCTTCTACGCCGCTTTGTTCGGCTCCGGCAATGGGGTGGGTGAGCACCAGGTTATCAGGCACAGCTGCGAAAATCCGCTTGGCTGCTGCAACCACATTGCCTTTGGTGCTCCCTACGTCAGTATAAACAACGCTTTTTGACCAGAAAGGCTTAAGCAAAGCAAAAATATCGCCGATTGCACCGACCGGCGTTGCAATTACCACACAGTCAGCGTTTCCAAGCGCCTGTTCAGCATTCAGATAATATTCATCAATGACAGCCAAGTGTTTGGCGGCCTGCAGATTTTTCAGGTCCTGCTGGCGGCCATAGCCAACAATAGACTTGCATAAATTTTGCTGTCGAACTGCTTTGGCGATGGAGCCGCCAATCAAACCAACTCCGATAATACAAAGCCGGTTAAACATCTTGCAAACTGTCAGTTAGGGCCTTGAGAAATAGCCGGTTTTCTTCATGTGTGCCTATGCTGATTCGCAAATGATTGGGTAATCCATAATTAGCTACCGGCCTGACTATGACCCCTTTTCGTAATAAAGCCTCATAAACAGGCTGTGCCAGCCGCTTTAAATCAACCAGAACAAAATTCCCCGCTGAGGGAATCCATTCCAGACCGAGATTTTTAAAACCATCGGTTAGTTGCTCCATGCCCCGTGCGTTAGTTGCGATCGTTTGCTGCAAATGTTCACTATCAGTCAGCGCCGCTTCTGCTGCGGCCAAAGCCAGGGCGTTATTATTAAACGGCTGCCGCACCCGGTTCAGGATATCGGCGATTTGCGGACTGGATAGACCATACCCTACCCTCAAGCCGGCGAGCCCGTATGCTTTTGAAAACGTACGAGTAATGATTAGATTCGGGTATGTTTTCAACCAATCTATGGAATCGATAGGCTCAGCACTGCTGACAAACTCAAAGTAAGCCTCATCAAGCACACACACACAGCTTTCGGGCAAGGCGCTTATAAAACTTTCCAAAGCTGTTTGGCTCAATAATGTGCCGGTTGGATTATTGGGATTGGCAATAAATACTATTCGGGTTTTTTCAGTCACACTTTCCAGCATTGCCTCAAGGTCATGACCGTACTTCACAGCCGTGACAACAACCGCCGTAGCACCCACTGCTTGAGTTACTATCGGATACACGGCAAAGGCATGCTGTGAAAAAATGACTTCAAGTCCGGGTGTTAAAAATGCCCTTGCCGCCAGCTCCAGAATTTCATTGGAACCATTCCCTAAAGTAATTTGATCCGACTCGACAGCATATTTGACAGCTAGTGCGTGTTTTAAACCAAAGCCGCTCCCATCGGGATACAAGGCCATATCCTTAAGAATTGACTGAATGGCAGCCAGTGCTTTTTTCCCGGGACCCAAAGGATTTTCGTTAGACGCCAGTTTAATAACTCGGGTAAGTCCAAACTCACGCTCCAGCTCTTCAATCGGTTTTCCGGGTTTATAGGGTATAAGCTGTTGAACCCCCGGTATGGCGAGGTGGTAAATTTTATCGGCACTGTTCATTATTTTATGCAGAAAGGATTAATACGGACGTTTTAAAGAACTGCCTTGGGATAAGATCCCAACAACTTGATCATATTAACCCTGCCTTTTAATATTTCCAGGGCTTCGGCGACGTTTTTATCATCGCTATGACCTTCAATATCGATGAAAAAGACATAATCCCACAAGCCCTGGCGTGACGGTCTGGATTCAATATGAACCATTCCGATTCCGGCCAGGGCGAACGGTTCAAGTATCTGATGCAGGGCGCCAGGCTGATTGCCGGTAGAGACGACCAGTGAGGTTTTATCGTTGCCTGTAGGACAAACTGCCTGGGGTCCGATAATAATAAAACGGGTGGTATTATGCGGTTCATCCTCGATATTTTTTTCCAGAATATTCAAATTATAAACTTCAGCCGCCATTATACCGGCAATAGCGACTGTCTGTTTATCGGCTGCTGCCAACCGTGCTGCTTCAGCATTGCTGCTAACGGCGTTGCGCCGGGCATGCGGCAAATGTTTATCAAGCCACTGCCGGCACTGGGCTAGTGATTGCTGGTGAGAAAAAACATCCGTGACCTGGTCCAAATTTTCTACTTGCCCCATCAGATTTTGATGCACCCGGATTTCAACTTCACCGCAAATTTTCAAGGTTGAAATTAAAAATCTGTCCAATGTATGGCTAATTACACCTTCGGTGGAATTTTCAACAGGAACCACGCCAAAGTGTGAGCTGCCGATCTCTACCGAATTAAAAATCTCGTTTATCGTAGCAGCAGGCACGGTATTGACCGAATGTCCGAAATGCTTGATGGCTGCTTGCTGGGTAAAAGTGCCCTCAGGCCCTAAAAAAGCGATTTCCATCGGCTTTTCCAGTGACAGGCAGGCGGACATTAATTCTTTGAAAAAACGTACCGCCGTATAATTGGACAATGGCCCGGGGTTTAGCTCTATAATCCGCCTCAAAATTAATGACTCGCGGTCAGGGCGGTAAAAAGTTCCTTGCTCACCTTCGGCAATTTTGGTTCTGGCAACCTCTATCGCATATGAAGCACGCTGGTTGATCAATTGCAGTATCTGCTGATCGATAGCATCAATTTTTTCTCTTAATTCACAAAGGGGAGTTATGAAGGTCATTGCTGCTGTGTTATAAATGATGCCCAGTTAATGCGTTCTTTCAAATTCAGCCATAAAATCTATCAGGGCTAACACCCCGGCCTCAGGCATTGCATTATAAATGCTCGCCCGCATGCCTCCAACTGATCGATGGCCTTTTAATTCACACAGACCATTGGCTTCAGCAGCTGCCAGAAATGGCTTGTCCAGGGTTTCATCGGCTAAAATAAATGGAATATTCATGCGTGAGCGGCAACTTATGTCTACCGGATTATGATACAAGGTGGATTGATCAATGGCTTGATAGAGCAGCTTGCTTTTGGTAATATTATGCCGTTCGATTGCCTCAATGCCGCCCTGCTCTATCAGCCATTTAAGCACCAACCCGACCAGATACCAGTTATAGGTCGGCGGTGTATTCAGCAGCGAATTATTCTTGGCCTGTTCAGCGTAATCAAACACCGGGGGTATAGTGTTATTGGCTTTGCCCACCAGATCTTCCCTGACAATAACGACAGTAACACCCGCCGGCCCCATGTTCTTTTGCGTGCCCGCATAAATTAAGCCGTGCGCGCTGACATCGCAGGAGCGCGATAAGATATTGGATGACATATCCGAAACCAGCGTCAAGCCATTACTGCTTGGTACTTCAGGAAACTCCACGCCATGTATGGTTTCATTGGCTGTGTAATGAAGATATGCCGCCTCGCTATCCAGCACCCAGCTTGAAACCTCTGGAATGCGAGTGAATTTGGTGTTTTCCGAACTGGCGCTTATTACAACCTCGCAATAATTGTGCGCCTCTTTTATGGCTTTTTCTGACCATGCGCCGGTATTTACATAACAAGCTCTGGTCTTATCGTGCAGAATATTTTGCGGTATGAAAGAGAATTGCGCAGTCGCTCCGCCCTGCAGGAATAAAACTTTATAATTTTTGGGAATTCCAAGCAATCCTCTAAGATCGCTTTCCAGTTCTTCTGCAATGATAGAAAAATGCCTGCCTCTATGGCTCATTTCCAGAACGCTCATGCCGCTGTTCCGCCATTCCAGTAATTCATCCCGGGCCTGCAGTAGTACCGGCTCGGGCAATACTGAAGGGCCCGCACTAAAATTATAAATTCTCGACATTATGATTCTTCTCCCGATTCAATGTCATCATTGCCATTTTCTTCCACGGCGTCCTGTTCAAATACCACAGCATCTTCATTGCCATTGTCTTCCTCTTCGCCAATCAAGCCTTCTATCCGGTCAACGCCGATCACTTTTTCTTTTTTATCCAGACGAATAATTCTTACGCCCTGGGTATTTCTGCCGACAATCGAAATACCGTCAACCCGGGTTCTGACCAGTGTGCCGGCATCGGTAATCAGCATGATTTCATCGTTATCATTGACCAGTACCGCGCCTACCACATCGCCGTTGCGCTTGGAGGTTTGTATGGCTATCAAGCCCTGACCGCCGCGCTTGTGGCAGGTAAATTCTTCCAGCCGGGTACGTTTGCCAAAACCATTTTCGGTAATGTTCAATACGGTGCCTTGGGTTGCAATGATCAGGGAAATGACTTTTTGCCCTGCCTGCAGGCGAATGCCCCGCACCCCGGAAGCCGTCCGGCCCATGGAGCGAACATCGGCTTCATTAAAACAGACCGCCTTGCCTGTACTGCCGAATAATAATACATTCTGCTGGCCGTCCGTAACCGCAACCCCTACCAGCGTGTCATTTTCCCTTAAATCGATAGCGATCTTGCCGGAAATGCGCTGGCGCTCAAACTCGTTTAACGGCGTCTTCTTAACAGTGCCGGCGGAAGTCGCCATAAAGATAAATTTATTGTCGCTGAACTCGCGAATCGGCAGCATCGCATTAATCTTTTCACCCTGGTCCAGCGGCAGTAAATTAACGAAGGGCTTGCCTCGTGATGCCCGACTTGCAACAGGCAGCTGATAAACCTTAAGCCCATACACTTTCCCTGAGGATGAGAAGCATAAAATGGTATCGTGAGTATTGGCGACAATCAGCTTATCGACAAAATCCAGTTCTTTAGTTGCCGTGGCTGATTTACCGCGCCCGCCGCGCCGCTGCGCTTTATAATCGCTCAAGGGCTGAGACTTGACATAGCCTTCGTGAGACATGGTCACCACCATATCTTCTTCGGTAATTAAATCCGAGTCTGACAAGTCCAGATGGCTTTGAATAATTTCCGTGCGCCGCGGATCGGAATATTGCTCCCTGATTTCTACCAGCTCTTCCCTGATAATCTCCATTAAGCGGATATCGCTGCCCAAAATTGCCAGATATTCATCGATTTGTTCCAGCAGCTGTTTATATTCATTGACTATCTTGTCCTGCTCCAGGCCGGTTAAGCGATGCAGGCGCAAGTCAAGAATAGCCTGAGCCTGGGTTTCGGAAAGGCGATAAATGCCTCCATGAAGACCGAATTCCGCAGCTAAATCTTCCGGTCTTGACCGGTCTGCATCGGCCCGTTCCAGCAAGGCGGAAACGAGTCCTGCATCCCATGTTCTGGACAATAACCCTTCTTTGGCAATTGCCGGATTGCCGGAGGTTTTAATCAGCGCGATCATCGCATCGATATTGGCCAAAGCCACCGCAAGTCCTTCCAGAATATGTGCTCTTTCGCGGGCTTTGCGGAGATTAAACAGCGATCTGCGGGTAACAATTTCGCGCCTGTGGTCAACGAAGGCGCGGATTATTTCCTTCAGGTTCATACAATGCGGCCGCCCATCCAGCAAGGCAACCATGTTAATGCCGAATACCGTCTGGAATTGCGTCTGCTTGTAGAGATTATTCAAGACAACCTCCGCCACTTCGCCCCGCCGAAGTTCTATCACCATACGCATGCCGTCTTTATCGGATTCATCGCGCAATCCGGAAATGCCTTCCAGCTTGCCTTCTTTAATCAGCTCGGCGACCTTTTCCAGCAAGCGGGCCTTGTTGACCTGATAAGGTAATTCCGTGGTAATAATTGCTTGCCGGCTGCTGTCGCCAATGTCTTCAAAATGACAGCGTGCGCGCAGATAAATTTTCCCGCGCCCGGTTATATAAGCACTATAAATGCCTGAGGCGCCGTTAATAAAAGCTGCGGTAGGAAAATCAGGCCCCGGAATATGCTTCATTAAATCCTGAACAGTAACGTCCGGCTGGTCAATCATGGCGAGACAGGCACTGATAACTTCCGATAGATTATGCGGCGGAATATTGGTGGCCATTCCTACGGCAATGCCGGATGAGCCGTTAATCAACAAGGCCGGAATCCGGGTCGGCAAGACCTGGGGTTCGGACTCCGATTCATCATAGTTGGGAATGAAATTGACCGTCTCTTTATCAATATCAGCCAGCAGCTCATGGGCAATTTTCGCCATGCGCACTTCCGTATAACGCTGAGCCGCAGGGGGATCGCCATCCACTGAACCGAAGTTGCCCTGCCCGTCAATCAGCATATAACGCAGGGAAAACGGCTGCGCCATGCGCACCATGGTGTCATAAATCGCCATATCGCCATGCGGGTGATATTTACCCATGACATCCCCGACAATGCGAGCGGATTTCTTATATGGCTTGTTCCAGTCGTTGCCCACCTCGCTCATTGCATAGAGTACGCGGCGATGAACCGGCTTCAGGCCGTCTCTGACATCGGGAAGCGCTCGGCCGACAATAACGCTCATGGCGTAGTCGAGATAAGACTGTTTCATCTCGTCTTCGAGATTGACAGAAATAATTTCTTTAGCGAAGTTTGACATTGATCCCTATATAAACATAAATGCCGCAACAGACACTGGCATGGTTTTTAGTTACTGGATTAAAAGCAAACGCCCGGCTTCTGATTCCCTGAGGCCAGATGCATATTGCAAGTCTGATTAATTTATAAATTATAACAAATAGTTGCTACTCATGTTAAAGAATCAGCGTCCATAAAGGACAGCAATACAGTTAATTTTTATATCTTATCCACTACCACAATGGCAACATTAACCATAAGAAATCTACCTGATCTTATACAGTCGGCATTACGAGTGCTGTCGGCCCAGGGTAGGCTTAACGTAGAAGCTGAGGTTCGAAATATTCTAACTGCTTATGCCTGAATGGAATAAAACCTGTCTTCAGTCTGCAACAGCTCGTGGATCAACTTTATCAAGGAAAAAAACCCGCCTCTGTGGTTGAGCAGCTTATCCAGGAATACAGATCAGAAGCGAAGAACGAATGAAGGTATTCGATGCTTCGGCGTTGCTGGCTTATCTGTTTCGGGAAGCGGATCATGACGTCGTGGAAAATATATTGAAAGCACCTGCATCTCCACCGTTAATTTAAGTGAGGAAGCAGGACGATTTAATCGTGATGGCATTGACGTAAGCTTGCCAATTCAACAGATACAGCAAACCTCGATAAAGATTGTCTTTTTCACTCAGCTGCACTTACTGCATGCGAATCGCCTGCTTCCCTACACCCGCCGCCCCGGCTTATCGCCGGGCGACAGGACACGTCTGGGCTTGACGAAAAAAGGCAGTTGCCATTTTAACCGCAGATACCGTATGGACTGAGTTAATAGGTATTGAGGTTGAGATCGTGCAAATTCGGTAAAGAGAACAAAAACTGTAGTACCTGGATACTGTCTTGGAAGTCAATCCGAAAACGGCAGTGTGGCATGATAAGGCTGACGGGTTTTCAATACACCAAAGCACAAACTTACCGCTCTGTGTGACTAAACGGCATTCCCATATAATTAGTTGAGAACCGCAGCAGTACTAAAACTAAGCAAAAATTTCCGTCAGGAAGTTTTCCATTGCAATCCAGGAACGCCGGTCGGCAGTTGGCTGATAGACAGTGCCGAAGTCAGGATCGTTGGCGGCAGGATTGGTAAAGGCATGTTGGGTATTACCATAAAGATGCAATTGCCAGTCCGCGCCTGCTCTGGTCATTTCCTCTGCAAAGGCAGTAACCTGCTCGTGGGGGGCCAGAGGATCATCATGGCCATGCAAGACCAATATTTTTGCCTTGATTGCAGTATCCTTTATATTATTCGGCGCGTCCAGCAAGCCATGAAAACTGACCGCGCCTTTCAGGTCAGCGCCGGTTCTGGCCAAGTCAAGCACGCATAATCCGCCAAAACAAAAACCAATCGCGGCTATCTTGGTATCATCGACCCAGGGCATTAATTTTACTGCGTCAAAAGCTGCCTTGATCCGTTTTTGCAGCATAGACCGGTCGGCCATAAAAGGTTGCATCAGTTTTGCATTCTGTTCTGGGCCTGAACCTGAAACACCTTTTCCGTACATATCCAGCGCAAAGCCGATATAGCCTGACTCTGCGATTTTTTTGGCTTTTCCGGCTACAAAATCATCCCGTCCCCCCCAGGCATGATTAATTAAAACAGCCGGCCTGCGGCTTGAGAATGAATCATCAAAAGCAACAAAGGCTTCAAGTAAGACCTCGCCATCCAGATAAGAAACGGTGTTTGATACGATTGCCATCATCTTTGCCTATTTAATAATAAAGTCATAAAGACCGAATTCGCATAAATTACCTGTCATTTCAAGGAATATGCCCTGTTTCGCGCAATGTTTTTAAAAACCCGGCGGATGCATGCTCGATCATATCCAGCACTCTTTCAAAACCATGTTTACCGCCAAAATAGGGATCAGGAACTTCACGTTCACCGAGATGCGAAGCATAATCAAGAAAATATCCGATTTTCTCTTTATGTTTGTCGGGACAGATATCCATTAGCGCAGAATAATTTTCGCAATCCATAGCCAACAGGAAATCAAACTCCTCAAAATCCTCCAGGGCGACTTTTCTAGCGCGCAAATGCCCTAATTCAATGCCTCTTTCAAGAGCTGCCTTCTGCGCGCGCAAATCGGGCGCTTCGCCAAGATGATAAGCATGTGTGCCGGCTGAATCGAGAATAAAATGCTCTTCCAGAGCATGCTCCCTGAGAAGCTTGGCGAATACGCCTTCGGCAGTCGGGGATCTGCATATGTTGCCCATGCAGACAAAAAGAACTTTTATTTTTTCCATATCTGTGTGCATTTAATAAAATTGTAACAAAGTAGCGCCTATTCTAAAGCCGGGCAATCAAAGGGGCAGATAACATTGATCATTTTTAGTCGCCACACCATCACCACCCGACAAACGCTGCTGATCCGCATAGAAATAAAGCTAAAAAAGTTGTTCCTCACAGCTATATTCTACATTTGTGAAAAAATGTCCAGGGCTTCGGAAACAGTCGAAACGGCATAAATTTCCAGGCCTTCAATTGATTTTTTGGGCGCATTCGCCTTGGGGATTACAGCCTTTTTAAAGCCGTGTTTGGCCGCGTCATTCAGACGGGCGTGGCCATTCGCCACCGGCCTGATTTCGCCGCTAAGGCCAATCTCTCCAAAGAAGAAGGTATCATGCGCAATAACCTTATCTTTTAAACTGGAAACAATTCCGACTACTATGGCCAAGTCGGAGCTTGTTTCCGTGACTTTAATGCCGCCGACCACATTGGCGTAAATTTCATCGTTTGCCGTAAAGATACCGCCGTGCCGCGACAGCACGGCAAGCAGCATGGCCAGCCGATTCTGGTCAAAACCTACGGCCAGCCGCCGCGGGTTTCCATACTGGCATTCTGTCACCAAGGCTTGGATTTCCACTAACAGCGGCCGGGTGCCTTCCCAAAGAACAGTGACCACGCTGCCCGAGGACGGTTTTTCCGGCCTGTTCAAAAACATTGCCGAGGGATTCTTAACCTCTTTGAGCCCTGAACTGTCCATGGCAAAAAAGCCCAGTTCACCAACGCTGCCAAACCTGTTTTTATCTGCTCTTAACACCCTGTGCCGGGCATCATCCGTAGCAGACAGAATCACCTGCGTATCTACAATATGGCTTAAGGTCATAGGGCCGGCCAGGGAATGATCCTTGGTCACATGGCCAACCATAAAAATGGAAACATTATGTTTTTTTGCATACTGTGTCAGATAACTGGCCGACTCCCGGACTTGAGATACAGATCCTGGCGCTGAATCCGCTTCCTGGGTATGCATAACCTGAATCGAGTCGATAACCAGAATTTGCGGTTTGACTTCATCCAGTACATCACAAATCCGCTGCACCGAAGTTTCGGTAAGCATCATGATCTTGTTTGCAGGAAGCCTGAGCCTGTGCGCTCTTTCAGCAACCTGTTGCAAGGATTCTTCACCGGAAACATACAGAACACTGACGCCGCGTTCGGCAATATTGGCAATGGCCTGAAGTAAAATGGTGCTCTTTCCTGCCCCCGGCGCTCCGCCAATCAATACCACACTGCCGCTGACGATGCCGCCGCCCAATACGCGGTCGAATTCTGAAATGCCGCTGGAAATTCTCTCGGTCTGTAAAAGATTTATATCCGATAATAACTTAACTTCCGACCGGCTTCCAGCATAACCTGCAGAACGATTATTGCGGTCTGCAGCTGTTGATCCCAGTCTGACTTCCTTGATTGTATTCCATTCACCGCAGCTTGTGCATTGTCCGCCCCAGCGCGGATAATCCGCACCGCACTGATCGCAGACAAACGCGGTTTTGATTTTCTTGCTCATTGATTGTAAAAAAGCAGGTAAAAATAATTAATAAGTGATGCAATTATACTAAAGCGCAAGCGTATTATCCCGGTAATTGCGAGGCCTGAAAATTCATCCGGAAATCATGGCGTGCGATCAGCTTCATTTAAGTGAAGCCGGCTCATCTTCATCCTTAATTTCATTGTCATAAAAATGTAACCGCATAGACATCAAAATAACATCTTTGTTTTTTATCGTATTGCCATCTTTTTTTCTTTCTATATTAATGATGAAAATATTGGATGCGCAGATAAAAATAAAACAGTCGGGCCGCCTTGAATGCTTTGTTACCCGCGATGAACAATGGGTCAGGCAGGCCCAGAAACTTCGCTATCGCATATTTGCCGAAGAAATGGGCGCGAAACTTAAAACCGGAGCTGAAGGCCTCGATTATGATGAAATCGACGACTATTGCGATCACTTAATTGTCTTTGATGACGTCACCAGGAAAATCGCCGGTTATACCCGCTTGTTAAATCAGTTTCAGGCCTGGCAATTGGGCCGCTTTTATTCCCAAACTGAATTTAATCTCGATCGTGTTTTTGCAATGCCCGGCCGTTTTCTGGAAATAGGCCGCACTTGTGTTGACTCCGATTTTCGCGGCAGTGCGGTTTTGACGACTTTATGGTCGGGACTGGTCAAATACGCTCAGCAAGGCCGCTATGATTATTTGATCGGTTGCGCCAGTATTTCCCCCGGTCCTGGCGGCTTCGCCGTGGATGCCGTCTACCGGACTATTGGCGCAAAAAATATCGCGCCTTCCAGCCTGAATGTCAGCCCGAAAATTGCCGTTCCGGATTCATTGACTTGCCAAAGAGATGAGTCCGGAATCCCTCCCTTGCTTAAAGCCTATTTACGCTTCGGCGTTCAGGTTTGCGGCGCACCTTTTTGGGATAAGGATTTTAATGTAATGGATTTATTTATTCTGCTGCCTCTTGATCAACTATCTGACAGATACACAAAACATTACCTGAAAAATCCCTTATCCACCCATGAAAACCAGACTGCGCTTAATTTATAAGGCCAGCTTGATTATTGTACTGTTTCTGGCAGGATTGATTATTGCAGGCATCATTTTTCCGATTATCAACGCCGCTTGCAGCATCAATAAAGCCACCGATAACTGCAATCAGTTAAAAATGCACTGGTTAAAATGTTTTAGCCGTATTTTAAACCTGCACATTCAAATAGACGGCAAAGTGGTTGACGGCGACGCGATTCTGGTGAGCAATCATATTTCGTGGCTGGATATAATCGCAATCGGCCAACTTCTGCCGGCCTGTTTCGTTGCCAAAAACGACATTCTGAATTGGCCGCTCATTGGTTACCTGGCTGTGCAGGGCGGAACTGTTTTCATTCGCCGCGGCGACAAACGGCAGGTTCGGACAACTGCCGAGAAAATGGTCTGGTTGTTAAAGCAACACCGCAAAATTATTGCCTTCCCTGAAGGCACTACCAGCGACGGCTCACATATACTGCCTTTTCATTCCTCCCTTTTTCAACCGGCCTTGCTCACTAAAGCAGCTATCCAGCCTATCGCTCTCGAATATCTGGGCGATACCAAAGCACTGGCTCCTTTCATTGGCGAAGATGCTTTTGTACCCCACCTATTGCGCATGCTGGCAATGGAGGAGCTTCATATAAGTATGAAAATTTTACCTGTCATCAAGACGGCTGGTAAAAAACGTCATGAATTAGCAAAGCATTCCAGAGACAGCATTTGCCTGGCGCTTTATTCTGTAACCACCCCTCCAATCTTGAAAATAGCGCCGTAATAGCGTTGCCGCCGGCAGAGTTCATTTTAATATCAAAAATCGACATCATTTATCCCGTACCGGGCAAACACGGCTAAAATAATCAGGGCAAAATTGCTATTTAACTATAAAATAGGCGGCCTGACCTTATCCTGTTTGACCCCCGGAATTAATATGAACCAAGACAGCATCAACCTTGTGGAACACTACTATGCCGCTTTCAACAGCGGAGATATGAAGACTTTCCTGAACCTGCTCACCGATGATGTCATTCACGATATCAATCAAGGCAAACGGGAAATAGGCAAGGAAGCGTTCACTCAGTTCATGGCCTGCATGAACTATAATTATAAAGAACAACTGGTCGATATAGTCATTATGGCTACAGCCGACGGGGCCCGGGCTGCCGCCGAATTCGTTGTGTTGGGGGAGTATATTCAAACCGATGAAGGATTGCCCGTAGCACAAGGACAAAAATATCGTCTGCCGGCCGGCGCCTTTTTTGAAATTCGCGATAACAAAGTCGCCCGTATTACCAATTACTATAATCTCCAGGACTGGATTGCCCAGGTCAATCCATAACTGAATTGCCGCCGTATACTTCCTGCCTAACAGCCTGCCCTGAATTGAGGGCGGCTTCAGTTTTCAACCGTATTTAAGCTCCATTGTCTTGAGAAGATGGAAATAAATACCGATAAAATATAAAAAAGTGTTATAAAATTTACAGCTTTGAATTTAAAGCTCGAGCTTCCCGTATACCTGCAGCAGTGACTTAATTATGCGATGTCCGTTTTGTGCAGCACAAGATACTCGCGTTCTTGATTCCCGATTGGCCAATGAAGGAGATCAGGTTCGTCGCCGACGCGAATGCAACATTTGTAAAGAAAGATTTACCACTTATGAAGCGGCGGAATTAACGCTGCCACGAATTATTAAGCGCGACGGAATTCGAGAGCCTTTTGATGACAACAAGCTACGTTCAGGAATGATCAAGGCCCTGGAAAAACGGCCGGTTGCCAGTGATGACATTGAAGCCGCCATCCATCGCATCAAAAAACAATTATTGGCGAAAGGCGAGCGCGAAATACCTGCGCAGGAAGTGGGCGAAAAAGTCATGAAAGAGCTGAATTCACTGGACCATGTGGCTTTTGTGCGGTTTGCATCGGTATATCGAAGTTTTCAGGATGTCAGTGAATTTACTGACATAATTGAACATCTACAAAAAAAATAATATGTCACTTTTAGCTCGGCAGGATGCTGTTTATATGGCGAGGGCACTTAATCTTGCTAAAAATGGGCTTTACACAACCAAGCCAAACCCGCGTGTAGGTTGTGTTTTAGTCAGGGATGATGTCATTATCGGCGAAGGCTGGCATGTTAAAGCCGGGCTTGGACACGCGGAAATCGAGGCATTAAACCAGGTAGCGGATGCTAAAGGCGCAACTGCTTATGTGACCTTGGAGCCCTGCAGTCACTACGGCCGGACGCCGCCCTGTTGCGAAGCCCTTATAAAAGCCGGCATAACCAGGGTGGTGGCGGCCATGCAGGATCCAAACCCCCAGGTGTCAGGCAAAGGTCTGAAAAAGCTTAAAGCGGCCGGAATTGATGTGGTATGCGGGGTATTAGAGCAAGATGCGCTGGCATTGAACCGCGGTTTTATTAAAAGAATGACTAAAAACCGCCCTTTTGTGCGCAGTAAACTGGCGATGAGCCTGGATGGTCGGACGGCAATGGCATCGGGCGAGAGTAAATGGATTACTTCAGCTGAGGCCAGAGCTGACGTGCATGGGCTAAGGGCTGAAAGTTCGGCGATTTTAACCGGCATCAATACCGTTTTAGCTGATGATCCGGCGCTGACTGCGCGTATAAATATGAACGTAGTACAACCGGTCAGAGTCGTATTGGATTCTCAGTTGAAAATGCCTTTTACTGCGCGTATGGCCTCTTTGCCGGGACGCAATCTGATCTTGACATGCTCTCATGATAAAATGAAGCAACAGATTTTTGAAAAAAGCGGTTTTGAAGTTTACCGATTGCCGGATAAAAATGGCCGGCTTGATCTGCACGAAGTCATGATTTTTTTAGCGTGGCAACAAATCAATGAAGTACTGGTTGAGTCGGGCCCCATACTGAACGGCGCGCTCTTGACTGAAGGGCTGGTCGATGAATATGTGGTTTACATAGCCCCCTGCATTCTCGGCGATCAGGGCCGCGGCTTATTTAAAATGCCGGGCTTGCAGCAGATGGCGGACAGGAAAAATTTAAAGCTGTGCGATGTCAGGCAAATTGGTCAGGATTTAAAATTAACACTTACACCTTAAGCGGGCAAGCTGCTTTTTAACAGAAGGTACTGATGTTTACAGGCATTATTCAAGCCGTAGGAAAAATATCGGCAATCGAACAAAAAGCCGGCGATTGCCGGTTAACCGTAAATACCGGCAAATTAGCGCTCAGTGATGCTGCAGTAGGTGATAGCATTGCAGTCAATGGCGTGTGTTTAACGGCTGTGGAGTTGGGTACGGATTATTTTTGCGCCGATGTATCCAATGAAACCTTATCCAGAACAATATTTAAGAACGTGACTACCAGTACTCGAGTTAATCTCGAGCTGGCTTTGACGCCATCCACGCGCATGGGGGGACATATCGTCAGCGGGCATGTTGACGGCATTGGCCAGGTCATCGAAAAAAAAGCCGATGGACGCTCATTCCGCTTTAAATTTAAGGCGCCGGATACTCTGGCCAAATATATCGCTGAAAAAGGCTCTATCTGTATCAATGGCATCAGCCTGACTGTCAATGAGGTCGAGGGGTCATTATTCAGCGTTAATATTGTACCGCACACGCTTAAGGAAACAACGCTCGGTGATGCTACGGTCGGAACCTCGGTTAATCTGGAAGTCGATTTGCTGGCTCGTTATATGGAGCGGTTAATGCTGAGCGATGCAGCCGCTAAAAATCATGGCGGCATTACCGAAGAATTATTGCAAAAAAGCGGTTTTTTCTAATGAAGGGCATTTGTGAATACAATTGAAGAAATCATAGCAGAGTTACGTGCAGGCAAAATGGTCGTCATTATGGATGATGAAGATCGTGAGAATGAAGGCGATCTGGTAATGGCCGCATCTTTTACGCGTCCTGAAGATATCAATTTTATGGCTCGTTACGGCCGCGGCCTGATTTGCTTAACCTTGACCAGTGAACGCTGTCAGCAGCTGCGCCTGCCGTTAATGGTCAATGAAAACAAGACGGCTCATTCGACTAATTTTACTGTCTCCATCGAGGCGGCAGCCGGCGTAACAACCGGGATTTCAGCCGCTGACCGCGCTCGTACCGTGCAATGCGCCGTAGCGGCGGACGCCAAAGCCGATGATCTGGTGCAGCCTGGCCATATATTCCCCTTGATGGCCATGCCCGGAGGCGTGTTAAACCGTGCCGGCCATACCGAAGCCGGATGCGACTTAGCCCGACTGTCCGGAGTCGAGCCTGCCGCCGTCATTGTTGAAATACTCAATGAAGATGGTTCGATGGCAAGAAGGCCGGATCTGGAGGCTTTCGCCGAACAACATCATCTTAAAATCGGAACCATTGCTGATTTAATTCATTACCGTATTCAGCATGAAAATACCCTGGAACGAATCAGCGAGTGTAACTTCCCCACTGAATTTGGCGATTTTCGGCTCTATGCCTATCAGGACAGAAATGACAATAATGTGCATCTGGCAATGGTGATGGGGCAGATTTCCGGAGATAAGCCGGTGCTAGTCAGAGTCCATGCGCGCAATTTGCTTGATGATGTGTTTGCCTCAAAGCGCAGCGACAGCACGGTTTCAATACGCGAAGCCATGCAAAAAATTGCTGAAGAAGGTTGCGGTGTTTTGGTGGTTATCAGGCAGAGTGAAGACAATAAGTCTTTGGTGGAACTGATCCATCATTATCAACTGGAAGACCATGGAATTTTAAGTTCGGTGCAGAATCCGGAGGCGACCGATTGGCGCATGACCGGTACCGGAGCCAGAATACTGGCGGATTTGGGCGTGCATAAATTAAAAGTTCTGGGCACCAAAAAGAAATATGTCGGCTTGTCCGGGTTTGATCTGGAGGTATCCGGGCATGTTAGTTATGACAGGTGTGACGCTGTCGTTTCAGAAAATAATATTCGTAAAGTAGAGAAGCATCATGTCGACAATAACAACATTTGAAGGAAATTTATTAGCCCAGGGAGGTAAGTTTTGTCTGGTAGCGTCCCGTTTTAATAGCTTTATCGTTGAGCAACTGGTGTCAGGCGCTATTGATGCTCTGGTGCGCCACGGGGCGGATAGCGCCGATATTCATCTTGTAAAAACCCCAGGCGCTTTTGAATTGCCTCTGGTGGTGCAGCGTATAGCCGCTAAAAAAACCTATGATGCCATCATTGCCTTAGGTGCTGTGATACGGGGCGGCACCCCCCATTTCGAGTATGTCGCCGGTGAATGCGTGAAAGGTCTGACTCATGCTTCTCTGCAATACGGCGTGCCGGTCAGCTTTGGCGTGCTAACCGTTGATACGATTGAACAGGCGATAGAACGTGCCGGCACCAAAGCCGGCAACAAGGGCGCTGAAGCTGCGCTGTCAGCCATAGAAATGGTAAGCCTGCTAAAAAATCTGGAAGGCTGATGAGTCAAGCGCGTACCAATGCCCGTAAAGCTGCTGTGCAGGCCTTGTACCAATGGCAGATGACCGGCCAGAATCTTGGCGAGATTGAGTTACAGTTTCAAGAGGAAGAGCGGCTGAAAGATGCCCAGAAAAGCTACTTTACCGAACTGTTTCACGAAATACCCAAAAATCTCGAGACTCTTGATCAGTCTTTAGCCGAATTTGTCGACCGTCCCGTCGATATGATTGATCCGGTCGAAAGAGCCATTTTAAGAATAGGCGCTTATGAACTGCTGCATCGGCTGAATATGCCCTATCGGGTGATCCTGAATGAAAGCATTAATCTGGCCAAATGTTTTGGCGCCGATGGCAGTCATAAATATATTAATGGCATTCTGGATAAGATCGCCCAAAAAGAAAGAGCCGTAGAAATTAAAGCCAGAACCGCAGGCAAATAAATAATTGTGCCGATTTCCGAATTTGCCCTGATTCAGCGTTTCTTTACCAGACAAAAGGTAAAAAATCCTTCAACACATTTGGGTATTGGTGATGACTGCGCGCTAGTGTCGATTCCGGCTGGTTATGAATTGGCTGTAACAACCGATACGATGGTTGAAAATGTGCATTTTTTTGCCGGAGCCGATCCTGCACAGCTTGGCCATAAGCTGTTAGCCGTTAATTTAAGCGACCTGGCTGGCATGGGCGCAAAACCGGTTTCTGTAATGCTGGCATTAACTTTAGCGGCAGTTGATGAAAATTGGCTGACGGCTTTTACTAAAGGATTTTTGACTTTAGCTGAGCGATATTCAGTGGATTTGATTGGCGGAGATACCACTTTGGGCCCATTAACTTTAACCGTTCAGGCTATGGGTCTGGTGCCAAAGGGTCAGGCTTTACTGCGCTCCACTGCAAGAGCCGGCGATTGTATTTACCTGACCGGCCGCCTGGGCGATGCAGGACTCGGACTAAAGGTTAACCAGGGTTACTGCTGTGTGAATCCAGAAGCTGCATTAAAACGGTTTAATCAGCCTGACCCTCAGGTTAACGCAGGCCTCGCTTTAAGAGGTATTGCCAGCGCCTGCATTGATGTCTCCGATGGCTTGGCCAGTGATTTGGGACATATCCTCGAACAAAGCCAGGTAGGGGCATGTCTCGATTGGGATGAATTGCCGCTATCTGATGCGATACTAACCTACATAAATGAAACGGGTGACTGGACTATGCCCCTGGTTGCCGGCGATGACTATGAACTGTGTTTTACCGTAAATCCAGAGAAAGCAGCGAAGCTGACTATCGGCTGCAAACAAATTGGCGTCATTGAGTCCGAGCCGGGTTTACGCCTGAATAAGTCGGGTATTATTCAGCCCTTGCAGGTAAAAGGTTTTGAGCATTTTGCATAATCGGCATCATGGAAGGAATAAGCTGTCGCCCAAGCAGATTCTGTCTGATCCTGTCCTGTTTCTGGCTTTCGGTTTTGGTTCCGGACTGGCCAAAAAAGCCCCCGGGACGTTTGGCACCATAGCGGCAGTCCCGGTGTATTGGTTAATTGTCCAGACAAACAGCATTGTTTACAGCCTGGTAACGATTGCAGTTACTATTTTCGGTGTATGGATATGTGGATGGGCTGCAGAAAAATTGGGCGAGCATGATTTTGGCGGCATAGTCTGGGATGAAATCGCCGGTTTTTTAATAACCATGTGGTGGGTGCCCTTTGCCTGGAAAACTTTGGTATTGGGCTTCCTGCTATTTCGAGTATTTGATATATTAAAGCCGTGGCCCATCAAATGGGTCGACCAGCAGGTGAGAGGCGGCCTCGGCATCATGCTCGATGATGTTTTAGCGGGAATATTTGCAGGGATTCTGTTGGTATTTATTGATTGAAGGCTAATTATATATCCTGAGCGGACTTAAAAACAGCTGAAGCCGCTGCTACGGAAGTCAAAGTCCGGAGCGATATGAGTGCCAGCCCCTTGCAAAATGAACTATCGAGTGCCGCTAATGTCTTTGTTAGCAGATAAGGCTTGGGTTTATCTTCATTAAAGACAAAAATCTGTTAGCTACATTATTTTAACGGGTCTTGGTTTAGACCTTGTGAAGCAGGTTTAAGCAGTAAATTTCATCTTTGGCTAGGCCTGAGATCAGGCTATTGAAATCATCAGTTCTTGCTTAAAATCCGGTTTTATTCCTGCAGGGATGGAAAGCTTTTTAGCATAAATAAGTTGCTAAATTACTGTTAAGTCTTTATAATTATTAAATCAATCGCGGGGTGGAGCAGCTTGGTAGCTCGTCGGGCTCATAACCCGAAGGTCGTAGGTTCAAATCCTGCCCCCGCTACCATATATGGAGACCCCTTTTTGGGGTTTTTTATTTTTGGGCTTCGGTTTCAGGAAGCTTACACAGGTTGGTAAGGGAAGAGCCTTGGGCTCTTTTTTTATGTGCGCTAGTAAATGAGGAAAAAATGAAGCAGGCTCCTGAGCATTTGGTTAATTTAATTGAGCCAATAGTTGAAGGGTTAGGCTATGAATGCATAGGCATTGAATATAACCCGCATCCCAAACATGGATGCTTAAGAATTTACATTGATAGCGAAAAAGGAATCCTCATTGAAGACTGTTCCCAGGTAAGCCATCAAATCAGCGGCGTCCTGGATGTTGAAGATCCTATACAAGGCAATTATCATTTGGAAATTTCTTCGCCAGGGGAAGACAGGCCTTTCTTTAAGGTCAGTCAATTTAAACAATTTATCGGCAGCACGGTACTCGTTAATTTATTTAAAGCTATAGAGGGCCGGAGAAAAATTACCGGCCGGATTGAAAAGGTTGAAGACGATATTATTACGCTTCAGGAAGCGGGTCAGGTTTTTGAGGTGCCGTTTAACGCCATGAGCAAAGCGCGTTTGGTGCCTGAAACCCGTTTATTTAATCAAAAAGGAGCACGCAGTGGCAAATAAAGAAATTTTATTAGTAGCGGAAGTTTTCTCTAATGAAAAGGAGATCGAAAAAGAAGTTGTATTTCAAGCGATAGAATCAGCCTTGGAAGCGGCTACGATCAAACGTCATACTAATCAAATTAAAGTCCGCGTTGTTATAGACAGAAAAACCGGTGATTATATGACTTACCGGCTTTGGGAAGTGGTAGCTGCCAATAATCTGATTGACGGTGATGTTGAGTTTCCGGAAACGCAAGTTTTGCTGGAAGTCGCCCGGATGGATGATCCTGATATCCAGGTTGGCGACTTTGTAGAGGAAGAAATTGAATCTGTTGATTTCGGCCGTATTGCCGCGCAGACTGCCAAACAGGTTATTATCCACAAGGTCAGGGAAGCCGAGCGCAGGAAGATTGTTGATGCCTATAAAAACCGTGTAGGCGAATTGATAACAGGTATCGTAAAGCGCATCGAGAAAGGTAGTGTATTCCTGGACTTGGGCGGGCACGTAGAAGCCTATATCGCCCGGGAAGACATGATTCCCCGCGAACCCATTCGCATAGGCGACAGGATAAGAGGATACTTGAAAACGGTACGCTCAGAGCCTCGCGGCCCTCAACTGTTTGTCAGCCGGACTGCTCCTGAATTACTGATTGCCCTGTTTCGTCTTGAAGTGCCTGAAGTAGGCGAAGGCATGATCGCCGTGATGGGCGCCGCACGCGATCCCGGCTCCAGAGCCAAGGTTGCCGTAAAAAGCAACGATCCGCGGCTTGATCCGGTTGGAGCGTGCGTCGGCATGAGAGGATCCAGAGTACAATCAGTTTCGAATGAGCTTGCCGGAGAACGTGTTGATATTATTCTTTGGAATCCAAGTGATGCTCAATTCGTTATTAATGCCATGTCGCCTGCTGAAATCCAGTCCATTGTCGTTGATGAAGACCGACATAGCATGGATTTGGCGGTTAATTCGGAAAATCTGTCCCAGGCTATCGGTCGCGGCGGACAAAATGTACGGTTGGCAACACAGCTAACCGGATGGGAATTAAATGTTATCGATGCATCTAAAGCGGAAGAAAGCAGCGAGGCTGAAGCCGATAAGATCAAGCAGTTATTTGTAGAACTACTGGATGTTGATGAAGATATTGCCTTGATTCTGGTTGAGGAAGGCTTTAATACAGTTGAAGAAATAGCTTATGTGCCAGTCAGTGAAATGCTGGAAATTGAAGGCTTTGATGAAGATCTTGTTAATGAACTGAAAAGCCGGGCCAAAGACGCCTTGCTGATCAGCGCTATTGCAGATGAAGAGAAAATAGAAACAGCCGAGCCGGCGCAAGACTTGCTGGAAATGGAAGGTATGACCAGAGACCTTGCTTATGATATGGCTAGTCAAGGTATTATCACGATGGATGACTTGGCAGATCAATCGATTGATGATTTGATAAATTTTCCGGACATGAATGAAGAGCGAGCGGCAAAATTGATTATGAAGGCGCGTGAGCCTTGGTTTGCTGAGGAGCATAGGGCTTAGTATGGGGCAAGTAATGAGTAACAAAACAGTACGTCAATTGGCTGAGGTTGTAAAAATACCTTTGGAACGATTATTAGTGCAGCTGAAAGAAGCAGGATTATCGGCGAGCGCTGCTGATGATGTCATTAGTGAAGATGAAAAAATGCAGCTGCTTGCGCATTTGCGCAAGCGCCACGGCAAAGGCGATGGGGAAGACAAAAGCTCGCCAAGACGGGTAACTTTGGAACGCAGAAAAGTTATTGAAATTAAACAGGCGAGTGTACCGGGAAACTCCACTAAAACCATCAGCGTTGAAGTGCGTAAAAAAAAGACGTATATCAAACGTAGTAATGTAGCCGATGTTGACGAGCACAAAGAAATTGGGCCAAAGCCTGGTCAGATAGATCAGAGTCAGCATATAGCTCAGTTGGGGCAAGCGCAAACTCAAGCCGGGAAAATCCCCTCGGTGGAAGTCCCGGCAATTGAAACTCATGCAAAAGAAGCTAATAAGGATCAACACCCGCAAGCTGCACTGGCAGAAGAAGCTAAACTTGAGCCGGAAGTACAACCTGCTGAAGCACAACCAGTACAACCTGCTGCTGTCGAGGTGGAACATGAAGCCGTCATTGAACCTGAAGCAGAGGATAGCAAGCCTGAAGTTGAATTCGACCTATTAAAAGCCAAGGAAGAAAAGAAAACCAAACAGGAACAGTCCGCTAAAACCAAAGAACTTGATGAGGCCAGAAAAAAACAGCAGGAAAAAGAACGCCGGCTTGAGGAATCCATTAAACGGAATGCTGAAAAAGTCAGGCAACAGGCTGGAGCTAAACAGGAGACCTTGCATAGAAAAAATCAGGAAGAAGCAGCACGTACAGGCAAGGAAGCTAAAAGAGGCAAAAAGAAAGGTAAGCAAACTCAACGTGTAAGTATCCAGGCCAATACCAGGCATCAGTTTGAAATGCCCGTGGCGCCGATAGTGAAGGAAGTTGCAATCCCGGAATCGATACTCGTTTCCGATCTTGCCCAGAAAATGAGCGTTAAAGCTGCGCTGGTCATTAAACACTTGATGAAGCTCGGCATTATGGCGACCATCAATCAAAGCATTGATCAGGACACAGCCGTTATTCTGGTTGAGGAAATGGGTCACAAGGTAATAATGCAGAGTGATGATGATCTTGAGCAGGAAATGCTGTCTGAGGTACAGGCAGAGGATAATCGCGTGGCCTTGCCGCGGGCGCCTATCGTTACCATTATGGGCCATGTCGATCATGGGAAAACCTCATTATTGGATTATATTCGTAAAACCCGCGTTGCTGCCGGAGAAGCCGGCGGTATTACCCAGCATATCGGCGCCTACCAGGTGAAGACAGATCACGGCTCAGTCACATTTCTCGATACGCCGGGTCATGCGGCGTTTACCGCCATGCGGGCCAGAGGAGCCGATGTGACCGACGTAGTGATTGTCGTTGTTGCTGCGGATGACGGTGTCATGCCCCAGACCAAGGAAGCGGTAGAGCACGCAAGAGCTGCAAATGTGCCGATTATTGTCGCTATAAACAAGATTGACAAGCCGGATGCAAACCCTGAAAAAGTTATGCAGGAACTGGCCAATATTAATGTACTGCCCGAAGAATGGGGCGGCGATGTGCAGTTTCTTAAAATTTCAGCTAAAACCGGTGAAGGCATTGATGATTTAATTGAAGCCTTAATTGTTCAGACTGAAATTTTGGAATTGACAGCCCCTGTAGAAGGCCCCGCCTCGGGTATTGTCATTGAATCGAGACTGGATAAAGGCCGCGGTGCAGTGGCAACAGTGCTGGTTCTAAAAGGCACTCTGGAAAGCGGCCAGATGGTTTTGTGCGGCCAGGAATTTGGCCGTGTCAGAGCCATGTTTAATGAAAACGGCAAAGCGATTAAAGCCGCCGGACCTTGTGCGCCGGTTGAAATTCTGGGTTTGTCAGGTACGCCCGATGCAGGCGATGAGTTTCTGGTGGTTCAAAACGAACGTATTGCCAAAGATTTGGCTAAACATCGGGAAGAGCGGAAAAAATCAAGCCGGCAAGCGGCTCAACAAGCATCCAAACTGGATGAGGTGTTCTCCAGAATGGCCTCGGGCGAAATTGCAAGCCTGAATCTGGTCATTAAAACGGATGTTCAAGGCAGTCTGGAAGCCTTACGCAGTTCACTGGTCGAATTATCTACCGACGAGGTAGAAGTCAAGGTTGTTTTCGGCGGAGTGGGTGGTATCAATGAAGGCGATGCCAACCTGGCTTTGGCCTCAGGGGCGATTTTAATCGGCTTTAATGTTAGAGCGGATGCTACCGCCCGAAAACTGATTGAAGAAAAAGGCATTGATCTGCATTATTACAGCGTTATTTACGATGCGATTGATGAGGTTAAAAAATCAATCAGCGGAATGCTGGCGCCTGAAATCAAGGAACAGATTGTCGGGCTTGCTGAAGTTCGGGATGTATTCCGCTCACCCAAATTCGGCGCCATTGCCGGTTGCATGGTAATCGACGGCTTTGTTAAAAGAAATCTGCCTATTCGGGTCCTGCGTGAAAACGTGGTAATTTATGAAGGCCAACTGGAATCTCTACGCCGCTTCAAGGATGATGTAAGCGAAGTTAAAATGGGCATGGAATGTGGTATCGGAGTGAAAAACTATAACGATGTAAAACCAGGCGATCAAATTGAAGTGTTTGAACGCATAGAAGTTAAACGGGGACTGTAATCCTTATGGCAAGAGAATTTGGCCGTAGCGCTCGGGTTTCATCGCAAATGCAGAAAGAACTTTCTTCAATTCTGCAACGCGATATTGATGACTCAAGATTGGGCTTAATCACGATTAACGAAGTGGTTGTCAGTAAAGATCTCGCCCTGGCAAAAGTTTACTTTACCGTCTTAAATGTTGACGAGCAGGGCAAACAAAACAATGTTAAATGGTTGAATGAGTTGGTGCCTGTTATTCGCCATGAATTAGCCAAAAGAATGCGCTTGCGACATATCTCGGAATTGCGTTTTTATTATGATGATTCATTTGATGCGGGTATGCGGGTTGCAGAACTCCTGAATGATTTACCCAAGCCTGATCTGGATAAGTCCGGCAAGACCTGAATCAAGCCTGCATGAGTAAACGCAAGTCCGGGCATAATATTGATGGAATATTATTGCTGGATAAACGGCCGGGAGTATCTTCCAATAAAGCCTTGCAGGAAGTAAGACGCTTGTTCAATGCCAATAAAGCGGGGCATACCGGTAGTCTGGACCCTCTGGCTACAGGCTTGCTGCCGCTGTGTTTTGGCGAAGCGACAAAAGTCTCCGCGATGATGCTGGAAGACGACAAGCGCTATCAGGTTGTTATTCAGCTTGGCATTATGACGGATACCGGTGATATGGAAGGGGTCGTAATTGAAACAAAAGCGCTCCCTGCCCTGTCGATTGGCAATATTGACGCCTGCCTGAAAAAATTTACCGGCAAAATAAATCAGGTTCCTCCGATGTATTCAGCCTTGAAGCATAAGGGCAGAAAGCTTTATGAATTGGCGCGGGAAGGTAAAACAGTCGAAAGGAAGGCCCGGCAAGTCAATATATTTGAACTGTCGCTCGTTGATTTTTCGACTGATACATTAACCCTGCATGTATGGTGTTCAAAAGGCACATATATCAGGTCACTGGCCGAAGATATTGGCCATTATCTCGGTTGCTGCGGCATGGTGAAAGAACTGCGCCGCTTGCAGGCAGGGCCGTTTAGCATTAAAAATGCCCTTACCATTGACCAGCTAACGGCAATGGATAAGCAAAGCTTGTTGCTGCGCCTGATCAAGGTTGATAAACCCCTGGCAGCCCTGCCTGCTGTCCAGTTGTCTGACGAACAAGCCATTCGTATAAAGTATGGGCAATCGCTTATCTATAAAAAAGAAAGCTTTCAAGGTCTGGTGCGAATGTATAATTCAGAAGTTTTTTTAGGCTTGGGAGAAATGCTATTGGATGGTAAACTAGCGCCGAAAAAATTGTTCAATTTGAGCAATGAAAAAGGCTGAGGTACACGCTCAGAGGAAGCATCGCAAGTAGCGATTGAAACTCTACACCCTATCGTGGAGACAGTGTATTGAGGAGCCGTCCTCGGACAAGCTCTATTTTTAATTTTTAATCTAATAGGGATTACAAATGCCATTTACTGCAGAACAAAAAAAAGCGGTCGTAGAAGCGTACCGTCAATCAGAAACCGATACCGGCTCGCCTGAAGTTCAGGTTGCTTTGCTGACTGCCCATATTGCCCACCTGACGCCACACTTTGCAGTCCATAAAAAAGACAATCATTCACGTCGCGGACTGTTGCGCATGGTTAATCAACGGCGTAAATTGCTGGACTATCTCAAAAACAAGGACAGCAACCGCTATCGTTTACTGATTGAGCGCCTCGGTTTGCGCAAATAATAAGCACAACAAAAACGGCACCTGGTGAGTGCCGTTTTTGTTTTAGCACTTCGAATTGAACACATTTTTAATAATCTTCTACACAGGAACCCTATAGTGAACCCTATCAGGAAAGAATTTCAGTACGGCAATCAAAAAATTATCCTGGAGACCGGTGAAATAGCCCGTCAGGCGGACGGGGCGGTAATGATTGATGTAGAGGGTACCTCCGTTCTCGTTACCGTCGTCGGTAAAAAAGAAGCCAATGGCGGAGATTTTTTCCCCCTTACAGTGAATTATCAGGAAAAATCGTATGCGGCCGGTAAAATACCGGGTGGGTTTTTTAAAAGAGAAGGTCGTCCAAATGAAAAGGAGACATTAACATCGCGTTTGATAGACAGGCCTATCCGTCCGCTTTTCCCTGCAGGCTATACTAACGAGGTTCAGATTATTGCGACACTTGTCTCACTGAATCCTGAAGTTGACCCCGAAATTCCTGCCTTACTGGGTGCGTCTGCGGCGTTGGCTATCTCGGGGTTGCCTTTTAACGGCCCGATAGGAGCTGCCTGTGTGGGTTATAAGGACGGCGCCTATCTCCTAAATCCATCCCCGGCCGCTATAAAGGAATCCCGCTTGGAATTGATTGTCGCCGGTACGGCCCATGCCGTATTAATGGTTGAGTCCGAAGCTGATAATTTGCCTGAAGAAGTCATGCTCAATGCTGTTTTATTCGGCCATGAACAAATGCAGATTGCCATTAACGCTATTAATGACTTCGCTAAAGCCGCCGGAACCGCAGTTATTCAGTGGACAGCGCCCAAAGTTAATGATGAACTCGAAAATCTGATAACTGCAGAAGTGGAAGCAGGCATTAAAGAGACTTACCAAATCGCGGCAAAACAGATTAGACAGGAACAGTTGAAAAGCATCAGGAATGCCGTAATAGAAAAACTGACCGCTGACGGCCAGTACTTTGAAAGCGAGATCCGGCCTGTTATCGAACATGTAGAATCCAGGCTTGTCCGTCATGCCATTCTTTACGAAGGAAAACGGATCGACGGACGTGCTTTAGACTCAATCAGACCCATTAGCATCAGAATAGGCGTATTGCCCAGGACCCACGGCTCTGCCTTGTTCACGCGGGGGGAAACCCAGGCTTTGGTGGTTGCCACCTTGGGAACTCAGCGTGATGCTCAAATAATTGATGCCTTGGCGGGTGAGTATAAAGAGCCTTTTATGCTGCATTACAACTTCCCTCCCTACAGTGTCGGTGAAACCGGCTTTGTCGGTTCGCCAAAACGCCGTGAAATTGGTCATGGCCGTTTAGCCAAGCGCGGCGTAGCTGCGGTGCTGCCGGATATGAATGAATTTCCCTACGTTATTCGGGTTGTCTCTGAAGTTACTGAATCGAACGGTTCAAGCTCCATGGCTTCGGTCTGCGGCAGCAGCCTGGCCTTAATGGATGCCGGGGTACCTATTAAATCGCCGGTTGCCGGTATTGCCATGGGGTTGATTAAGGAAGGCGACAGCTTTGCCGTTTTATCGGACATTATGGGTGATGAAGATCATCTGGGCGATATGGATTTTAAAGTGGCCGGCTCGGAAGACGGCATTACCGCCTTGCAAATGGACATCAAAATAGATGGCATTACTGCAGAAATCATGAAATCGGCTCTGGAGCAAGCCAAACGAGGCCGTTTGCATATTCTGGGCGAAATGAACAAGGCGTTGCCGGCCACGCGTGAGCAGATGTCTGATTTTGCTCCGCGTATCATTACTTTCAAAATTGACCCCAGCAAAATCCGTGAAGTTATCGGTAAAGGCGGAGCAACTATCCGCAGTATTACTGAAATAACCGGCGCCAGTATTGATTTAACCGACGATGGCGTAGTTAAAGTGGCTTCAGTTGATAAAGCCGCGGGTGAAGAAGCGCGTCGTCTTATTGAAGAAATCACCGCTGAAGTTGAAGTAGGTAAAGTTTACGAGGGCAAAGTCGTCAGACTGATGGATTTCGGTGCTTTCGTCACCATTTTGCCAGGTAAGGACGGCCTGGTTCATATTTCGCAAATTTCCGATGAACGCGTTGATAAGGTAAGTGATAAATTATCCGAAGGCGATATGGTCAAAGTTAAAGTACTTGAAATCGACCGCCAAGGCCGAGTCAGACTCAGCATGAAGGAAGCAGAAAAAGTCTAACCTGCCTATAGAGCCTTTCTTGGGATGAAAATAAAGGGCCTGACGGCCCTTTTTTGTGACTATTGAATAAACCGTTCAGCCGACTGAGCAATAGTGGGACTAAGAAGCATTCGTTAAGAAACTTGAGGTTTCGATAAAATCCGGCTTTGCAAGACACTCTAAATCGGTCATTCCAAACAGGCAAATATTTTGTTTTCTGATCGCCTCCAACCGAACCCTAGCAGTCTTTCACCCCATGCAACGAATGATCCCAAAATAGAGGGATAGGCTGACATCCGTAAAATATCTTCAAATAGGCTTGACTCCTCATTGATAAGACATAATTGCAAACCTAGCCCTGAAAATCCAAGTGACTTTTCGCTTGCTTGAGGGTCACCCTCTGCATGGTATGGTATAGATCATTGCCGCCGTTAAATCGCTGTGGCCCAGCTATTCATGAATGGTGCGGATATCTTATTTTGCATACAATAAAAGGCTGGCTGGCGAAAAGATGCCTAAGAGTATGCGCCACAAAGCTCGTTTCAAGACCCGGCTTTTGCGCACGGCTATCTTAATAGCGATTTGCACATGGGTTTCGTTCAATAGTAACGCGGATATTCATCACTAGCCGCCACTAAGGTAAGCGATTTACTGGAAACTATTATTGCCCAGTAATTCCTTCTCGGCATTTTTATAGTTGATATCCAGCGCACTGAACTTAAAAACTCCCGCATACTGTGCCGCTACATT
>NZ_CADCXN010000052.1 GCF_902806695.1 Candidatus Methylobacter favarea | reverse complement strand
CGCCATGCCCCCTCACTCAAATTACTCGGGTAACGTTTTTTCCGTTTTTTGTGCTCATACTATTTATTTCATAATCAAAATTGATACCTTATGGGCGAAAAGATGAATTTCCAAACAGCTTCTAAGATTCGGGGATATTCATCAGCGCTCGAATCTGCAACCCATCGGTAATGTTCAATCGATCGGCGGCTTGAATTAATAATCGCATCAAGTGCAACCTGTTTTTCAGTTCTCAGCATTGCATGATTACTCCTGTGTAAAATAATCGCCAGGTACGTATACCCGCAAGCTGTTCGGCTGCAGATCAAAATAAGCCGGGGTCTGAGAGACAAACTCACCATCCGCCCATATATCCAGGGTTCTGGAAGTATGTATTCTAATGAACTCGCCGCTGCGAAGCCAAACACCTTCGCGGCCTTTTAATTGACCGCCCAGCATTACTACTGAGTGACTTAACAGATTCCAGAAGCTTTGCGGTTCCAGACTAAAAATTCTCAATTTATGGTCATCGAATGAAGCTTCCGTGGATAAAGCCATTCCTCCTCCGTAAAACCGGCCGTTGGCAACAGTAATATGAATTGAGCGCACACTGAATCCTTCTCCATCGCAGACCACATCGGCACGATAGGGCCGCATCGATTTAAATGCGTCAATCAGGCTTCTTGCATAACTGAACCGCCCCCACCGGGCTTTTATATCTTTGGTCAGCGTGTTATTTACTTTCACGCCAAGCCCGATATGCGCAGCATTTATAAAGCAACGATCGTTGACTTTGCCCAAATCTATGACATGCAAGCGGCCATTGGCAATGATTGTAGCGGCTGATTCCAGGGATTCGGGGATTTTCAAAGTACGGGCCAAGTCATTGGCAGTGCCCATTGGCAAAATACCCAAAGCAAGTCCGCATTCTGAGAGAGCCCCCGCTGCGGAGCTCATGGTTCCATCACCGCCTGCAAGGATAACTGTATCGACTATGCCGCGATTTTGTCGAATTAAATCACTAGTATGGGAAGGACTTTCAGATTCTTGTTCGATCAGGTTAAAATTGGAATCTTTAAGAATCTTAACGGCGCCATTGAGCTCATTAACTGCTTTGCCGCTTTTTTTATTTGAAATAAAAAGGGCATTCCGTTTAGTCATTCAAATCATTCCTGTAGGATAATTAGTGGCCTGTAATATCCTTATGCACTAATCAATAAACTTAATAGACTACCATAGCCAGTTAATCAACTATCGCCTCAGTCTGATAGACAGTTGTTTTCCTAAATTATTTAAGCGATGGGGCAAATTTAATTATTAAAAATGGCCGTAAGGTTTAGTTAAATTATGAAGTTATTTTATAAGCTACTATAAATCAGGATTTTTATTTTAAGAAGGGTATCGGATAAAGCCTGCATAATCTGAAAGATTCTCCCGACCATAAAAACCCTTGCCAAAAAACCTGGCTTGACGATAAAAAACAATATATTGAAAAGCCGTTAAACTATTTAAACTATTGAGGCTGACTGGCTCTAAAATCTCTATTTATAAAGGGCATTGGCTTAGTGTCCGGGAATAGATATAAAGGCAGCTGTCTTAGGCCGATAATTAACATTTAAAAGGTAAGTTAATGAAAAATAAAACAGTAACCCTACAACATTGTGTTAAGGGAATAACCGTAGGCATCCTGGCTTTCAGTTCTATAGTCATGGCTGCAAACTATGACCTGTTAAATTCGCAGCCAAATAACCTCAATAATCCTGATTTAGCTGTCCCCCTGAATAATGAATCAGAGAATTCTCCTTCAATTCTTGAGTCATTCAGGCAAGCTGAAATAAATAACAAGAAGGAAAATTACCTTGAAGTGCTTGAGCTGGTAAAACAAAACAAACTTAAGGAAGCTCAGACCAAGGTTTCCGCCTTATTAAAAAAGTATCCCAATGAACCGGAGTACTACAATTTACAAGCGCTTCTGGAAACTCTTAATAAAGACATGAGCGCTGCCCGGCAAAACTATGAAAAAGCTATTAAACTGGAGCCGAAAAATATCCTCGCGCATCTTGGCTTGGCGCAATTGGCTTTGGAAAGCGGCCAACCCTCTAAGGCCAAAGAATATGTAAATAAGTCGCTGGCTATTAACGATAAAGCTATTAGCGCCTATTTCCTATTAGCGGCTATTGCTTACAAGCAAAAAGACAATACTGAAGTAGAAAAGGTTTTAATAAAAGCCCATGAAAAGGTAAAGGGAAATTTCACCGCTGAAATAAAAGTCATAAACAATTTAGCCAAGTTTTACGCCATTCAGAAACAACCGGAAAAAATCCTGGCCTTAGCTGAAGAGTTGGTCAAACGCTATCCCGATAACAGCGTCGCTTTATCTCTGCTTGCCGGAGCCCAAATTGTCAATAACAAAAAACCGGCAGCCGAGGACACATTACTTCAAATTATTAACCGGGAAAAACAGGATATTAACAGTCGTTTATTACTAGCCAAATTATGGAGTGAGCATGCTGATAAAGACAAGGATATACTTAAATTACTGGACGAAACAGCTGCAATAGCTGCTGATAAGCCGGAGGCTCTGGCATTTAAAACCGCCTATTTAATTAAACTGAAGCGTAATCAGGAAGCCCTGGAATTAGCCACCCGGATTGATACTCAATTTCCAAAGCTGGTATTGGGCAAGCTGTTAAAAGGTGAAGTGTATCGGGCAGAGAAAAAGCTCGATAATGCCATCGATATGTATCAACAAGTCTATAAAATTCAGCCGATCGACCAAGTGTTGTTTACTATGGCTGACATAATGAACGCCCAGGGGAAACTGCCGGACGCCATTAACCTTCTCAACAACGCATTGGAAAAAAATCCCAAAAACGGCGCTATCCATTTTAAACTGGCTACTGCCTATCAACTGCAGAATGACTATAAACAAGCTGAAGGTCATTATAAAGCGATACTGGACCAGCAGCCTGATAATGTGCTTGCCTTGAATAACCTGGCCTTTCTTTATTCACAACAAAATGACCCGCAGGCTTTGGGATTAGCCAAAAAAGCTTTTGAGAAAGCTCCTGAGTCAGCCGCAATTCTAGATACCTACGGTTATATCCTTATTAAACAAAATCAACCAAAAGAAGGCTTGCCGATACTTGAAAAAGCCGCCAGCCTGGCGCCCAAAGCCAATGACATCCAGTTTCATTTGGCAGAAGCTTATGCTGCCAATAACAACAAAAAACACGCCATTGAAATCCTCGAAGCCACTGTAAAAACAGAACAAGACTTTTCCGAAAAAAAAGCCGCCGCCAGTTTATTGAATAATTTAAGAGAAGATTAATCAAACGCAGTCTGAGCCAGATTGCTTTTACCCGAACAGCGAGCATAACAATCCTGAGTGATTCCCGGTAGGATAACATCTGTTTAGCTGGCGATTAGTGCTTATCCATCAATCGGTTTCAAGCCTGATTTGACAGTTATCTGTTGTGGATGCGTTTTTCATCTCAAGCCCGAACTCATCCTGACAATAATGAGCCAGCCCCAAACAGGCCGGGTTTTAATTGCTATCTCACAATAGAGTATCAAGGAAAAAATGTGGGTAGCGATTTTTCCTTACTTTTTTCAAGTCAGTTTAATGATAGCGATGACAGCAGAGATGGTTAGGCCTAATGACCAGAACATGAACCGGTCCAGGCGATGGGTGATGATGGTTAAATGCTTATCGATTTGCTCAAAGCGCTTGTCCACCTGTTCAAAGCGCTTGTCCACTTGTTCAAAACGCTTGTCCACCTGCTCAAAGCGCTTGTTGGTATCGATGCTCATTTGCTCCAGGCGTTTGTCCACCTGTTCAAAACGCTTGTTCATATCGGCGCGAATTTCTTCAAAACGCTTGTTGCTGTTCTCAAAGCCCTGCATCATCAACTCGCGCTGATGCTTGAGCTCTTCTTCAACGCGAACAATGCGCTCGCGGATATCCAGCTCATAACGCACATTGGCATTGGCAAATTCCGGATGCGCAGCCAGGCTCTGATCGATAAGGTGCTGGATTTGTTGCAGATCTTCTTGAGCAAGCGCCATAATAATGGCTCCCTCGGGGAGTATAAAATTTGATCTTATGTTAGCCGGAATACAGTGGATTGGCAATATTGCCCATGCCTTGCGTATGGAGTGTCAAGAAGTTTTACAGTTACTGTCCACAGTGCGACGCAGGGCACCTATTAGACCATTTGGCCGTTCCTAAACAGCCATACCGACAAAAACAAATAACCACTCATCGATGGAAAAAGCCAATTGAGGCTTTAATGGCACTGCCTGGTTTAGAGCCTATAGCCGGTCGTTAATTAATCCCTTAAATTTTTGGCTGTTTAGCAAAATCAATCGAATTTAATCCTATTGATCATATTGCCCTGCCGGGTTTACCAGTCCAGCTACAGATATATATAGTCGACAATTGCGCCTTAATCCCATTTGATAGAAAGAAATAAAAAATTCCGCAATTATCGAGACCACAGGCGTGAATGAAGGCCCTTTAATTTATGTCAGAATTTTTTACACTTTAGGGAATGACATTTAGATTAAAATTAACATCATTATTCAAGCCCTTGTTTTAAAATAAATTATATATTTTGGCGCAACTCATGCATATCAATTTGTACGTATGAAAAATTTATACCTGTCATTTAGCAAAATTATTTTAGCTTTTCGTACTTAACTACAGAGGAAACACTATGAAATTACATACCAAACCTAAAATGCCTTTGCTTACTACGGTAGCGGCGGTGGGACTAGCCCTGGGCAGCACTGGTGCGCTTGCTGGCCATATTCCAGGCTTTTCATTTTCAAACGACGCGTTTAACATTAACCCCGTTACTGCGGGAGCATGCACAGCGTCGGCAACTTGCGCAGACTCAACCACCAACTTACGTTACATCGATTTCAGCTACAATGCTGAAGCCGATCAAACAGTAAGCAGCTTCAACGAAACAGGCGGGGGGTTTTTCGGCACTTTCCGGGAATCACTGGGCGGCCAAGCGGCCCAAAACACGGGGCTTGGCACCGACTATAGCATCTATGCCTTATTCTCCGGATTGGGCACTACCGCTAACAATACCGCAGGAGGAATAAACGGCACGTTCAGCAGCTTTACTTTCTCCATGTATATAGATCCGAATCAAGACACAAAGCTCACCACTCCAGCTGTAGGCGGCCCTGATGAGTCTGTAACAGTTGCCAGTTTGGGCGCAGATGACTTTAACATATTAAACGGAACGTTAATTGGCAACAATGGCGGCTTCCATGTGTTTCCAGGGTTAGCGGGCGGTGATTTTGACGTATTATTAAACGCCACCAGAGTAGGGGGCTTTTTCAGCGGCGTGGCATTCGCCGATCCTGGAACTACAGCTGATTTTAACGGCGTCAATTCCAATATCGTAGGCGTGGCCCCGCCTCCTGGCAGTTTTACCGATGGCACAATTAACGGTTCTGGTAATGCCAGCTTTGGATCTCAACAAGTGCCTGAACCGGAAAGTCTGGCGCTGCTTGGCTTGGGATTGGCCGGTCTGGGTTTTGCCAGACGGAGCCGTAAAGCTAGATCTTAACCTTCACACCTTAGCGTGATTATGATCGGGAGCAGAATCTCATGGCTCCCGATTTTTTGCCTTACAAAATAGCAAGGCCGTATAACCGCTGTTATCGCTCGCTCCGAGAGCATTACCATCATGAAATGAAGATGTCAGCTTATACGAATTGCGATACCGGCAATGCCGGTATAAAAAACCAGTTTAAAACGAGGTGCCATTTGATAACATACCAATCGAAAATAACCGGCTGATCAGGCAGGTTTTTAATTATTTGACCGGAGGTCAGGGCGGCATATTCTTTATCCATTCAGCTATCTATTGGTCAAGACGGTGTAAAAAAACCTGACACCCAGTTCCTATAAGGTGCTTATATTCTCTCCTGCTTTATATTCTTCCCTGCTTTTTATAATTAATTGGTCCCTCCCAAGGCGATGAGAGCGAGATGCCGCTTTTTGGCCTTGTCCTATCCTGCCCATAAAAACAGCCATAGCAGTATTTTCAGCACCTACCAGACTGTCGAGCAAGTGTGCCAACTTTTTAGCATACACTACTAATGTGCTTTGCCTGGTAAATGCTACCTGGTTCTGAATATAACCGTAAAAAATCAAGGGCGTCATTTCCGGTTGCATTTGTAAACCAAGTTGGGTAGCTGTTAGCCAAAAACGTTGCAATGCGCGGCCAGCATTGAGAAAGTCCTGCATCGTTTCAGGCTCGTGCCTGGCGATTATCGCAAAATGCGCGGCGCAGCAAATTCCGGGAAGTAAATCCAACTCGATTCTCGGCAGTAAAGTGCCAAAACAATAAGTATTTAGAAAGCTGACGCGCCCCCAGCTTTTCATGGCCCATTTCATCAGCTTTGTGGCAATGGGATCCAGCCCTACAGCCTGGTCGGGAATTTTATCATCGCTAAAACGCGCATCCCATTCTATGACAGTACTGTGGGTGGGGAAGGCTTCCGGTAAGGTCAAGCGTAGCTTGGCGTTTTTGTACATTAACCTGGCCGCTTGCCAGCGTCCTTTAAAGCCCTCAATCCACTTTACCGTGTAAAAATCCCCCACAGCTTGCTGCAGTGCTGTTTTTTGTTCGGGAGTAAGTGCTGTGGTTTTTAAAACGCGGCGCTGCACGCTGCGGATTGGCAAACAGGCAAACAGCGGGTCAGGGGCGATATCGATATTTTCGGTTAACAAAACATCGACCGTTGGCTTGGTTTCTGAAGTATCTACGCGCAGCCTGAATTCAGCTGGGTGCCCGAATTCTCGAGCCGCAATGGCGATACTTTCCAACAAGGCGCCAATGGCTAATTGACTGGCATGTCCCTGCAAATCATAAACGCAGTGATCGCGCGTATCGTAACCATGCACGACAAAGTGACTTGCATCGATAATTTCAAAACGCCAGGTTTGCATATTGTCGCCGCTGGGCGCCCACCGGGCATTTTCGAGTATTTTTTCAATGAGTGTTTGCGGTTCTTTTCCCACGGCGCTTACCCCTTGTTATTAATTTTGGACATAAATTGTTTTTTTGCCAGCGCAATGAAGAGGCGTTGCAACGGATTGCGGTTTCCCCAAGGTCGCCAGGTCTTCGCCAGTTTGTTTCTATACGCATCAAAATGCAGGCCCCAGGGCGCAGCCAAAACAGGCCCGCGCTGCAATAGAATTTTTAAAGCCTGAGTGGCGGCGAAGCCGGCGCAGATTTCGCAGGCCATCGGCGTCGAAGGGCCTTTGTGATTGAGCAAATCGACGGCGCTCATATCAACTAGATAACCATGCTGCAACATAGCCGGCGACAAGCCGAGCAAAAAATGTAGAATTTTATCGCTTTCCTGCTTACCTTGAAGCTGGAAGTACTCTTCAAAAGTCATCTGACCTGGCATGAAATTTAACAAAGCGGCACCCATGCCTAAAGGAGCGGCTGTGATTGCCGGAATTCCCCGTTCTGCGCAGGCAGCAAAAATTGCTTCCCGGACGGAAAAGGCAAAAAAATCCAGGCCGTCCACATAGACATCCACATCGGTTAAAAATTGTGAGAGATTGTCGGGATTTACACCTATTGGAAATTTATTGATAGCGAGCGCAGGATTGATGTCGAGTGCCATTTCCGCCATCACATCGGCTTTCGGCCGATTCAGGTGCGATATGGATGCGCCTGCCTGTCGGTTAAAGTTTGGTAGTTCAAACCGGTCGAAATCAGAGATATTAAATTTTCCTACACCAAGCCGCGTCAAGGCAATCAGATGATTACCCCCGACTCCACCCAATCCGGCAATAGCAATGCGTTTAGATTGAAGTATGTCTTGTTCATGATGAGTTATCCAGCCAATATTTCTGGAAAAGGCAATATGATGATTAAATTGAGAAAGTGGCATACCGTTAGTTACGTTATTGGGGTTGATACCATGATGTATGGAGTTAAAAACGTTGACTTATGCTAAGCTGGGGGCAGTTTTATTTTATAAGGGTCCCCCTTTCTTAAAAATTTAAATAAAGAAAAACAAGTATAGTACAATACCGTTACATCTTCGAATATGGGCAGGTCGCCACCCCAAACGCCCGGCCTGCTTATCACCCGGAAGCCCCCGGTTTAATTTCAGGATTATTGTTTTTCAAGCGCTTATTCGAAGCGGTAGTTATCGTTCGTTCATAAGTTCCACCCGCATATAACTGCTTTGCCAGGGCATTCGGGCAATTTCCTGAATTTAGGCAAAGATACCACTACAGCTTCCCGATGCAGGCAAGACCATCCTGGGGCCATTTGAAGGCTGATGATACCCGAGCTGACACCACAAACTCATGACGCTGCTCAAACTAGCCAGGCTTACTGTCCGGAAAAGTTGGAGGCATAAACGCTGGCGTTTTTGAGAGTTTGCATCCAGTTCCAGCCGAAGGGCTGCCCTGAAAACCGCCTGCCTGGTTGAGGTTGACATTGATAAATGGTTTCTGCTTAGACTCTGTACATGACAAAGATTAAGGGGGTGTTTGACGTTTAGGGGGAGTGTCACGCAGGTACTGACCACAGCAATGAAATCCCTTTTTTAAGCCGTTTGATTAAGCTGGAATAGGCATTACGGCTACTCTAACCCCGCGCTTAAAATGCTTTGGCCGGGAAGTTTTGATGGTCACCGGCAATACGCCATTACCGGCACATGGCGGGTTTCCTGAAGCGCAGGCAGGCCCCCCAAGGGTTTTGTCCCAGTCGCCGCTGGCAACCCCGCCCGTGCGCCAGGCGCAGAGGCTGAGATTAACCCGGCATCGGCCTAATCGCCCCGGTTGCGGCAGCTGTCCGATGCCGCCTGGCTTCAGCGCAGCCAAGCCCCGTTACGCCAAAGTTTTATGATCCCGGCCATGACAGCTGATACTGGTATTTTCAATGCGCATAAAAAACAAGCTTTTTGTTCAAAAGCCAGCCCATCCATTTATCGTAGCTAACTCCCGCTCAGCCGGCAGACTCTCTAGTCATTTTTTGCCCTGCCGACTGATGAAGCGCTTTAAGCTTTAATAGGGCAATGCGGTCCCGGCGCTTGGACCAGAGCATTTATTGACCGGCAATTCAAGGATCGCTGCGCCCGCGCTTCCGATTCGTCAGCTCCGGGAACGGATAAATATCAACTTCAATGAAATCCAACTGTTTCATGACAAAGGGAAATACATTAGGGTTATTGCAAATTGAGACTGAAAGGATTGCCTCAGCCCAGGTGCGGTAAATCCTGAACAGCTATTTAGAAAGCGATGTTCTCAATAGTATTAATTTCTGCTTCAGTTAATTCGATCTCATACGCTGCCAGATCTTCCTGCATATGACTCTTGCTGCTAGTTCCAGTCAGCGGAATCATGCCAACCTGGAGGGCGAACCGGAACACGACCTGCATTACTGAACAGCCATGCCGCCTGGCAATCTTATGCAGCTCCGGCCGGTTTAATTCTGTCAAATTAGCGGTAAGCAAGGAGAAGCCTTGATAGATAATGCCATTTGCCTGGCATAGCGTGCGAATCCCGGCCTCCCATTTTGTCCGTGCATAACACCGGTTTTGTACAAAGGCGGGCTTGACCTCGGCTTTTTCGATCAGCAATCGCAACTGCTCCAAAGTTATATTGGAAATGCCTGTCAGCTTCACGGAAGCTTCTTTCTGTAAATTTTCCATGGCGCGCCAGACTTCCCAATCGGCTTCTTTCAGGCCCTGGTTTGAAGCAGGCCCATGCAGGATATATGAATCCAGATAGGAAGTGTTCAGATGTTCCAGTGAACTTGCAAAAGATTGCCTGACCTGAGTCCCATAGTTTGCTTTCGGATCATAAGGGAGCCGGTGATCCTGGCCTGCAGCATAGGTGAACTTCGTTTGCAGGAACAGATCAGCGCGCTGCAATTTATTTTCAGTCAAAATGCGTTGCACAGCCTTGCCTACGCCAGCCTCGACATAGTGTCGCCGCTGATTGGCGGTATCAATCCCCAAAAATCCGGACTGAACCGCAGCGTAGGTTAATGCCTCGGTTTGATCCTCCTTCCAGGCAGTTCCATATAGAAAAGTGGGAACCGTAGTTCCTCCATGCTGAATAACACGGCTGACTTGATGAGCATTAGCGGGCATTGCGACATCTCCTTTTTTGAAAGGGCTTGAAAGCCGCTATAGCCACCGATATTAGTTTTTGATGGGAGCGGCGCGGAGCATGGCTGATTTTATTTGCTACGCCGAACGCCTTATGTGTTGATTTTATCGATGTTAATCGTGCTGATGGCGACAAACGGCTGCAGCCTTGTTTTACTCAAGGACTGAACTCGCTTCAGTTAAGTTCACCCATTTTGACACTCGGCATGACCATTGCCGTGAAGAAAAATTTCTCCACAATTAAAATTAGGCTAATCGTCGGCTATGCCAAATTGATAAATCGTGGTGTGGCGGTAAATCTCGGAAGGCATGAGCACGGTGGAAGGGAAGTCAGGATGATTCGGTGAATCAGGAAAATGCTGTGTTTCAAGGCACAATCCTGCATGTTTTTGATAAGCCTGACCACGCTTGCCAGTGACCGCGCCGTCGAGAAAGTTGCCGCTATAAAACTGAATGCCGGGCTGCGTCGTATAGACCTGCATGCGCCGTCCAGAGGAAGGCTCCAGGACTTCGGCGGCCAAGGTGCAGGCGTTGTGGTCCTTTATTAATACCCAGTTATGATCATACCCTCCCCGGGCATGCTGCAATTGCTCGCTTTTCACATGGGCTTTCAAATAATGGCCGATGGGCAGCATTTGCCTGAAATCCATGGGAGTCCCGGCCACAGCCGCCTGTTCGCCGGTTGGGATTAAGGTTTCATCCACGGGCAAATAATGGTCGGCAATCAATCGCAGCCGATGGCCGAGCACTGAATTATGCCCGGCCAGATTGAAATAGGCATGGCTGGTCAGATTGATAATGGTGGGCGCGTCGGTTCTGGCGCTGTAATCCAGCCTTAATTCATTGCTTTGCGTAAGCGTATACCCAACCTCAACTTCCACATTAGCCGGGTAGCCTTCCTCTCCATCCGGGCTTTTGCAGCTTAAAGTTAACTGCGGCCCAGTGGTGGTAGTTTCAGCATCAGCCTGCCAGATTTTTTTGTCAAAGCCGGCCACGCCCCCATGTAAATGATTAGGGCCATTGTTGCAGGCGAGCTGATATTCCATGTCATTCAGCAGGAATCGTCCGCGCGCAATGCGGTTGGCATAGCGGCCAATCAAAGCGCCAAAATAGGGATGCTCGCGAAGATAGGGCGCCAGGGAATCGAAGCCCAGAACCACATCGGACAATGCGCCCTGGCGATCGGGCATGCGCAGCGAAACCAGTATGCCCCCATAAGTCATGATGCGCGCTTCAAGCCTATTATCGTTAGTCAGGGTATAACAGTCGATGGCCTGGCCGCCATCAGTCGATCCAAAATATTGCTTCAGAATTGACATTTCAGTTAATTTGCAGTCACTGGACTTTGGGCCCCGCTTCTTCCGGCACCAGCCGGCGGCCTTTACGTTCCGGCCGGTTATAAAGGCCGAGCACGGTTCGGGCGCTGATTATTGCTGTGCCGGATTTGCACAAAGCAACACAGGCTCCGCCAAAGCCCGCGCCGGTGAGCCTTGCCCCATATACGCCTGGCTGGCCTTGCAGAAGGGCTGCCAGTTGATCGAGCTCGGCAATGGATACTTCATAGTCATCGCGCAGACTGGCATGCGATGCATTCATGAGCTGTCCGAATTCTTCAGGAGTAATGCCCTGGCGCGCCCGCAGCACGCGATTATTTTCAGTTACTACATGATGGGCGCGGCGGCGCAAGCGGGGGGGCAATGACGCGAGCCGTTCAGGATCAGTCACATCGCGCAGCGCTGCAACGCCTAACTGCTGTGCCGCGCTTTCACATTCGCTGCGCCGCTCGTTATATTTGCTGGCGGCCAGCGTGCGCTTTACACCCGAGTCGACCACCAGAATTTCCGAGTCGTCCGGAAGCGGCAATAGCTCCCGCTCTAAAGTACGCGTGTCGAGAAACAGCATGCGCTCCGAGTCAGCCAGGCTCGACGCCATCTGATCCATGATGCCGCAATTAACGCCTGCATATTCAATCTCGGCACGCTGGGCAAGCTGGGCTATGCGCACATCATCGAGGGGTAATTGCAGCAATAGTCGCAGAGCCCGGAGAGTAGCGACTTCAAGCGCCGCGCTTGAAGACAGGCCCAGTTCCATGGGCACCTGGGAGTCAATGTAAATATCAAGCACCGGCACTTTCAGCTCTAAAATCTCCAGCTGGCGCAGGCAACCGTAGATATAGCGCGCAAACTGCCGGTCCGGCAAGCTGGTTAAATCAAATTCGGCGACTTCATCCAGAGAGGCGGTATAAAGCCGGAAGACCTTCGTTAATCCCGGCCGCAAAAATACGCGGGTTTTTTGCGGTATCGCAATGGGCAGCACATAGCCATCGTTGTAATCGGTGTGTTCGCCCAGCAAATTGACGCGTCCGGGCGCTTCAGCGGCCGCTGTCCAGGGGGCGCCAAAAATTTGCTCAAACGTTTTCATAAGCCGTTTCCAATATCAACTTCGACGGCCTGCAACTCCCTGGCTTTGTCTTCGGGCAATGCGTCCATAGCAAAAAAGCCGGCTGCAAGCTCGGTGCCGGCCAGATATTTCAGCTTTTCCGCAGTGCGGTAAGGCGGATAAAATTCAGCATGCAGATGGCATTCAGGATGCGGCTGGCCGTCAACAGGAGCCTGGTACCAGGCCATAAGATAGGGAAACGGGCGCTGCCATAAACCATCATATTTCATGAGCACCATTTTCAGCGCCCGGGCAAGATCGCGGCGCTGGTCGTCATTAAGATCGGCAAAAGTCGGTACCGCTAAAATCGGCGCAACCCATACTTCATAAGGATAGCGGGCGCACACAGGCACAAAAGCGACAGCATGCTCGCCCTGGTACAGTATGCGGCGGCCATCATTGAGCTCTTTAATAATCAATGCTTCCAGCAGGCCCTGGCCATTTTGCCGCCAATATTTCAAAGCCTGTTGCTGCATGCCGGCAGGTACGGGAGGGACTAGCGGGTAGGCATAAATCTGCCCATGGGGATGATGTAGCGTAGTGCCTACTTCGGCGCCGCGGTTTTCAAACGGCAAAATATACAGGATATCGGCAAGTTTGCCTAATTGCACAGTACGGTCGGCCCACACCTGCAGCAGTAATTCTATATGCGCAAGAGACAGCGCGCCCAATGAAGAGTCCGCCTGCTGCGTATACACTACCACTTCACATTTGCCGGTGGCGGGCCGGGTCGGTACGATCAGTTCGGGCGCTGAATGGGCGGCAGTAGTCAGGGACGGAAAGCGATTGTCGAAGACAGCAACTTCCCAGTTGCCGGCGGGTAATTCAGTAGGATGATCAGCATTTACAGTTATCGCCAGCGGGTTATATTCGGGAGGCGGCATGAAAGTGCGTTCCTGGCGATAGCCTGCATAAGTGATCCATTCGCCGCGTAACGGATGCCAGCGCAAATGCGGATTTGCCTGTAAAGGCGCAGGGAACGGGCTGGGCGCTGTTATGCCCTGCTGATTGAGAGGATTACGACTGTAGAGCCAAAGCTGCCGTCCGTCGGGTTTGTTTAATGCGAGCATGTGCATAATCTTCATCCTATTCAATACATTCAGCCAGGATTATACCAACGGTAAAATCGGGTCGCCCGGTATATTTCTTCCAACGGAATTTTTGGCGTGCGATCGGCACAAAGCAAGCCATTGGCTTCCTGAAAAGTGTCGGCAAATTGCGTGTAGCAGAATCCGCTGAACAAAGGACAATGCGCCACGACTGCGATTATCTGCTCATACATGCGGGTAAACTCCTCATCGGTCCGGGCGACTGAATAACCCCAGGCCTGTTTCACGCCGGGCTGCGGACATTTGGCGTAGGCAATGCCGCCAAATTCGGTAAGCACAATAGGCTGACCTCGATGCGGATAGCCGTCCAGAGTCAGTATGCGACCGCCTGGTCGGCGCCTATCGAACAATTGTTCTATATTAACCCCTATGCCATAGCGCTGCCCTAGTTGCTCAGGATTGCTATCGTAATCATGAATGCCGATTATGTCGGTTGCGCTGCTTTCCCAGCCGTCATTGCCAATGACAGGACGGGTCGCATCCAGCGTCTTGGTCAGATGATAAAGGGCTTCTATGGCGTCCCTGTGCTCGCGTATGCTGGTTAATTCCGGTACGCCCCAGGATTCGTTATAAGGCACCCAGACGATTATGCACGGGTGGCTGTAATCGCGTTCAATGACTTCTATCCATTCCCGCACTAAACGTTGAATGGCTGTGCGGGTAAAACGATAAGCTGAAGGCATCTCTTCCCAGACCAGCAGACCCAGTCGGTCAGCCCAGTACAAATAACGCGGATCTTCAATTTTCTGATGCTTGCGCACGCCGTTAAAGCCCATTGCCTTTGCCAGTTCAACGTCGCGTCTTAAAGCATCGTCATCGGGGGCGGCAAGCAGCGTATCAGGCCAATAGCCCTGATCGAGCACCAATCTCAATGGATAAGGGCGCCCATTCAGCATGAAGCGATCTTTCAGGATATTGACTGAGCGCAGCGCCGTATAAGAGGTAAATTCATCCAGCACGCTGTCTCCCCGTTTAAGGCGAATCTCGGCATTTAAAAGAGTAGGCCGCTCAGGACTCCACAGCAGCTCATTGCGCGAGTCATCAATGCCGGGATCGGATATTGCGATACGGCGGTCGGCTTCGCCGTCAATAATCTGATAGCTGTCGCGCGCCAATAATTTGTCTTTATGGCGCAAGGTGACTTCCACTGTCAAATCTTCACTGAGTTTGCCGACAACAGAGGCCGAAAAGCCAAGCGCGAATTGCTCCTGATAAGGGGTCCAGCGAATATGGCGGATAAATGTATCGGCAACCCGTTCGATCCATACAGTCTGCCATATTCCAGTAGTGCGGGGATACCAGATAGAGTGCGGTTCCAGTTGCCAGTCCTGCTTGCCCCGCGGCTTGGTCAAATCCTGCGGATCATCTTCGACCATGACCGTCACGATCTGGCTGCCGCTTTCATTCAGTGCGGAAGTAATGTCGCAATAAAAAGGGGTATTGCCGCCTTCATGAGTAATGACCCTGTGGCCATTGATCCATACTTTGGAGTAATAATCGACCGCGCCGAAATGCAATAAAATGCGCCCGCCTGCGATCTCCACATCCAAGGTGAATTCACGCTCATACCAGCAGAACCGGTGAAAGCCCCGATCGCCTATGCCGCTGGCTTCGGACTCAGGCGGAAATGGCACGATAATCTGCATGGGCCATTCTTTAATGGCCGATGGATGATGAAATCGGCGCATGTCGTCGAATTGGAATTTCCATGATCCATTGAGCGAAACCCAATGGGAACGAACTAATTGGGGACGAGGATAGGCGCTTGACAAAATAGGCTCCTTAAAATCCTGGATTGAAAACCTAAATATATGTTTGCTTATCTTTGTTTTATTGAACTATTATCAGGCAGGAGCATAAGCTTTTATTAGTGATGCATTTACCTGTATAAAATATTATTTTATGAGAGTTTGAAATAAAATGCCCTGTTAAATTCAAAATTTTTCAACATGAGTTTCAATTAGTCCGAATTCATAGTACTTCAGCAGAATCTTCGGTCTTTTCAATGGGGCTTCTGGTACTCCGCTCAAGTGGCTCAAAAGCAGCATTTGTAACAGCTCGACAGATGGCAACAGCTTGAAAACTTTAGACACGCTTGTCGCCACGGAACAAAACAGCGAGAATCGTCGGTGTTGAGGAATAGAATAACTTGCTCGGGTATTTACTGGCGTGCCGGCGGCGCTGTAAACCAAAATGCTACAGCAACCGCTATTAAATTAACTACGCACCGATTGGGCTTTTATATATTTTGCAGTGAGGTAGCCTAAAAATGCACCCCATATTATCATAAAAATTCCGTGTAAAATTATTTCCAGTTTAAACCTATATTCTTGGGTATAGTAATCATAGATATAATCAATAGTAATAATACAAGCTGTTATATATAAAGCTTTTCTAAAAGTAACTGCACCCGCATAGAAACAACTAACGCCAAGTATAATAAACCCTGACAAAAATCTTATACTGGCATGTATTGACCAATCAAGATCGAGTATTGGAGTTTTTAACAAAGCTATGTTCAAAAAATATAGCAAAACAATACCTATAATAAAAGTAGAAACGAGCATTTTCATAGGTAACCGCCTTTTATACCCTGCAATTATTGAGTTTTTTATCTAAAAAGTAATTCGGACTATTCTATTACCATTTTAAACTAAAATTTTTGACTTGAAGTTTCGCCCTTTTTTAAAATTAATTATCCAGACAGGCGGCGCATTTATTTTTATAGATTTAACTTGACCCTGCGAAGGAAATAAGCCTTTCTTGTTCATTCTTGGCTTTTCAAGACCGCCGCTTTGGGCAGGAACAAGCGGAGCAAAAGTTTTCAATTTCAACCAGTATAAACACCCTTAAAGCAACGGCAATTATTTTCAGCCAGAATCCGCGTCTATAGCAATAGTGGCGTAGCTCACCTGCATGGACTGCTACTGGGCAAAAGCCGATTGACATACTATAAGCAGCAGGATCGCCAGCCCTACCAGCGGCTTGCCAACAACCAGTGAATGTTGAGCACTGAATAGTACAGGTAGCGGCTGATGAAGGCATACATCAGCATATCGCCCGGCACCAGTTCTTCGGCGGGCAACAGACAACTTTTGCCGTCGCGACGTACCGGCTCTTGAAGCGTGAGAATAGTGCATATCGCATCAAGGGCCTTTTCCGCTTTTTTGTCCTCCTGGATAAAGCCGATCAGCGCATTGATCCCAATACATCGGCGATAACGCAGCTGTCAAGCCAGTGGCCGCCGTTATAGCGGCCGCTCTAAGCAGGACATAAATGAATGAGCATCTTAAAACTGGCTGACAAAGCGTTTAAAATGCCCGCTGTCGTGAGCCTCTTAATAACCGTAGCGGACCACACAGTTCTGCCTGCGGCCCGGCTTAAGTCCTGTTCAGTTCTGGACAAGACCTCCCAATCTTTTCAGCTACCCTGATTATATAACCGGTTTAAGCAATTGCAATAAAAGAAACAGTGAGTGCCAGAGCTGTTATAAGGATGTGGATGGAGTATCCGTAAATATAAATAAAAATCCCTTAGTCTTGCTTCCAGGAATACCAGGACTTGAATAACAATAATGACCGGAATGACCGCGAGAACACCGACATGAAATATTTTAGGCTCGATTTAATAAACTTAAGCATTTTCCTACTACTGGATTAAGACTCGTTTCGCAACAACAGATTTTAACAGGGCCAGGGCTTGTTATCCTGGAGCCAGCAAAACCTTTACTCTTCATAATTTTGCCAGCCGCAAATAAAACGATCTTTACTAGCGAGAGCCCATTTAAATATGACGGCTATAGCCCGACTTATTGCTATAACTAACGATAAGGAAAGACTAGTTGGGGTCGACAGCGAAAGGGTCACCGCCGTCCACATTATCGACTACTAGCCAGTTTATCGAAACAGCCCTGCAAAAGGGTTTAAGGCGCCCGGCCCGTTACTATTGGCTCAATGTGATTCTTTTAGATATTCCGCCTTAAGAGAAGCTCTGCCCGATCTGGAAACGGGTGATTATCTATTGCAAAACACCCAAACAAAACTGCAAAGACAGAACCAGGATATATCCGGCGAAGCCGATGGATTGCGCTTCCTGCTGATCCGGGGACGTGAGCGAATTGGTTAATACACTGGGGAAGATTGATGCATGGACCGAGCATGACGCGATTCTGCTGGAAGATTTGGCTCAGTCAACCCAGCTACCCTTTCAAGATAATTTTCCTGGGCATGTCGCAATCCAGTCGATGGTCTTGGCGGAATTGGAAATTGCTTATCTCCGTCGTATTTAGGAAATAACCGGGGGCAATAAAGTGCAAGCGGCTAAAATTTTAGGAATTGATCGAGATACGCTTTATCGGAAGTTAGATGACTAAACCGGAAAAATGCAGCATTAAAGCTTAAGTTGCCCCGTCATTTTCAGGCCGCCCTCCGAGTTTGCAACGGCTGTGAAAGACTTGCAGGGTTAAAGATTTGCAGGGTTATTGTCGGTTGGGTCCGCCTGCCTGAAGCTGAGCTGGCCGCCGCCAAGTTCCAGTTTATGGGGGGCGAACTCTTCGTATGCTTACATTACAGGATATAAAGATTAACTCTGAATGGCATCAATATTTATTTGCATAGCCTGGAAGCATATCATTACTAACAGCTGATTATAATGGCTAGTGGAGGATGGATAGTAGCGCCAAAATAAAGTTATGCAGCAAGGCAAATTCCGCAAGACTTCCAAGGGGCTTAAGTTCCAGACTTTGGATTAAACTCTTAAGCAGCTGAATAACTTATAGATAGATAACTTCTGGCTTACCTTCCGCTTCCACCAGTTTACCTATAGGAAAAACGGTCTCTCCAAGTGAATGCAGGGTCTCAAGAGCAGCTTTTTCATCTTCTGCCGCCACGCAGACGATCATGCCGATGCCGCAATTAAATGTGCTTAGCATATCCGCCTGCAATACATTGCCCTGATTTTGCAGCCATTTAAAGATTTCCGGAAATTCCCAGCCTGATAGATCAATATGGGCATTAATCCCGCCGGGGAGGACGCGAGGCAGGTTTTCGGTTATACCGCCGCCGGTAATATGAGCAAGCGCATGTACCGGCACTTTATCCAGCAGCGACAATACTGGTTTCACATAAATCCTGGTGGGTTCCAGCAAGGCCAAGCCTAAGGAGCCACCCTTGAACGAGTCTGTCAATTCCGAATGACTGTGTGCGAGTATCTTGCGGATTAATGAATAGCCGTTCGAATGGGGTCCGGCGGAGGCCATGCCAATCAGCTTGTCGCCGGCTTTAACCTTGCCGCTATCCAATACCTTGCTCTTTTCCACAATGCCGACGCAAAAACCGGCCAGATCGTACTCGCCATCCGCATACATGCCGGGCATTTCCGCCGTTTCGCCGCCAACCAGCGCTGTCTCCGCCAGTTCACAGCCTTTGCCTATGCCTGCTATAACGGAGGCTGCGGTCTCTACATCGAGCTTGCCGGTAGCGAAATAATCCAGAAAAAATAAAGGCTCGGCGCCTTGCACGATAATGTCATTGACGCACATCGCGACCAGATCAATGCCTATCGTGTCATGAATGCCTAAATCAACAGCCAATTTAAGCTTGGTGCCCACGCCGTCCGTTCCTGAAACCAGAACCGGATGTTGATAGCGCTCCCATGGAAGTTCATACAGCGAGCCGAATCCGCCCAGACCCGCCATAACGCCGGCTGTTCGCGTTCTGGCTGCAATAGGCTTGATGCGTTCAACGAGTTCGCTGCCGGCTTCAATATCAACGCCGGCGCTTTTATAATTCAAGCTTTGCTGGTCATGTTCACTCAAGGGAGTTCTCTTGCTAAAGATAAGTTTTAAACAGCCGATATTGTACAAGACATTGCCGATTTTAGTGAAAGGATATAAATGTACTTTTTAGGGCTTTTATTATTGCGGCATTATTTTTCTATCAACAGACTTTTGCCGTTCAGGTTATCGGCCTATATGAAACAGAAGTCATTGCCCCAAACCAGTACACGTAAGGTAGAAATATAGCCATAAAAGAAGCCTTGACTATTGTGCTGAGCCGGATTCTGGCCGGCGCAACTATCTTGCATGATGCTGCCGTTTAGAGGGCATTGGCTGATGCCTTACGTATGCATGCAATATCAATATTTGTTGATGGAGAGCGGTTCAGGCGCAGACAGCAGTGCCTGAGCCATGCGCTTGGGGTTTGATGAGTCTTTATTATTGAATCTGATAAAAACCGGCGGGTTGCACGGTGGGACGAAACGGGGCCGCAAACTCTGCTTTGGCTGGCTGTTGAAAAAAACGGGCGGCGGGCTTTTTTAAAGCCGAGATGATGCCTGAGCTGGACAATGCTGTAAATAAAATATCCCGGCAAACAGCTTGCCGTTGATATTGCCTTTGCTTGATAGGGACGAAAAGCGAGAAATATCGCTAAGTGATGTCTTAAGCGCCTATCCGCAACCTTTGCTGACAGTTTCCGAATGCTAGGGCGAGGTGTCAATTGTGGCGGGCAGGCTAGTTAAAATGAAGGAATGCTGGTGTGCGGATTGGGCATTTTATTTTGACGCACAAACATCGACCAATGGTTGAAGCCTTGCACAACCCTGAATGAGTCGATTTTAACAGCGATGAAAGGGGTCTATAACTGGCTGTCGAGGTATTATGCCGGTAACCCGATACCCCTTGAGCCCGGTCCAGTGAGGCTTAAGGTTTGAGGCGTCAGAGGTTTGGATGATGTCGGCAGGATTACGGATTATCTGAAATCATTGACGATGGTCAAATTTGCACTCTGGGCCGGTAAGAAAAACAGGCTTAATCTTTTCAAGCTGAATATTGAGGGTAGCTGAAATACGTTTGAGGATGCGGTAGGCATTGGCCGGGTTGTAAATCCGCAAGGCAAGGATACTACCGGCAACAATGAACTTGACTATCAATTGTTGCCGCAGCGATTTAATTAGTTCCTCGAATTATTAAATACCGGGATAAGTTGAAATTCATCTGAAAAAAAATTAAAGTGCAGCGAGGTTAATCTAAATAATTAAAAATAAAAGATAACTTCAAAGTCTTAATCGAGGAAGTAATATGAAAATAATAACAATGATGAAATTGGCGGCCGTTATTGCTATGGTTGTATTTAATGACGCAGCCGTGGCGTATAGTCCAGAGGAGACGGAGCAGGAATGCAAAAAACCACGCTTCAGGGAGTTTGACCTCCCCGAGTATAAAGCACCTGAGAATATTGAAGTTAAACCGGAATCAGAATTTTCTTTTATGGTATCGCCTTGGGCGGATCCAACGACCATCAGGTTGACTGCGAAAAAGAAAAAGCTGGATTATACCGTCGAAAGCAATAGCAGTTTTCACCGGATCAAATCAAAACTGCCTGCCGGTCTGAATGGGCAATATGTTAGAATCGAGGTGAGCGTCAAGGCGGTTTTAGGCTGCGATGAACAGGGCGGCTGGCTGGTTAAAGTGGCAAAATAATTAAATACTCCTGCAGGAGTAACAGTCTTCATTAGCTCTTTTCAAGAAGGTTTAAGGGCAGATTTTTAGCCTTAAACCTTCTTTTAGCTATTTTCCTGATACCAGGCTGTAGGCTGCAATGAGGCTGCGAACCCCAACAATTGGGACATTGACAGAGGTGGGACTTCATTGCATTCAAGATACAACAGCATTAAATTCGGCAATACCAATTAAAAATGCCGTAGAACCGCGGGACTTAAATGAATATTCCCAAGCATGTGTACTCTCAGATGGAAATTTTTTGAATGCTTGAAGAATTGGCAAATACTTCGCTCCTTTAAGGGAAGGATATTTCACTCTTTGATCATTTTTTAACATCTTGAAGTGATTTGATATCTTGAAGTGTTCTAATATCAATTCAATTTGTACATCGTTTTGTACATCGTTTTCTACGCAGTCAGTATTTCTTATTACACAAATTTGCATAACGTGTCCTGGTAAGTTTTGCGAATTATATCTAATCGCCGATTCTAACTTGAGTCTGTCCCTCATAAAGTAATAAAACACTCCCCAGGGATTTTTATTTATGAGGTTTTCATCATAAATTTTATATTCAGCCAATACAAATCTGCCATGTGAAAATCCTACTAAATCTCCTCGACAATTATGTCCGTCATCCGGAGTAAATTCAGGTAACAGGACTCTGTAATCTACTTCATTTTGAAATAATCCAATCTTCTTGTCCTTTAACTGGCTGGATACTTTTTGCGTGATTTCGACTTCCTTCATATTTTTGAATTTTAGAGTCGTAGCTATGATCTCTTCTACAATCAATTTACAGTGATTCATGATAATCCTTGCAATATAAATTTATATGCCTAACGTAGAGCGAAGCAGGCACGAAACCGTTTGTCACTGTACCGATTAGACAAAGCAGCAAATTAAGCCAATCCTAGAGCTCTTATCTTTAGTTGCCCCCTCGGTTAAAGGAATCCCCGATTTATTCAGGGTAAGCTGAAGGTAATGAAGCCTAACATCTGTCATAAGGTAGGCTGTCGGCCTTGCGTAAGCTCCATTACTAATGTTAGTCCATTACATAATATCAGTAAGGGGTTTTGTTACTTATCTCTGCCCATGCCTCGAAAGGCTGAGGAGCGCTCGGCAGATTTAAATGCACCATGGGAATACTGCGATCTGAAGGGTGAACGCAAATTTCCTCGTAAATTAATTTGTCATCAAAACCGGCGGCTGCGGCATCATAGCGATTGCAGGCAAAATAAACTTTTTCAAGTCTGGCCCAGTAAATTGCCCCCAAACACATGGGACAGGGCTCGCAGCTGGTATACAGTATGCAATTACAGAGCTGAAAATCATTAAGTTTTCTGCAGGCCAGGCGTACTGCCATGATTTCTGCATGGGCAGTAGGATCCATAATACTGGTAACTTTGTTGACACTGGCCGCAATCACTTGATTATCCTTCACAATAATTGCGCCATATGGCCCGCCCTGGCCGGTTTTGACATTCTCTAAAGCCAGATCAATGGCCTGTTGTAAAAATCTTTCATGCAGCTCATGCATTTATAGGCCTAACGGATTATTCGGGTCTATGCCGGGCATAAACGGCAGTCGCCGATCCTGGTTGGTAAGCTGGTATATTTTCCCCAGCCAGTTATTGAAGACGGCTTTTGCTGTATCTCGCCAGGTATTGTCAATATATTCAAGAATCAGGCTTTCAGGAAATGCAGCCAGCTCCCTGCCGGTTTGCCGGGCGGAAATGACCTCCTGTTTATAGCCGGTAAGAATTTCCTGTACCTCTGCACTAAAATAATTTTCGGGAAAGGGCGGATAGTCTTGCCTTTCTGTCGTGTAGAAACGCATGACTTCACGTTTGTATTCTTTTAACAGGCTGATATCATCATATTCGGGGTGTCCCTGAAAAAAAACAATGCGGAAACCATCGGGACTGACGGCGAGATGTGTGCCGGCTTCTTTACTGACCGCCAGGACTTTTAGGCCATGCCGTTCCATATCGCTTTGGAATATTTCATTAAAGCGTGAATGGGGAACATCAAAGCGGGTGTTGATTTCAGCGACCAGGGGATGGGTACGATCGGTCAGCTTATGCGCAAACACTCCCCAGCGTTTGGCCGGGATGCGAGTACGCTCAATGCCATAGCAGTATTGAATGACCGCATGAGTGGCAAGGCATGAGCAAAGCACCGACGTGACATTTTCCTTGGCCCAGGAGAAAACTTCCGTCAAGGGCTGCCAAAAGTCTTCTTCAGGCAATTGGGCATGAGTAACATTGGCGCCGCTGATAATAAGGGCGTCCAGGCCATCCTGTTTGATTTTCTCAAAAGGTTCATAATATCTGGCGATATGGGCCTGCGCTTTGGGGCCTCTCTGCAAGCCTTTAATCGTGAAGGGATGGATATGAAACTGGGCGATTTGATTACAGGCGCCAACCAGTCGGAAAAATTGTCTTTCCGTTGCCTCCAGCGCGGCATCGGGCATCATATTGAGCAGCCCGATATGCATTTCCCGTATATCCTGGTTGACCGCGCGATCCTGGTCCAATATTACTTCACCCTCTTCTTGAAGACGCTGAAATGTCGGCAGGTCGGTATGGGCCACTAAAGGCATAAGCACAACTCTTTATCGGTCATTGCTGTTTTGCAATCGCCTCGGCAATAAGCCGAATAAAGTCATGCTCTGTTTTAACTTCGGCGGCGTCGTGCGCGTCTACGGTATAGCCGTACTGGGCGGCGATCGCTTCATAACGGGGCAGGCGGGATTTGAATAACTCGGGAAAAATCCAGGAAACAAAGTCATCCGGCGGAATTGCTTCAGGGCAGGGATAATTTTTCAGGTGCATGAATTCAGCCAGTTTTTCATCAAGAAATGATTCGCGGTAATAAAGGGGCTTGGGATCGGTTTGGGAGCGTTCAATAATGGTTTGTTCCAGAGCCGGAGGTATTTTAATGTAAACAATCAGCGTGTGCCTGGCCAGGGTATTCAATACTTCCGGGTTATCCAGTTCACAAACGCTGCCGCCGGCATCGTTAATAAAATTTTTATAACCATAGATGTCTTCGGCTTTATGAATAAAGTCAGGGACATCATTCATGGCTGCGATTTCTGCATCATGGTGCAGTTTTTGTCTGCGTTTAAATTCCTTTAACGACAATCCTCCCGATTCAGGATTGCCGAGCTTGCCAAGAAAACTGGACACAGCGGCAAGATTATCGACCGTTATTTTGCTGCTGATATAGATGGAATCGGAGAGCAGCAACTGGCGCAAAAACGGCACGCTCATAGCCTGGCGTTTAATATTGTCCAAAATCGGCTCTTCCAGATATTTTGTGCCTATCCGGTAGTCACCCGAATAATGGAACCATTTGGCTTTGGGTAACTTATTAGCCAGCGTCGTCTTTCCCGCGCCCGACATTGCCAGCAAGGTAATTCTTTTAGATTGCCAGTCCAGAAATTCCCGCGGACTCATTTTCATGTAATGTTTCCTGATTATTACAGATAATCTTCAATGTCCATATCCTCGGGATTAGGTTTATGTTCGTCCGGATCTGAATAGCCCAGATCATCGATTTCAAGATCATCAAAGGGTGCTGTCCAGTCTTCGGGATCCTCAATATAATCGAAGGTTGAGTTATACCAGCTGTCATGATCATACTCGCCGATATCGCCGTTCAGGTATTGCACTTCAATTGAATCATCGCTGTCTTCAATATTGACAATCTGGAATTTCAGGTTGTTTTCCACATCTTTGTACCAGCTGCCGACGATGGGATCTGCTACGGTTGCCATGATTATTTTCCTCAATATTTTAGGTTAGGTTGTTCAGATACAGGGTATAAAAAACGAATATTACTAATACTCTTAAATCAAATACAATGAATTTATAGCGAGCGTGATGCAGTGATTCACGATTTTTTCAACTTCAAACGTTATGCAAAAACCGCTTATAAAGCGGTTCGGCAGCTTATTTACGGCTATATTTATAGAGGAAGAGCGGCTTTCTTGCAAGCCTACGCTGTGCTACGATGAGCAAGATTTTTATCAAAGCAGGAGATTAGCAGTGAAGGATATTTTGATTGGCGGCGAAAATGGGGCTAAAGTCATCATGAATGCAGCAATGGGCAATCGTCATGGCATGATTTCAGGTGCGATCGGCACCGGTAAAACGGTCACCCTGCAAATTCTGGCAGAAGGGTTTTCACGCCTGGGTGTGCCGGTATTTCTTGCCGACATTAAAGGTGACTTGTCGGGCATTACCAGTCCCGGCCAGACCCATGAAAAAATTTCCGAACGCCTTGAAAAAATTGGTTTAACCGATTTTCAGCCTCGCGGCAATCCGGCTGTTTTCTGGGATATTTTTGCCAAAACCGGGCATCCGGTGCGCACTACCATCTCGGATATGGGCCCGTTGCTGCTCAGCAATCTGCTGGAGTTGAATGACACGCAAACCGGAGTATTGTACAGCTGTTTTAAAATTGCCGATGATAACGGGCTGTTATTGCTGGATTTAAAAGATTTATGCGCGATGATAGCCTGGATGGGAGAGGAAGCCAAACAGCTGCAAGCCGAGTACGGTAATATTTCTGCGGCGAGTCTCGGCGCCATTCAACGGCAGTTGCTGGTTCTGGAAGCGCAGGGCGCGGAATATTTTTTCGGGGAGCCGGCAATTGAGTTGGCTGATTTTTGCAAAACGGATTTTTCGGGAAATGGCGTCATCAGCATTCTTGATGCTACCGAGCTCACTACGAAATCGCCGCGTTTATATGCCACTTTTCTGCTTTGGCTGCTTGCCGAGTTATTCGAAACGCTGCCGGAAGTAGGGGATGGCGATTGTCCTAAACTGGTCCTGTTTTTTGATGAAGCGCACCTGCTGTTCGATCAGGCGCCCAAGGTATTGATTGATAAAATCGAACAAATTGTCAGGCTGATTCGCTCTAAAGGCGTGGGCGTGTATTTTATCAGTCAAAGCCCGCTGGATATTCCCGAAGACATTCTCGGACAGCTAGGTCTTAAAATTCAGCATGCGCTAAGAGCCTTTACCCCGAAGGATCACCAGACAGTCAGAAGCGTTGCCGCCACTTTTCGCCGCAACCCGGCGATTGATACGGAAGCTGCCATTCAGGAATTAAAAAATGGGGAAGCGCTGGTTTCGGTATTGAATAAGGATGGCAGTCCGGCACCGGTAGAGCGAATCCTGATTCGTCCCCCCGAATCTCAAATTGGCCCTATTTCAAACCAGCAGCGGGAGGAAATAATGCGCCGATCTCCTTTTAGCGGCCGCTACGCCCAGGAAGTGGATCGGGAGTCAGCTTATGAACTGCTCAAGAAAAAAGCCCAGCGGCAAGCCGAGGCTGCGGCTGAAGAGGCGCTGACCAAACAGCATTCAGGCAATACTTCCACCCGTACCGCCAGAGGAACACGATCCCGGGGGCGGCAGAGCGTCGGTGAAGCGCTGCTTACAAGTGCAGCCCGCAGCATAGGCAGTACGGTAGGCCGGCAGATTATCCGGGGCATTATGGGCTCGTTATTAGGCGGCCGCCGAGCCTAGCATTCAGGCTTAATCTATATGTCTTGCAAGCTTTGCGTATATTCCATGCTCATTTGTTTGATGTTGTCATTGACAATAAAGAATTTTTATGGGGCAGGCAAAGGAGCCAATAAGTGGTCATGAAGTTACTTGCTTGCAATTGAATCTATCCGCACATTGCAAAATAAATTCAATGAGAGTTAGAATGTAAATGCCGGTTCCCCAAATAGTTCCTCGCTTTTCTAAAGGCCGCGGAACTATGTGGTTATTTCTGAGTACAACTGGTAACGACAACCCAAAAATTAATAATGAGGAGAAAATAATGAAAAAATTAGCATCCGTATTTGCAGGTTTATTGTTGTGTCTGAGTACTACTGTTTTCGCCGACGCCGAAAGTGACAAACACTCTGCCCAGGCATTGCAGCATGCCAATATGGCCGTGGAGCAGGGTAAAGCGGGTAAAGCGCCAAGTTTGGTTGAACATGCGAAGGCCGGATTGGAACATACAGTGGCAGCTGCAATTACAGCCAAGGGCGTGCCATTAACCCATATAAATGCAGCTTCAGATTCCCTTACACAGGCTATTGATCACGGTAATTTAGGTCATACAGAAATGGCCACTAAAGCTGCCGAACAGGCTGTGGAACACATTAAAGCCGCTACAAGCAGTCAATAATATTCTCGTCTTTAAACAACGGGCGGCTAATTCCGCTCGTTGTTTTTTTATTATCTGCAACCTGGCAAGCAAGCCCATTAACGGGAAGGTATCACATTACATCAATCGATGACCTGCTCATAACAAGTTCCCGGTTTTATTTGTACCTGAAAAAGTATCGCTTAAACCTGGCAGGTTTTGATGAAAATAAACCTCTATGAATTTTTGAGGAAGGGGTTCTTGCAGGGCTGCACTCTATCTAAAGACGCATCAACAATACATTTGCAAGCCTTTGCAAAATCACTGCAAGAAGCAATTACTATGAAATGGGGCTATGCAGATATGGCTGCCATATCCCTTTAAAAGAATGCAAGAACCGGGGGGACCCGGAAATAAATAATACGCGGCCTTGATATAAGGTCAGCTCAGCTATTTAATTTAGCCTCTATTTTTTGTTTGTAATTCAGATAATGAATGGTCTGCAACTGATCGGGAGTGTCTATGCCGAAGGCAGAAAGGGGGAGGTCAACATCAGTAATATGGATTGGATAATCAAGTTTACTTTGCCTGAATTGAATAATATATTGATAAGTTGCATAAAAAACCTGCTTGCCGTGATCCAGTGAAGAAAATTCCTGATCATTGCAGTAAATTGTATAGTTTATGCCATGAGGACTTGCTATTCCGCTGATGCGGAGGTTTAGTTGTTTAATTGTAAATGGAGTTTTCAAAAATACCGGTTTGCATGAAAACACGCCAGCAGGATTTTTCCGAATTTCGTAATACTCAAGGTTCATGATGCTTTCGAAAAGATTACGATTGAGGATAGCTTCCAAAAAAGCCGAATATTGATTTAAAAGCTGATTAAGGTCTGAGTTTTGGTGCTGCTGTGTATAGAGGGCTCCCTTTTCGTCAATAATATAAATACTGATATGAGTTTTGCCTTGACAATAAAACACCTGAATTATTTGAGGTTTATTCAGCGTATAAATAAAAGGGATAGGGCTATTGTCAAGCACAGCCTGATCAAAATGTACCGGACTGAAATGTGCCTGGTGGCTGGCCAGTTCTTTTAGCAGCAGATCTTTTGTCGCCAGTTTACGAAAACTCAGGATCTTGTTTACAGTCTGGAAAATATAAAACGAGCTTCCGCCCGCCAGGATATACCGCCATGAACGGCTGCGCTGCTGTTTGGAAAAAAGTTTTATTAAAGTATTAAAAACCGCTTCAACCCGAAGAATAATGCTTTTGGCTCGAACCGGCGTATAGCACACAATAGTCAGATCATTCGAAGACAGCGGTTTTTTGTTATTATTGACAAGCTCTGTCAGGCAATTAAATAATCCGTCTATATTTTCGTATTGGCCGGTAGTGACTTCACTCCAGCTGGATAGTGAAATCTTATCCATGGTTTGAACAAAACATTGCCGGTCCATGCCGTAACTTAGCGCGTCAGAACGCTCACTCATAACGCAAAGGCTGTTTTCGCAGGCCTCAGGCCCGGCTATCCCAAGGTTTATAAAAACCAGGGATTTGGTCATGGTTTTGGCAGTCTGATAAGCCTCCAGTGAATTTTTACAGTCAAAGTTAGCGGTTAAAAACTGGTTCAGGCAGCTCAGCATGGAATGCAGCTCTTCCTTGGTTGTTTTAAGTGAAATTGTGCTGAAATGCACTTGCACTTGCTTATGATACAGGCCGTTTATGATCAGCCAACACAGAATTTCAATTAAAGTCTGGCATTTTTGTATGGGTTCAAAGTCCGATGCATTAGCCATCTGAACATGTTTTAAAAACAAGACCCATCCCGAAGTCCTCTCGTTAAAGCGGCTTTCTACAATAGATAGCTCGGTTTCCCGGCAATGAATGGCAGAACGGGTGGTAAGTATTTCAATCTTGCCGGGTTTTTTTTCGAGAAAGGAATATAACTTCCTGCCTATCAGTTTCAGATCGTTACTGTCTTGAGAATTTTGGTTAACATGACTGCCGGCAAAGCCCATGATCATCCGGTAACAGTGGATTAATTGCTGCAGAATAATCGCATGTTCCCGGGTGGCTTTTTTTATATCCCAATAACGCTGCCTGTTAAGGTCAGCCAGCGTGGAGGCAGGCCAATTCCAGTTTTTGGCGATATTGGCCATATATTCCTGCCTGGATTCGCGGGTTTGGGCATTCATGGGATTGCCGGAAGAGCCCATGATTTTTAAATAAAAGCTTTGTCGAGCCAAGGCTAGTCTTTCGAAGCTATTCGTTTTCTGCAGATAAGCTTCGACTTTTTGATAAATTAACAAATACGGGTCGAGATCGATAACGGCATAGTTCCCGTGATGGACGGCTTGTTTTACCTCCTGACAAAGCCATGCGGTATGCGGATATTCGCTGGCATAGCACTCCATCAATAATAACTTCAATAAGGATTTGTGCGGAGAGTGAAGGGATTTATAGATATGCCAAAGCGTTGCGCTAATAAATTCTTCAGAGGGAACGGCATCCAGGCCACCAAAATCGATAAATTCCTGGTCATAAAAAATAAACCGGTTTTCTTTCAGGTGATTGACATAACTTGTATAGTTGTTTTCCTGATGCGGGGGAACCAGCCACCAGACCGGACTTTTTCCGGCTATATAAATCGAAGTTCGGTAAAACTCTTCCAGGAGCAGATAGTGCTGGGTTTGGCCGCTGCTTTCCGATGAAATCGGGGTATTGTGGCCGAGCCGGAATTGCTCGCTATCCATCAGAAAGAAATGCACTTCCAGCGTTAGTGACGCCGCCCAGCTTTCAATTGCCGTGGCTTTTTTTTGCAGCTCATCAATTTCAGAAGGCATTAGTCCGGATTGATGGCATAGCCAGATATCCATATCGCTGCTTTTGGAAAATGCAATGCTGCCTACGCTGCCCATTAAAAACACCCCTTCAATGGCAGAGTTTTGCAGCGGATTAGGGGTGTAGCTGAAATTTTTTGCAAACTGCCCCGCCGCCTTTATTGCCTGGCTGCCGGGGCTATAATTCGCTATTCCTGCGGGTGTGCCCGAAGAAATAAATCCCGGCAGTAAAGGCAGGTTGCGATCAAAAATCAAGGCTAACAACTCCAGGAAAATCCGTTGCCGGGGTTGCAGAAAGTCCTGTATGCGTTGGGCCCGAATCTGATGCAGTCTTTTAAAGCGCTGCCTGACTGTTTGCAGATCCTGTATGCCGATATCTTCGCCGGGAGAACCTAAATGGATGGGGGGATATTGTTTTGCCACAGTGAAACAACTCTATATTTATTCCTGCCAAGTATAGAGCAAAGAGCGAATTACAATGGCTTGGGCATCAAAAGAACAAACAGGAAAAACGTGTCCGGCCTTGCGTCTTAATCTTTTTTAGCGGCAAGATAAATATTAGTGACGCTGGATAGCCTGCAAATTTTGCCGCGCTGTTAAAATTGCATTTTTTACGGTATCGGGGGCGGTGCCGCCGATATGCTTGCGCGAGGCGACCGATCCCTCCAGTGTTAAAACGTCGAAAACATCCTGTGTAATCAGTGGTGAAAATTGCTGCAACTCCGGCAGAGATATTTCTGACAGGTCACGGCTGCTTTCTATGCCCAGGCGCACTGCCAGGCCCACGACTTCATGGGCATCGCGGAAAGCCATGCCTTTACGCACCAGATAATCGGCCAGATCGGTGGCCGTGGCGAAGCCGCGTTTGGCTGAGTTGTACATATTTTCTTTTTTGGGACTGATATGAGGCACCATATCGGCATAAGCGTGCAGACAATGGATCAAGGTGTCGGCGGTATCAAACAGCGGCTCTTTATCCTCCTGGTTGTCCTTATTGTAAGCCAGCGGCTGGCTTTTCATGAGCATCAGCAGTGATATTAAATGGCCTGTAACCCGGCCTGATTTACCGCGCACCAGTTCCGGCACATCGGGATTTTTCTTTTGCGGCATAATCGAAGAGCCGGTGCAGAACGCATCGGGAATGTCGATAAAGTCAAACTGGGCGCTGGACCACAGGATTAACTCTTCAGAAAAACGCGATAAATGCATCATGATTAAACTGCCCGCGGCACAAAATTCAATGGCAAAATCACGGTCGCTTACCGCATCCAGCGAATTGGCAGCAGGGCGGCTGAAGCCGAGTAACCCGGCTGTCATGAGGCGGTCAATCGGGTAGCTTGTGCCAGCCAATGCCGCTGCCCCCAACGGCATGATATTGATCCGTTTGCAGCACTCCTGAAGCCTTTCCTGATCGCGGCTTAGCATTTCAAACCAAGCCATCAGGTGATGTCCGAAGGTAATCGGCTGGGCAACTTGCAAATGCGTAAAGCCCGGCATGATAGTGTCGGCATGCTGTTCCGCCAAATCCAGTAGGGCCGTTTGCAGACGCGTCAGCTGATCGGTAATATTTTTAATTTCGCTGCGTAAATACAGACGAATATCCGTTGCCACCTGATCATTACGCGAACGCCCGGTATGCAGTTTTTTTCCGGCTATGCCGATTAAATCGGTGAGTCTCGCTTCAATGTTCATATGAACATCTTCCTGCTTGATCGACCAGACAAATTCGCCGCGGGAAATTTCCTCTCCGATTTGAGTCAGGCCGCTGATAATACCGTCGCGTTCTTTTTCCGTCAGAACGCCTATTTTGCACAGCATGGCGGCGTGTGCGATCGAGCCCTGAATATCCTGATGCGCCATGCGCCGGTCAAAATCTACAGAAGCGGTAAATACCTCAACAAAGGCATTTGTAGCCTGGGCAAAGCGGGCGCTGGAAAGCTTGCCGGAATTAACGTTAGTCATTATCGTTTATGCGCAGTAACTGAAAAGCTGAAATTATACCGCTAAACCATAAGGCCCGAGCGCTAAATGAAGGTAAGGTTTGCCTGGACGGAATACTGTTATCAATCGTGTGGTTTAGAGCTGAATTTACCATAGCGCACCAGCATGGCCGGCAGCAATAGCAGATTTAATAGTGTGGAAGAGGCTAATCCCCCTATGATTATCGCCGCCATCGGCCCCATGATTTCCCTTCCTGGATTATCGCTATTGAAAGCGATCGGGAACATCGCCAAGGCCGTTACCAGCGCCGTCATTAAAATGGATGGCAAGCGTTCCTGGGCGCCTTGAATGGCTGTTTCCAGACGCCAGTTTTTTCCTTCAACTTCGATTAAATATCGATAATGTGAAAGCAGCATAATGCTATTGCGCACGGTAATGCCGAATAAGGTGACAAAGCCTACAATTGAACCGACCGACAAGGTTGCTTCGGTAATTACCACAGCCGCAACACCGCCAATTATGGCGAAGGGCAGATTGGCCAGGGTTAATAAAGCATGCCGGACAGTGCCGATGGCGATATAAATAAAAATCAGCACGCCGGCTCCAGCCAGCAATGCATGCAGGATTAATTCCTTGCGAGCCTGTTCCTGTTCGATGGCGGCGCCGGTGAATTCGGGATAAATACCGGCCGTAAAAGGGACGTCCTTTAATATGCGCGATTTAAGCTCCTGCATAAAGTCATCGAAATCCCTGCCGATAATAGCGGCGGTGACGGTTTGCCGCCGTTGGGAATTTTGATGAAGAATATTATAGCGGCTGGCTGAATGTCTGATTTCGGCAACTTGTCCCAGCCTGATTATACTGCCGTCCAGCGTTCTGATGGGCAGTTGGGCAATCGATTCAGGCTGCTGTCTCAGGCTGGGCGTCAAGGTAACGGCAATGTTGCAGATTTTATTGCCCTGGATATTTTTGCCGACTACCCGCGTTTCGTAAGCGGCCTGCACAACATCAATAACCTGAGCAGGCAAAACGCCCCGGAAGTTGAGCTGGTCAAGATTGAGGTTAATTTGCAGCAGGGGCGTGGCGGGCGGCGAACGCAGCTGCACATCGGCGGCGCCGGGAAGCTCACGGATAATCCGGGCGGTTTCCGCGGCGATAGTATCAAGCCTGTTCAGGTCATTGCCGTAAATATTGACGACAACAGGAGCAGTGTAGCCGGAAATGGTTTCATCGACCCGCTCGGTTAAAAACGTATTGGCTTCAAATAAAATACCGGGAAAGTCAGACAGAATCTCCCTGAGCCTGTCTTTTACCTGCTGTTGTTCCTCGCCTGAAAGCGGCTCAAGACGGACTTCATACTCACTGTAATGACTGCCGTAAGTGTCAGCGCCTCTTTCCGCCCGGCCGGCCCATTGCGATACCGATTGCACGCCTGGAATGGTCATGAACTGCGCGGTCAGCTTGCCGCCGATCCTTATCGATTCCTGTAAAGACGTGCCCGGAATGCTGCTGGTGTGGACAATATAATGACCTTCGCGCAATTCAGGCAGAAATTTGCTGCCGAGGCTAAAAAAGGCCGCCAGTGCTGATAAGCACATGATAATACTGGCGGCAATAATCCAGTTAAAATGCCTGGAAACAGCAATCAGCAAATTTTTGTAGAGAGGCTTGATACGCCTGATAAGCGGCGGCTCACTCGTATCGCTGATTTTACTGCCGAGCAAGGCAAAGCACAGCGTCGGCGTCAAGGTGAGCGCTACCAGTAAGGACATTAAAATGGCCATAATATAAGAAATTCCCAGCGGCGCAAACAAGCGTCCCGCAACCCCGTTCAAGGTCAACAACGGAACAAAGACCAGTGCGACTATAAAACTGGCGTAGACCACCGAGCTGCGCACCTCCAATGAGGCTGTATACACCACTGCCGCTACAGGCAGCGGCCTGGCTGATAAACGGTTTTCACGCAAGCGCCGGAAAATGTTTTCAGTATCAATAATGGCGTCATCAACGACTTCACCCAGCGCAATGGCCAAGCCTCCAAGCACCATGATGTTGAGATTCACGCCTGTTTCCAGCAATATAATAATGGCCCCGGTCAGCGACACGGGAATGGCCATTGCAGAAATAAAAGCAGTGCGCAAATTGAACAAAAACAGGTACAGAATAATCAGCACGAACAAGCCGCCGAATAGTAAATGTCCGGATAAATTGGCCAGTGATCTTTCAATATAATCGGCAGGGCGGAACAGATGGGAATAAAAATTAATAGCCTGGTTACTGAAAACAGGCTTGAATTCCTTCAAAGCCTCTTCAACCTGTCTGGAGACCGATAAGGTATTGGCGCCGTATTGACCGATAACCATCATGACTATGCCAGGCCGGGCCATAATTTGCGCCGCCCCGATTGGCGGCTCGGGTGCATAGCCAATCGTAGCGACTTCGCCTAAAGTAATCGTGAGGCCCTGATCGCGCTTGACGAGGATTTTTGAAAATTGTTCAGGAGATACGGGCTGTCCCGCAACCTGCAAGGTGAAGCGCTGGTTTTTATTTTCCATAAAACCGCCGCCCTGAATATTTCCGGCCTGCGATGCAGCCTGAATAATATCATCAAGCGCAAGATTAAAACGCTGTAGTTGTAGCGGATCAATCTGAATTTGCAGCTGCTGAACTTCGCCGCCGAATACATTAACATCAGCTACGCCCGGCACCGCCAATAAACGCGGCACGATCGTCCAATCCACGAGACTGCGTAAGCTCATTAAACTTTCAGTATCGGAATTCAGTCCAATTGTCAATATAGTGGCGGATGACGATGAAAGCGGCAAGACGACAGGTCGGCCAACAGTGGGCGGCAATTGCCTGGATAAGCTGGCCAGCCGTTCGCTGATCAGTTGGCGATTATGGTAAATATCGCTGTCATCCACAAAAGTCGCAGTAATAATGGATAAACCCTGAATGGATTCAGAACGAACAGACTTCATGTCCATCAGGCCAGTAATCGACATTTCGATTTGCCGGGTAACAAGGACTTCAACCTGTTCGGCGGAAAGGCCCGGCGACTCGGTTTGAATAATGACCCGTTTGGGGGAAAATTCTGGAAAAATATCCAGGCCGGCCGTGGCGAAGCGATAACCGCCATAGAGCAGGATCAATACCGCAAGAGCGATAACGATGCCGTAAAAATGGATGGAAAAACGGACGATGGCAGCTAGCATGGCATAGATTGATAATTCGGATTATGCACAAGCTGGAAGCGGCTTGCAGATTTCCTGCTGACAGAGTTAATAAGTTAAAAAATCAGGCTAGTCCAAAAATAAACGCTTGTTGATCATGACTTTTATAAAACAAGTGAACGGATTTCGCAGAACTTGCGCTATTAACTTGTTGACATGATTTAGAGACTCTATTGGAGAAATGCTATAAGAATTCAGGCAGTATTAATAAAAAAATCGATTAGTTTATACTTTTGCCCTTTATCTTGAGCTGACAAAAATTACTGTTTAATAACATATCATTAAGCTAAATAGGGTTACAATAAACATTTTTAAAACGACGATTTCTTGTGGCTGGAAAAATTATTCGCATCGCAACGCGCAAAAGTCCTTTGGCATTATGGCAGGCAGAGCATGTTGCAGGGCTTTTGGAGCAGGCATTTCCAGGAGAAAAAACTGAACTGGTTAAAATCTCCACTCGAGGCGACAAAATCCTGGATGCGCCTTTAGCCAAGGTCGGCGGCAAAGGTCTTTTTGTCAAGGAATTGGAGCAGGGCATGCTGGAGGGCTGTGCCGATATTGCCGTGCATTCCATGAAGGATGTGCCGGTGGCATTTCCGGCAGGCTTGCACTTGGCCGCCATTTTACTTCGGGATGATCCGGAAGACGCCTTTGTGTCCAATCATTTTTTAACCTTCAATGAGCTGCCGGCGAATGTCAGAATTGGTACGTCCAGCTTGCGCCGGCAATGCCAGATTAAAGAAAAATATCCTCTTGCTGAAGTATTGCCTTTACGAGGAAATGTGAACACACGCTTGGCCAGGCTGGATGCCGGAGAATATGACGCCATTATTTTAGCCTCAGCCGGTTTGAAAAGATTGGGCATGGCGAATCGTATTACGCAAGGCCTGGATACATCAATAAGTCTGCCGGCAATAGGGCAGGGCGCTATAGGCATAGAATGCCGGGTAGATGATGCGGAAATTAATGCAATGCTCGGTAAATTGCATGATTGGGAAACCGGTCTGTGTGTTGCCGCTGAAAGAGCGATGAATGCGCGCCTGAACGGCGGCTGCCAAGTGCCGATTGCAGGATTTGCGCAGCTTCAGGGCGAGCAGATCTTTATGCGCGGGCTAGTCGGCAATCCTGACGGCAGTCTGCTTTACCGGGCTGAACGTTCAGGCCGACGCGATCAGGCCGAGTCCATTGGCCGTCTGGTTGCCGAAGACCTGTTAGCCCAGGGAGCAGCCAAGATACTGCAAGAGCTGTTTCAGTGAGTAAGCTATTGAATAGGGCGCGCATTCTGGTAACTCGACCGGCGCACCAGGCAGAAAACCTGTGCCGTTTAATTGAAGAGCATGGAGGCATACCGATCCGGTTCCCGACATTGGATATTGTCGCCGTGGATGATAATTTTACCATCCGGCAATCCTTGTCAGATTTGGACAGGTTCCAATGGGTCTGTTTTATGAGTGCAAATGCAGTAGATTTTGCTCTGAAAGCGAATAGTGGCAGAATAGCTCGATTAAAAACAGTGCGTTTAGCGGCTATAGGACAGGCCACGGCCCATGCTTTGGAACTGGCCGGGCTGCCAGTCGATCTCATGCCTGAAAAAAATTATAACAGTGAGGCATTGCTGGCGATGCCTCACTTACAGCATGTCCAGGAGCAAAAGTTTTTAATTATTCGCGGCGAAGGCGGCCGTGATGAATTAGCAACTACCCTGCGAAATCGAGGCGCACACGTAGAATATCTGGATGTATACAAAAGAGTGCTTCCCGGCATTAATGCTGCACCGGTTTTAAGGTTGCTGGCAGAAAATAAGCTGGATGTAATTACCATAACCAGTGTTGAAGCCTTGCAAAACTTATTAACGATGGTGGGAAAAGGACAGCACAAGCTGTTAAATGAAGTACCTCTGGTGGTGATTAGCGATAGAATCAGGCATATGGCCGCAGAAAGGGGCTTTGAGCGAGTTCATGTGTCGGATAGTCCTTCAGACACAGCAATTGTTGAGAAACTAACATTGATTGACGGGGAACAAAGTGACCGAATTGATTGAAAAACAAGAACCGGATGCAGGCGAGGGCTCAATAAGGCAGCGATCGCGCAGCGGATTCTGGTTTGGTGTCATTATTTTGCTCATTATAATGGCAATTGCAGGAGCAGGCTTTTATCTTTTTCAGCAGCTGCGCAGTCAACAGCAGGATTTGGGAGGGGAGGTCAACAAAGGCGACATGCAAGTCATAGAGTTGTCCAGGCAGATTAGCGGTTACCAATCGCAACTGGCGGCTATTCAGTCCCAACTGGCAACCCTAGAAAAAGACATCGCCGGTAAAGACACCCATTTTACTAAAACCCTTGCTGATTTTTCCCAGTTGCATAACGAAAAGCTGAATAACACCCGAAAGGAATTAAATAGCGCAATTCAGCAGGTACAGCGCCAGCTTGGAAAAACGCGCGGTGACTGGTTAATTGCAGATGCTGAATATTTATTAAGCGTCGCTAATGAAAGATTGCATTTAATAGGCGATGTCAATACTACCCGGGAAGCTTTAGAGGCGGCCGATCAACGCCTCAAAGAAAGCGGGGACGCGGGGGTATTTAAAGTACGCGAGCAAATCGCCCACGAAATCGCAGCGCTCCGATCTACAAATACGCCTGATATTGTAGGTATATATTCTGCAATCAAGACACTGCAAGAGCATGTGGATAAATTAGTATTGGTATTACCCTATTCTGGAAAAGCCTTGATTACACCTGCCGAGCCAGCATCACCTTCGAATACTGATAAAACTAAAGAAACGCCGGATATGCTTGACTCTGCCCTGGATGAACTTCACGGCATAGTTACCATCCGGCGCTCGGATCAGCCCATCAAAGAAATATTAACTCCCGAAGAGGCCCAGTTTATTCGCGAGCAGTTGAGAGTAAAACTGGAAATGGTAAAAATGACGCTGGTTCAGCAAAATGAGCCGCTATATCAAGCCAGTCTGGATGATACAAAAAAATGGGCTGAACAGCATTTTAATCAGAACAATGACGCCAGAAATTTTACTGCTGAACTGGACCGATTAAAGACAATCAAAATTCACAGTCAATTTCCCGATATCAGCGCCTCTTTAAAAATGCTCAGGGATGTTAGCAAGCTGAGAATAGAAACAGACAAGGCAGTGCAGCCCGATGAAGAGGTAAAGCCAGCTGAAGCAGTGCAACCCGATGAAGAAGTGAAGCCAGCTGAAGCTGTACCTGGAAAGCAGCAATAGAGAGATGATGAAAAGTATACTTTATTTTTTAGGATCGCTCGGTTTAGCAACTCTAACTGCTTTTGTGGTAAGTAAATGGCTGAGCGGATTCGATAACCCTGGCTATGTTCTGATCGGTATAGGGCAATGGTCTTTGGAGACATCCCTGGTGTTTTTTTCGGTAAGCCTGATTCTTGGGTTTTTTGCATTTTATGTGTTTTTCCGCTCACTGGGCTGGTTTCTAAGACTGCCGAAACAGATCACCACCCGTAGCAAAAACATTAAGTTTAACCGTTCCCAGGAAGCATTGATTGCCGGCTTAGTGGATTCTGCTGAAGGTAACTGGGAAAAAGCCGAAACCGTTTTGATTAAACATGCCTCTCATAGCGGCGCTCCGTTGATTCACTATCTGACCGCAGCGCGGGCGGCGCAATCGCGTGGAGCATTTGATAAAAGGGATGAATATTTGAAAAAAGCGGCTGACCAGGCGCCTGGCTCTGATGTGGCGATAGGTCTTACCCAGGCAGAGCTGCATTTATCGGGCCATCAGTTTGAACAAGCTTTGGAAACGCTGACGAGATTGCATTCAATAGATCCAACACATGCTACGGTATTAAAATTGTTACATCAAACCTATCAGCAACTGGGTGATTGGGAAGGCATTAGAAAACTGCTTCCGGCATTGAACAATAATAAGATTCTGATGGAGGCCGAAGTAAAATTACTGGAGACTGAAGCATTCAGTGAACTGTTAAAACAAGCTTCGGAAAAAGACAGCAGTGAAGAAATCCAGGCATTATGGGCCGAAATTCCGGCTCACATAAAAAGAATGCAGGGCATTTCGGCAATATATTTTGCGGCAATGATTAATGCCGGCGCCGGTGCGGAGATTGAGCGTGAACTTGCTGACGTCTTGTCCGTAAACTGGGATCAAACATTGCTGGCATTGTTCGGCAGCGTGCAATCTAATGATACTTTCGGGCAGCTGCAAATTTCCGAACAGTGGCTCTCCCGGCATCCGGACGATGCTGTGTTGCTGACAATTTTAGGCAAGCTGTGTCAAAAATGTCAGGACCCTCAAAAAGCAGAATTTTATTTATCCAAAAGCATCGCTATTGACCCAACTGTCCAGGCTTATCAGTTATTAGGCGATTTATACTATGAGCAAGGGAATAAAGACAAAGCCAGTGAATGCTATAAAAATGGCCTGGAATTGGCTTCCAGTGAAATTGCCAAGGATATAAACGCCCTATCCTGAATAATTTCAAACGCTATATTCCACATAACTCAAACACGTTTTTCATAGCTCCTGATTTTCTGGCTGCCACGACTTTAATCCCACCTATCTTAAGCTCGCTGCACACCTTTAGCTGATTATCTGGAACCGTGCAGTTGTGATTATCCCCCGATCCGGTAAATCCTAAAGGAATACTCTGCTCTTGGCGATCACCTTCGGATCATTTGCGATTTTTTTCCAAGTCCTCACACTGGCATTATCCGCGCCCAATAAAGGGCGTTTAAGCCTATTTCCCGGCAGCACGGCGGTAGCGTCTCATAAGCAATAAGCTGACCATCGGCGCGAAACATTGGCAAAATGTCCTCGTGGCAGAAAAGTTAAAGGTTTTGGGCTCGGAATTCTCGCTCCGTACTTGGGCAATTCCCAGGCCTGATCGCACTGTGCAATGCCAAGGCATGGAGGTGCTGCTGTCTGTTGTTTTCGACGTCGCCGAAGGGCGATCCAGTGATAGTCGCTAGGGTAAATAGCAACAGAGAATCTGCTTCCAGCCTTTTTCCTAGTCAGCTTGTAAATGAAGTTAGCTGCTGCTTTATAATATGGTCCTTTCCAAACATTGAAAATATCTTTATAATAGTTAAGTTAAACGGGGCATTGAGCCTCTCCTTGCTTTACCATCTGCTTTTAAGACAGGGGTGGAAGGCCTTAACCGTAAGGAAAAATATGCGACATTATGAAATCGTCTTTTTAGTCCATCCTGATCAAAGCGCTCAGGTTCCCGCGATGATTGAACGTTACAAGTCGACCATCGAGTCAGCGTCGGGCGCCATTCACCGGTTGGAAGACTGGGGCCGTAGACATCTGGCTTACCCGATTAAAAAAATCCATAAAGCACATTATGTGTTGATGAATATTGAATGCGATCAGGCTACCTTGGCGGAACTGGAAAGTGGCTTCCGGTTCAATGATGCAATTTTGCGCAGCATGACGTTGTTGCAAAAACAAGCGATTACTGAAATATCCCCGATTGCGACTTCAACTGCAGATGAAAACCAAGCAGCAGAATCCAGGGCCAAGGAGGCTGCAGCCAGAGAAACAGCAGCGGTGGCAGCAGTGGGAGATAGCGACGAAATTGATCTGGACAATATCGACGAAGACGTGAATGCTGACGAAATTATCCCCGAATAAACTTCTAACTTTTGAATTACGAGAATTATTATGGCACGCAACGTAAGACGCAAAAAATTCTGCCGGTTCAGTGCAGAAGGCGGCACCGCGATTGATTATAAGGATCTGGATTTATTAAATGATTATATTACGGAAACCGGTAAAATTGTTCCCAGCCGTATAACCGGAACCAGCGCTAAATATCAAAGACAGTTATGCGTTGCCATTAAACGGGCACGTTTTATTGCCTTGCTGCCTTTCTGCGACGCTCATAAATAATACACGGCAAGGGCATTGAGGTTCCTGGCGGCATACATTATGCGAGGTAGAGTGCAAGCCATGATGGTGGCTTCAACCCTTGCCCTGTTATCACTGGTTATGCCTCCTGTGAGTATTTTCAGTTCAGCCTCTGTTGCTCTCGTTACCTTGAGACGCGGAGCTCTTGAAGGCTTAACTATTTTACTATGCTCAAGTGCTGCAGCAGGGCTATTAGGATTCTTTCTCTTAGGTAATTTCCAGTTTGCACTACTGTATGTAATAGTGTTGTGGATGCCTGTCTGGTTGATTTCCATAGTTTTAAGGGAAGGACGGCATTTATCTCTGGCTGTCGAAATCGCGGTATTAACAGGCATGATAGGCGTTATAGTTTTCTATCTCTATCATGCTGAACCGGCGGCGATGTGGAAAAGCATCCTTACCCAAATAGTGCCGGCTAATGCCCCGGTTGAGAATATTCAGCATACTGTCGATATTCTCTCGCATTACATGACCGGCATCGTCGCTGCCGGTACAGTATTTGGCCTGCTATTCGGCTTGTTTCTTGGGCGGTGGTGGCAATCAGTGCTATATAATCCGGGTGGGTTCAGGCAGGAATTTTTATCGCTGAGTACAAAGCCGAGGCTGGCGCTAGGCAGCATCGCGGTCGTGGCGATTGCTTGGGCGAGTTCAGGAGTGACGTCTGAAATTTTCTGGAACATCACCATTTTGCTGTTTGTGCTGTACACCTGTATTGGAACGGCTGTATTACATACGGTATTCGCTTCTATGAAATTGGCGCGCTATATGGTGCCGATGTTTTATCTGACATTATTTTTAATACCGCATGCCATGCTGCCGGTCGCTTTAATCGGGCTAAGCGACGCATGGATGGACTTACGAAAAAAAACCAACCAAACTAACGCCTGAGGGCACAAAAATAGTCGGCCAAAGAGCCGAAAATATTGAGGTATTTAAAAATGGAAGTTATTCTTCTTGAAAAAATAGCAAACCTGGGTAATCTGGGTGATAAGGTTGCAATTAAATCAGGCTATGGCAGAAACTATCTTATCCCGCAAGGCAAAGCTGTTGCTGCAACAGCTAAAAAAATGGCTGAATTTGAAGCTCGCCGCGCAGAGCTTGAAAAAGCTGAAATTGAAAAGCTGAACGCTGCTCAAGCCCGTGCCAATGCATTGAGTAAAATTCAAATTGTAATTACTCATAAAGCCGGTGATGAAGGAAAGTTGTTTGGCTCGGTGGGTACGCAAAATATTGCTGATGCAATTACCGAAGCCGGTTGTGCTGTTGAAAAACACGAAATTCGTTTACCTCAAGGCGCTATTCGTCAAATTGGCGAATACCCAATCGACATCACTTTACATACTGATGTTGTGGTGACCATGCCAATTAAGATTGCTGCTGAAGCATAAGCTTTAAAGGTGCAAGGCTGCAGGGGACGCTAGTCACTCCCCGCCCCTTGCACCTTTTAATCATGCGGGCTGTTTATTCCTCCCTTTTTTACCTGTTAGTTCCTTTCATACTGTTTCGCCTGATATGGCGAGGTATTAAAGCACCCGCCTACCGCCGACGATGGCGCGAGCGCTTTGCTCTGTATAATAAAAAGTTTCCTCACGAGGTTATCTGGTTTCATGCTGTATCAGTAGGGGAGGCTGAAGCTTTATTCCCCTTAGCGCGGCGGCTACAAACACAGCATCCCGATAGCAGGCTATTAATTACCACTATGACCCCTACCGGCTCAGCCCGGGTTAAAGCGGTGATGAAAGAAAGCGTAGAGCACGTCTATTTGCCTTATGATATTCCCAGTGCAGTGAATCGGTTTATGCAGAGCTTTAAGCCGAAGATAGCCGTTATTATGGAAACTGAAATCTGGCCAAACCTGTTTGCATACTGCGGCAAAAACAAAATTCCTTTATATATTATCAATGCCCGGTTATCGGAAAAATCCGCACGCAGCTATCAAAAAATTCCATGGCTCATTCATCCTGCTTTGGCGCAGGTTAAGCTCATTGCCGCCCAAACACAGAAGGACGCCGACAGATTCTTGGCTATCGGCGCGGCAAATGAAAATGTTGAAACCTTGGGTAATATAAAATTTGATATTGAAATCCCACCCGAAACCCTTCTGCAAGGGAGGCAATTAAAAGCTGATCTGTTTGACAAAAGGTTTGTCTGGCTGATTGCCAGTACGCATAAAGATGAGGAAATACTATTTATCGAAATTTATAAGCAAATAAAACAGGAAATTCCGGAATTATTGCTGGTTATTGTGCCGCGGCATCCTGAGCGCTTCCTGGAAGTTAAAAAATTATGTGAACAGCAAAAGCTGAAAGTTGTTCTGCGCACATCTGGTGAGAAAACTCTAAAACATACGGATGTTTATCTGGTTGACACAATGGGCGAGTTAAAGCCGCTTTATGGCTCCTCAGATGTGGCATTTGTCGGCGGCAGTATGGTGCCGGTGGGCGGGCATAATATTCTGGAAGCCGCTGCTGTAGGAGTTCCAGTAATGTTTGGACCTTACATGGCTAATTTTAAGGAAATAGCCCAAGAGGTGCTGAAACAGGATGCGGCAATACAATGCCGGAATAAAGACGATATTGTGAAGACAATTCATGCCCTACAAGCAGATCCTTTATATAGAAAATCGTTAACCGAAAAAGGCAAATTGTTTGTTCTTCAGAATCAGGGGGCAATTGCCAGAATCAGTGACATCCTTAATCAGGATATTATTAAAGCAGAATGAGCCGAATGGTTTAGATGTAAAAACCTGAACTTGATCAGACAACCGTAAAAATATTGCAATCAAACCTGATAATGAAGGGCTACAATAGATTTACTTGTGATCATAACAAGTTAATATTGATATTTATTTAAAATACACTTTTTGAAATCGAGTGGTCAAGAATGAGCTTCAGTACCAGATTTTTTAAACGGCATAGCCTACATTCTATACAGGTTAAACGGATCGGGATAACTCTCAAGCCCTATTTTGAATATTCGAGATCAACCTAAATCGACATTTAAAAAACAGTATAATTAACCTGAGTTCGGGATAAAAAAAGAAGCAGGTTTTTATTATAACAAGGAGAAAATAAGTTTTCGAGGCTCACTTTCTCAAACAAAACACCTGCTAGTAATGAAATTAACACACCTATTCTGCGATGCGGGCAATTTTTGCCGAACCTTTAATAGTTGAATGGCAAAAGAATCAACTCATTCAAGGCGGCAAGAAAGGTCATCCCCCGCATCGCATGAGCTATAGCGAAATGATCATGATTTTAATGGCTTGCCATCAGTCAGGCTTTCGAACCTCTGCATAGGGTTTTACCTGAAGCCTGTACACTGCTATGGGTCATCCGGCTTGCCTAACGGGGGTGAGCTATAATCGCTTTACCGAATGATGCCAGACCTGTTAGCGCCCATTACCGCCTCTATGAACAGTCGTCTTCGCAGGCAGCGCTTTTATTGATGCTATGCCCCTGAAAGTCTGCAAGACTATCCGTATGTCACGGCGCCCAACCCGGGTCAGGAAAGCAGGGCGCGGCAAGTCATCGACCGGCAAGCTGTTAGGCGACCGAGACACTATTTCCAAAGAATTAACCCGGCTGTTGGCTGGCCGGGATCTTAAACTGATGACCGCCCTGAAAAACAACTGAAAGCTCAGGCTAGGGATGCCTTTAATCAATTACTGCAGCAAGCGCAGCCTCATCGAAACCCTCAATGATCAGCTCAAGAATATTGGCGATCTTGAGCATTCGCAGCATCGCTCGTTGAGCCCTTACAGGTCCCCTATCATGGCCAGTTTACCGGCTTATTCCTGTCAGGATAAAAAGCCGGCTCTTCAATTACGTGAGGCTGATTTACTCCCTCTTTTACAGAATGCTTAAACTGAACTCAGGTTAATTAGGTTCTGTAGAAAAATGCCGGGGATTCTAGAACGCGGTGCTGTGAATTTTACGCAGTGGTGGGCAGCGGCAGTTATAGCTCACTCCTTTGGGCAAATGGAATTCAGCATTCAAACTCTTTTCCAGAGGGGGCAATCAGGATGTTTAGCGGGGAATGCCTAGTGGCTACAGCCAAAACCCCGCTTTACAGCACATCTTGATAGATAGCACTATTACTCGCCCCCAAGCCGGAAGCGGGCTATTTTACATCTGGTAGAGGTACTTAAACAGTGGATGAAAAGCGGCATTGATGTTGATGTTACGACCTTTTTAAAAGGCACTCAGACGGTTGAAATCGGCGGTACTTTAATTAGCGGCCGCCCGCCTGAAAGCGTTTATCCGATTGTGTCAAAACCAAGCCAGGAAAAATACTACACCACAGCAGGAAAAGCGCCTCTCCTCCCTAATTCCCAGCCAACGGGCAGTTTAGCCCAGCATCTTAGCTAAACGTCGGCTCAAATTGACATAACGGCTCAGCATCTGCAGCGACTTGTGGCCGCCAATCGCCTTTAGCTTCATCACGCTCAAGCCCTTCTAGTCCCTCCGGGTGATGGCCTCGTGGCGGAGGTCAGGAAAGCGCAAGTCAGCAATAGCCTCCAGCGCAGGGATAGATAACAGCATGGCACGTACCGTTTTTGGTATCCGGCAAATACGCCAAGCGGCCTTTTATCCCACTGCGTTTCAAGCCGTGCAGCTCGCCCCGGCGCATCGCTGTTTCAATCGCCAGGATAACAAAAGCCTGCATTTCCGGATTGCAGCCGTCCAATATTTTTTGCTCATCGCCTACTGCCAGGCGCCTGTCCCGGCTTCTGGCCGCTTTTAGCTTGCGGATCATAGTAACGGGATTGGGGAGCGGGAAACCCCACTCTTTAATAGCAATCGTAAACACGTGCGACAGCAGCGCCAAGTCTCTAGTGACCGTGCTGCCGGATAAGCTCTCCGCTAGCCGCTTATCCCGTCATTTTGCAACATCGACTTGCTTGAGGGTGCCGATGGCTTTTGCCGAGAGGGTTTCGCGGCTATCGACATAGGTCCTGACGCCCATGCCGGACGTACTAGTCGAAGCTCAGCGTTCGGCCTCTGAGCGGGTGTGAAGGTTCGGGATATGCTTTTATAGCCGTGTCTGCAAACCCGGCAGCACCAGGAGTTTCCGCGTTTTGTGAAGGTAGCGATAATTCCCCCTTTGCTTTGGCGCTTGCCGGTAAAAATTTGATAATGCCACAGCTCAGCAAGGTACTCAAATCCCTGTCAATAAATAGCATGCCAAAGCTTATTGGAACTCCAGTGGAACAAAGGCCGAGGGATTATTTTTAAGAGACTGTAATTTATTGATTTCTTGGTGCCTCGGGCCGGAGTCGAACCGGCACAGTGTTACCACCGAGGGATTTTAAGTCTAATGAAGTCCAAAAACGCCAACTCGCCCCAACACACAATAATAATGAAATCAATGGCTTAACTGGTTTGCTTGATTGTCCTGCATTGATGTTTATTGCCCTTTATTAAAGGCAATTGCGACAAAATTGCGACAAAGTATTATAATGAAACCCTAGAAACAACGCGGGCCTGAAGGTGTAATCAGCACCAGCAAGCCCTTACCATCAACTTAAATTCGGGTTAAGCAAATGGCTGACAGCATTATATCAAATGCCGGTTGCGATCCCCAAGGAAGCAATCATGGCAAGCATCAAAACCCGCAAAGCTACGGACGGTACAAGCCGCTACACAGCGGAAGTTCGTTTAAAAGGCTATCCTGCCCAAACCGCCACTTTTAAACGGCTCACTGACGCCCGGAAGTGGATTCAAGATATCGAGAGCGCCATCAGGGAAGGCAGACACTTCAAAACTATTGAGTCCAAAAAGCACACCTTCGCTGATTTAGCCGATAGGTACGTTAAGGACGTATTGCCCGGCAAGCCCAAGCAACAGTCACGGCAAAAAATGCAAATCGAATGGTGGAAGGAACGCCTGGGCGCTTATCTCTTGGCTGATGTAACCCCGGCGCTCATTGTTCAGTTTAGGGATGAACTGGCAAGCGGAACAACCTGCCGTCACACCAAAAGAAGCCCGGCCACCGTAGTTCGCTATATGGCAGCTTTATCCCATGCTTATACTATTTGCGTAAAAGAATGGGGCTGGCTGGATGATTCACCCATGCGGAAAGTCAAGAAGCCGAGGGAATCACGCGGCAGGGTTAGGTTTTTGGACGATGACGAGCGGCAAATATTATTGATTGCCTGTAAGGAATCAAGGAACAAATATCTTTATATGTGTGTGATTCTGGCATTGTCCAGCGGTATGAGGCAGGCTGAATTAATGTGCTTGAAATGGCCGGATGTGAACCTTAAGGACGGTTATCTAATTTTGCACGAAACCAAGAACGAGGAAAGGCGGCGCGTTCCCTTATCCGGCTTGGGCCTGGAGCTGCTAAGAGAACATGCCAAAATCAGGCGCCTGGATACCCCGCTATTATTTCCTAGCCATACAAACCCGCACAAGCCGCTAGATTTACGCAGCGCCTTTGAGTATGCCCTGGATAGAGCAGAAATCACTGATTTTCATTGGCACGATTTACGCCATTCCGCAGCCAGTTATCTAGCCATGAATGGGGCGTCACTGGCCGAAATTGCCGAAGTATTAGGACATAAAACCCTGAGTATGGTGAAGCGTTACGCCCATCTATCCGACGGCCATGTTAGCAACGTGGTTGCCAGTATGAATCAGAAAATCTTTGGGGGTAACGTTTGATTATAAAAAAAACTCAAAAGCCAGCATATCAGCTTAGGGAGTTAATCAAGGATGAAAGTAAAATATTTGATATTTTGCAATCTGCCATTGATGGAAGATTTAATATTTACTATCAAAACGTTGGTATTAAACGAGTAAGGTTAAAAACTAAACCAATCCTAGGAGGAGTCCCGCATAAAAAAATAACTGCATACTTAGATAATGAGTTTATTCGTTTGCAGCAATATAATCTTAAGGAACTGCGCTGCAATCGACAAACTGAGTTACTTATAATTTTTTCTAATGATTGCGATTTTATCAAGTTTCAAGATAGCGAAAATTTTGACTTAAATGACGTTGATATTTTTGCAACATTAGACGAGCAGAAAAGCATCATGATAAGGCCCGAAGATATAAAGTATCTTTTTATCAAGGCTGGAGATGTTATAGCTTTTGAGCGGGAGCTTGAATGCGTGAGCAATGAACATCAAGCCACAACAAACGCACAAAATGACGCTCTAAAGCAAGCCGAAACTGTGGGGAATGATGGTGCGGGTAGTCAAGACAACACAGAACTAGCAAATACAAAGGTTACTAAAGTCAGCCTAAACGATACCGGCTATTCATGTTTGCTAAATGTTCCCAGTAAAGTCGATGGTTGGTTCCAAGCTATCGATGATATGTGCCGTGAATATTTTAATCAGCACACAAAAATGCCGAATGAAACTCAAGCATGGTCGCGATTATGCGCAAGCCCGCCGGTTGGCTACTTAATCACAATCGTCAAGGATAGGGGGGAAGATTGTTTGAGCATGCCCGGCATCAAACTGATGAGCAAAAGTGCTTTTTGTAAAAGATGGGAGAAGTACGCCGCCAATAAACCCCAATAACGCCAATAACAGATTTTAAACCCTGCCACCGTTTCAGAGCTGGCAAATAAACTGTAATGACTCTAACACAAGGGAAACCTTGTGGAAAGCCTGCGAAAGCAGGAAAAAAACTTTCTTTTTGGAGTCATTAAATGCCAAATTTTTCAACAGTAAAACAATTTGCAGAAAAGTACCCCGCCTTTACTATCGGTTGCCTTCGTTCTTTAATCTTCCAGGAAAACAGCAATGGCCTTGCCAATTCTGGAGCAATAGTCCGAATTGGACGAAAAGTGCTGATTTCAGATGCTAAGTTTTTTGCTTGGGTTGAAGCACAAAATAATGGGGGTGCGGCATGAAGCAGACATTTTCCCCACGCTGGCTACGTGCAATCGGGGCATTGCAGAATGGGCCTTTGATGCGAGAAAACCTGGATGCAATAGTTGGGTGCAGTAATAGTCCTGAGCTTGTCGCCAGTCTTAGGCGTAAAGGGCTTGAAATACCCTGTGAGCGGGTTAAGCGATACGACAAAGATGGGAATGCCTGTTATCCGGGGCAGTATAGCCTTACCCCGGAAGACAAACAGATTGTTAAAACTTGGTTTGAATAAGCATTCTTGGGGCAGCGTTCGCAGCGTTGCCCTAGTTTTGATCGAAGGAAATCGACAATGAATTATAGCACGAAAGCGCTTGATTGCGCTTTGAATTATGCTGAACGAGGATGGTTTGTCATACCACTACACTCGGTTGAAAACGGGCAATGCACTTGTAAACGGCAATGCAAAAGTCCCGGCAAGCATCCCATCTTTAATAACTGGCAGGCAAAGGCAACCACAGACCCTGCCCAGATAAAACAATGGTGGAACAAGTACTCATTCGCAAATATCGGCATCGTTACCGGACAGAAATCCGGCCTTGTTGTCATCGACATTGACCCGCGCAATGGCGGTGATGCAAGTCTGCAAGATTTAATCGATGCATACGCCGATTTTAACGCGATTCTAGCCACTTATACGGTCATGACGGGCGGTAATGGCAGCCATTTTTATTATCATTACAGCAAGGCGTTTAAATCGCTTAAGAACCATGGCTTAGGCAAAGGTATCGACATTAAAGCCGATGGCGGCTATATCCTGGCTCCGCCATCAAATCACGTCAGCGGCGGCGTTTATTCTGTGTTACACGACTTTGAGCCGTTACCCTTGCCACCCATGTTGATTGACCTGATAACGGCAGGCCAAAGCGAAAGTACCAGCAACAAGCCCGAAATTGTCGAAGGAGGCCGTAACGATACGCTCATGGCACTTGCAGCCGAACAGTTCCGGCAAGGTAAGACGTTAGAGCGGGTTCAGGTTTTTCTGTTGGAGGAAAACACTTTACGGTGCAAACCACCGCTTGAGAATAAGGAGGTTATCGGTATGGCAAAAAGTCTTGCCAGCAGCTTCAAGCCGGAAGCCGCGCAAGCATCATTCAAGACTCAATGGCAGCAAGCCATACTTGAGTCCGGGTTAGGGAGCGGTTTTGCCCATGTTCTTATGGCATTGTCCTTGTATATGGATGTAGAAGGACGGAACTGCTACCCCACGGAGGAAACTATAGCGGAGCGAATACGCATTACCCGGAAGAGTGTCAGTGGACATTTAAAGAGAGCCGTGGATGTTGGATTCCTGAGTCGGTACTTGCGTGGCGTAGAGGGTAAGCGGGGTTTCAGTTATGGCTACATTGCCCAGATACCAGCAAATCAAGATAGGTAAATTTTACTCATACAACGTGTTTAGATGGGTAAATTCTTCCCGTTAGCGGGCGCAAATTACCCCCTAACATTACAGTAATATTATTCATAGGGGAGAGGGTTTAGAGGAGTGGTGAACCAGAGTTATTTAAAAAGGTAAATATAGTGGAGTTTGTGTTAGTTAAACAAAATTAACTAGCTATAAGATTGTCATTCTTGGCCAGGACAAAGTAACTAACAGCCGGTATTAGTAGAACAGGCCAAACTCCACATTTTACATCTTTTATCGATTTTATCAGTGCAGGGTATAGGCATTTTTCAGCAAAAAACACTGAAATTAGCAGGAATCAAACAGATAACTGTATCAAAATTAAACTTATTAAAACCGAAGGGAACAGGTATAGCAAAATTAGAAAAAGACAACAGCGGGAATAAAGCGGGGAGGCCATCGGGTAATACCCCACCTCCCTATCAGTCCCAGTTACCTCCCCACATCTTTTGCCCAGTGAGAAGGGGGGTTTAGTCCTAAAAAATACAAGGAATCCACATGCCCAACAAAAATTATTAAAAAATTAAGCTAACAAAACCCCAACAATACCACAATAGTACCCGAATAAAACCCTAACAAAACCCCCACATTACCATGAGGCGTACTAAGTTTGAGGGTAGTTCGTTGGTTGAAATTTTAATCCAGTGAATATCAATTGATTATTGCCGGTACCAAACGCTAAATATTGTCTTGTTCATTCTTTGCAGTCGCCAACGTGTTTGGACCAGTAAGAGGCGTTCAAGCAATTATTAGTACATATATCTAAATTATAGTATTCAGCAAAAAGACCTCCGGTTGGTATATCTCTGCATTTTTCAGGCACATAGGGCAAGGCTTTTTCTCTACACGCACTTTTAACTTGAATAACGGCCAATCTGTCATTTACGCCCTTCATATTCTCAAGAATACAATCGCTATATTCACCGGCAAGACAGGATTCGGCAATTAACAAGATTAACAGCAGTAGGGTTTGTTTCATTTGAGATTCATATTAGGTTCGTTGATAAAAAAGCGGTGAAGGTAAGTCCTGTTTTTGTTCATGTTAGTGCCACATCGGATTACCATTAATTCGGCATAATTGCAGATGTTCTAAGGTTGCCATTTTGTTGCATGATTAATTCTATTGTGTAGCCACTGTATTGATAACCATCAAAAGAAAAATTAAAAGTTGAATCTGCTTTGTTGTAAGTCGTATCTGACCCAAAAAGATAATTTAAACCATACCATTTTGGGCATTGCTAAATAAATATAGACAATGTATAAGTTTTGGAACATTCAGATGCCTTGGGAGGGCGTGATGGATTGTCCAAAATGCGGCAAGCAAGCGAACTGCAAAGACGGCCGAGCGAATGGCCGTC
>NZ_CADCXN010000051.1 GCF_902806695.1 Candidatus Methylobacter favarea | reverse complement strand
TTTTCAAGACATAGAGGATGGCGTTCAACACTTGGCGAAGACCTAATTGCCGGGGTCTGCCTACCAGTGACTCAGGTAAATGCGGTTTTAAATACCGCCATGCCCCCTCACTCAAATTACTCGGGTATTGATACCTTATGGGCGAAAAGATGAATTTCCAAACAGCTTCTAAGAGGCGGGCGAACGATATGCACGGTAATCGGCAATTCCAGCATAGACCAAACTTGATCGGCGGTTTGCACGGGAGCATCAAGCCTTGTTGCCAACGCCAAACAAGCCCTGTCTCCCAACGACAGGCCGTATTGCCGGGTGGATTGCCAAAGTTGCGCCGCGATTTCGGCTTCTTCGGCAGTAAAAGGCAAAACTGTCAGCCCCAAGGCGGCCAAATCATCCCTCAGACCTTTCACATCGACATCCGCCGCCAGCGATTTTTGCATGACTTCCGCCCAGTTAACACTGGAGATGACGGCTTCCGGCAATACCGCATCAACCACATTGGCGCCGGGTTCGGATTGCAAAAAGCACAACAATGCCGAAGCATCGAGAACCGTTGTCATTCTTCCGCTTCCCGTTTGGCGGCTTCCCGCCGTTCGGCAAGCAATTCATCCGCCAAATGGGTAGTAGCAGGCAACTGGGCAAAGCGGCTTTTAAGCCGTTGCTTTATGGTTTCGGCTTTTTCCAGGATCAAGCGACCTTCTTCCATTCGGACGATAAGGTTATCCCCGGTCTCAAAACCTAGCGAACGCCTTAGCGGCGCAGGTATGACCAAGCGTCCTTGGGGACCTAGTTGAACTTCGGTTTGTATAGTTGTATTAGGCATGATATGAGTATTATGGCACGAATTAATATAATGTGACACTTTTTATTTTGAATTAAACCTTCCCTGTTAAGGAGGATACGATGGCAACTACAAGCGAAACCATAAAAATTGACCCAAAAATCGACTTTTTTAAATTCGATTTGCAAGCCGAGAAACAGAAAAAAGTGTTTGCGGTAATCTTTAGCAAGCATAACGGCAACTGGTCGGCCATTAAATCCGAACTAAGCGGCAAGGAAGGCTTTAATGATACGGTGATCAAAAAGCTGGAATTTACCCACAACCTTGCGGCGTGGAGTAATAACAATGCTGAATTAGTGTCACTTTTCCAGAAGGACGAGGATACGAATTCGTTACGCGATATTGCTATTTCGCTGGATAAAACTGCCTTCATTGATAAAATCAAGGCAACTGCGCATACGGGAACAGATGAAGAAAAACGGGCTTTCGCGCTTAACCTGCGCCGCGACCTTTTTAACATTGAGCCGACCGCGATGCTGGTCAATCTGGTCAAAGACCCTAAAGTACCGTTCCTGAATGATGCCACCGGTGCCAATATTGCTGCCGTCTTGACCAAGCAGCCTGAGTTCAATATCAAAACCACCTCCGTTTACGAACTCATCAAAAACGAAACAGCCTTCAAAGATATTTCTGCCGATGGGCAGGATGCCGTAAAAACCCAGTTAAAAATCTTGCAACGGATCGCCGCCGTCAGTCAGGATCCAGATGCCGTGCCGGTGCTGTTCAACGCCAAAGTGCAGTCAGCCATGCAAATATCCGCCCTGCCTAAAGCGCAGTTTATGGCCGCTTTTAGCGAAAGCGATCTGGACGAGGATACCATCGCGCAAATTCATCATAACGCCCAGCAAACCAAAGTCCGCAACGAACATTTCTTGATGTCGAGCAGAGAAGCCGCCCAGCCTACCGGCGTGGCAATGATCGATAAGAGCTTGAATTTAACAGGTCATCCGCAAGCAAAAATAATGAGGCCCGTGGGCAGCTCTGTGGTAGAACCGCTTTCTGTCGGCAAGTATCTCGATAAGAGTATAACCAAACATAATCTATCCTGGGATTTGCTGTTCGGCGACGCCGATTTCTGCGAGTGCGGCGAGTGCAATTCAGTTTACAGTCCGGCATCCTACTATGTGGAATTATTAAATTATCTGCGCAACAACAATCTCGATCCTGATCGTAAACCCGGCGATCCGTTAGCTAAGAAACTTGACCCCAAGGATATTTCCGGTACGCCTTTAGAAAAGCTGTTCAACCGCAGGCCGGATTTAGGATGCCTGGAACTCACTTGCCAGAATACCAATACGCTGATTCTTTATGTAGACCTGGTTAATGAGGTCATGGAAAACTATGTGGCGTTCAAGCGCCTCAAACCTTTCAATGTAGACGATGAAACCAGCAGCGAACTGTTAGCCGAGCCTCAGCATACCGAATATAAAGCCTATTGCATTTTAAAGAGCGAAGTCTATCCCTTCACCTTGCCTTACCATCAGCCGATTGACGCAGCCAGAAGTTATCTTAAGTTCCTGGATACCAGCCGTTATGAGTTGATCAACACCTTCAGGAAAAATAACGCAGGTGACGATGCCGAACTCACCAAGCTGAAAGACGAAGCCTTGGACAGAGCCGCCGATGCCGAATTTTTGGAAATCACCAAGGAAGAATATGTCATCTTAACCAAAGAATGCTTTGAAAGTATCGATTTGATGAGAAAGCTGAAGAATAACCCCGCGCTGACTCAACAAGAGTATTGGACAATCATCGACGGAAAACCGGTGCATGAATACTATGGCTATGATGACGAAGCCACAATGCTCAGCGACAACGGGTTGACGCTCATCAAAAAAGAGTTTCTGCGGCGTACCGGTATCGACTATTACAATTTGGTCAATCTGTTGCTTACTGAGACGATCAACCCTTGCATGCCTAAAGGAAGGGCAAAAACCATCATGGAAAGTCTACGGTTCAGCTACCGGTTTCTCCAGAACTACGCCAGGATTCATGGCGTCGATAAGATGGCGGAAGATTTGGTAAAAATGGAAAAATTTGCCGATCTTGTTCCTTTAATCAAAGAGCAAATCGAGTTATTAACCGGTAAAAAGGCATTGAGTTGTCCAAAAACCTGTGAATACCAAGTAGAGATTTGCGATAAAGACATCATTTGCTGGGCGAAATGCTATTTCGAAAAAATCCGCAAGATGATTGTGATCGAGAACGGAAGGGGGTGTGTTGATGGGAAAATTTTCCTTACACTTCGCGAATCAAACAATACTGTAGAAAATGCTGCCCGTGTAGTTGCCATTGTAAAAGAATGCAAAATTTATGGCCCAAATAACAAGGCACAGACTTTTGTGGACAAAAATTTAGTTGAAATCGCTAAGATTGATCAGCAGACTGGCAAAGTTACTTTTAATGATGCGAATGCACCAATTGACGTTAAAACGCTAGCCTCACTATTTTTCGTTGGCGAAAAAGGTGATAAAGGTATTTTCCTGGTCATCAATAACGAAGTCTATTTAGTTTTCACTGAACAAAAAGATAGTTGCAATCTCGATACCGCTCTATTGCAACATCTGGATGGTACGCCACTCACCGTACCTGAGTACGACAAAATTCATCGATTTCTCCGTTTGTGGCGGAAGCTTGGCTGGTCGATTGATGAGATTGATAAAGCGATCATCGGGTTAAGTGTCACCAAAGCTTCCCTTAATGGCAGTGTCAGCGAACCTGTCGAAATACTTTGTGATGCTAGCGCTTCTGATAATTGTGATGATGTGGGCAATGATTGCGGTGATTGTGTGTGCGACGAAGACATTTGCGTTGAGGTCTTCGATATCAATCCGAGACTCATACACCAGTTGGCGGCTGTCAAAAAACTCCTGGACTTAACCGGGCTTGATCTCATCAAACAGCTCTGCTTTTGGACGTCTATCAGCACTTCTGGTAAAAAATCGCTGTATCAACGCCTGCTCCTAACCCATAACATCCTGGGCATCCATAAAGTCTTCAAAGCAGATTCTAAGGGGAATTACCTGACAGGCGATGCCAAATTGCTTGAGCATTTACCAGCAGTGATGGCGGCGCTTAATCTTTCCGCTGATGATATCCAAGAGATTAAGCAAGACAGTGGCATGGACGATAAGTTATCGCTGGCTAATCTGTCGCTGTTGTACCGCTACCGGTTATTATCGAAAGTTTTAGGATTGCGGATACCTGCCTTTCTCAGCATATTGCCATTATTCGGCGATATTTTTAAAGATGCCGACACTTCGTTCGAATTTATGGAACGTTGGGCAAAAATGGAGGACGCAGGCTTTTCCTATCAATAACTTAATTACATTATTAGAAATTTCGATGATGAAAAGAAACCGTTCGCTCCTAGCCAAAAGACGGTTTTACTGTTGAGCAAGACCTTATATGACGGTTTAAACGCTATCGACGAGGCGCATAAAGATTTAGCGGCTGATCCTAAAATTTTGGATGCAGAAGCGAAAAAAATTAACATCCAAGAACAAGCCAGCAGCGACTTAGTACGGACTAAAGCCAGTTTGCTGTTTGATACGGGTATTGTCGAAAAAATGATCGGCGTATTGGAAGGGACGAATGTCTTTACGACCAATGCGCCTAAGAATTTGGACTTTACCATTCCCGATACCAAAACGCTTAAAACTAAACTGAAATATGACAAAGCCCTTGGCAGTATTCAGATTACAGGGGTTTTAACCGATTCAGAAATCAACGACTATAAAAATTTAAGTACAGAACTAGCATGGTCTGCGGCGCTTACCCGTATTCAAAAACAACAGTCAAAATTATTTAAAGAGATTTTGTCTGGAGTCTTCGCAGATGAAAAAACCAAAACTGCCGCCGAAAAAGCAGCTTTGGAAGTTATTATCAAATTTGGTGATATCACTCTGCCAATTGATAAAATCCCGGCAGGAGACCCCGACCCTAACGCTGCGCCCCAAAAACGTATCGCGTTTTTAGAAATTTTCTTACCTTATTTACGCCAGCAGTTAACGCATCGTTTTGTTATAGAAACCTTGGCTGCTTATGCGGAACTTGAGAGCAAAGTAACCGATGAGTTGGTCTCAAAAATACTAAAGCTGGGTACGCCAGCCGAACCGATTTATACCATTTTTGAAAAAATCAAAGACAGCGCAAAACCAACTGAAACGAATTGGAGCGGATATTTAATTCCTGCTGCCCACGCTAACTTTACTTTTATTATCAAAAACAGCGATGCCGCCCCTGTAATTAGCATTGATGGGGTAGCTTTACATTTTACCGTCCAGGAAGACCCTACCAATGAATGGTGGAGCGATACTGAAGAATTGCAGGCAGGCAAATTATATAAGCTAACGACGACGGGCGTAGAACTGAAAAATATTTTCTGGAAAACCCCCGCATCTGCGATTACTGCAATTCCTTCATCCGCCTTAATTCCTGATTTTGCTTCAAAGCAAGCTGAACCTGCCTTAATTGCCTTAAAAAAATCCGCCATGCTGGTATCGGGTTTTGAATTAAGCGCGGATGAAATTCGATTTTTAGATGAACACAAAGGAGAATTCGATGGACTCGATTTCAATGTACTGAAATCGATTGATAAATGGTTGCGCTTGGAAGCTTACGCACGGCTACGCAATTCATTACCGCAAGCGAAGATTAACATCTTGGATTTTTGGCATTGGGTGAATGACTCAACATCAGACGTTAGTAAGCTGAGCGATAAAATAGTTGAGCTAACGACCTGGAAGAAAGAGCGCATTGATAAATTAATCGCTGCTGATCATTTTAACATTGCAAAGTTAACTGATTACCGTAACGAAAAAAATCTGCTCAAGTTGCAAAAAGCCTTGAAAGTGGCCGATAAAATCGGTATGGACATCAACCTGCTTTTCGATTGGGCGATTCCTTCTTCCAATTTTAAAAAATGCCGGACAATTGCGGACAGCATAAAAAATGCCATTCGTGCTCGTTACAATCAAACCGATTGGGAACAAGTCGTCAAACCACTCAATGACCAACTCCGAAATCATCAACGCGATGCCTTGACGGCTTATTTATTGCAACAGCCGGAATTGATTGCCTGGAATGTCGTCGATGCCGAAGGCTTGTTTGAATATTTCCTGATTGATATACAAATGGATGCCTGCATGGAAACCTCGCGCATCAAGCAAGCACTTTCATCGGTGCAATTGTTTGTTCAGCGTTGTTTTCTTGGGTTGGAGGAAGAACATAACGGCATTACACCTGATGTATTGGACAGGTCGCGTTGGGAGTGGATGCAACGATATAGGGTGTGGGAAGCCAACCGTAAAGTCTTTTTGTATCCGGAAAACTGGATCGAAAGCAATCTGCGTGACGATAAAAGCCCTTTCTTCAAAGAGCTTGAAAGCGAACTTTTACAAAAAGACATCAATAAGTAAAATGTAACTGATGCGCTGAAATCTTATCTTTATAAAGTGGATGAAGTGGCGAATATGGAGGTTGTAGGGTTATACATAGACGGTACTAGGCCAACCACATCAACAGGTGGTATTCAATGGAGTAAGAATGCCAAGCTACATGTTTTTTCCCGCACCCGTAATGCTCCTTTCATTTTTTACTATCGCTATCTCGCCCTGGATGAAATGAATTGGTATCCCTGGGAAAAAATGCAGGTAGATATTCCAAGTTATGATGTGGAGAACGATAAAAAAGAAGTAATCAACAACGGTTGCTATTTGACGCCAGTTGCTTGGAATGGACGATTGCTTGTGTTTTTTCCACAAATCATGAAGAAAACAAAACCCAATGATTTATTAAATAATCAATCTATTGAAACTTCAGCAAAAAATAAACCTACGGAACTAAAACCAACTGAATACTACGAAATCAAAATGGCATGGAGTGAATAGAGGAATGGTAAATGGACGCAAAAGCAACTTTCAAATAATGTGCTAAATGCTGCCTTAACAGCTAATAGGAGAATAGACCAGTTTATCTTTATCCCAGAAACATCAAATACAAGCGTAACTATCCATATTGAAGACCAAGAAGACAATGATTTACATACTTTCCTAGGATTTACCTTTTCTGGCAGCTTTTTTAAAGATAATGATCAGGCCGCTAGTACGTACGATTTATCTTCAAGTGTAAAATCAGAATTTGATAATCTTGGAACTGGGGCAACTGTATTTCAAAAATTTTCAAAAAAAATACAATCATTGCAGTTAACTAGCAGCGGATGGGGTAATGATGATGCTGCTTTTACCGTAGAAAGTAATGAAGTTTCAATAAATTATTCAAATGCGAAGTTTAATTCACTGAGTTTTTATCATCCTTATACGCATGATCTGCTTGGCATAGTCAATTCAACTGGCGATTTGAAGAAGTTTTTTAAATACAACTTGGATACTACGAAGATTCCTGATGGGACTGCGACCGAAGACGCCTTTGGCCAATTTGACCCAGATAATGATAGTTCTACAGATAACAGTATTTATCATGAGCTCAAACGCCCCTATTCCCTTTACAATTGGGAACTGTTTTTTCATACCCCGATACTATTAGCCGACGCATTAAGCAAAGCGCAGCAATATGAGGAGGCGATGAAGTGGTTTCACTTTGTGTTCAACCCAATTGCAGACGGTACTGAAGATAACCGGTTTTGGCAATTCCGCCCATTTCAAAAAATTGATAGCAAAAAGATATTAGACAGCATCTTCAATAACCTTAAGCCAAATACAGCCGATAAAACCATTAACGAATGGAGAACCAAGCCGTTTATGCCCCATGTGGTAGCGCGCAGCAGGCCGGTCGCTTACATGAAGTGGGTGGTGATGAAATACATCGACAACCTTTTGGCTTGGGGAGATTACCTTTTCCGTCAAGATACGATTGAAACCATCAATCAAGCCACCCAGCTTTATGTGCTCGCCGGGCGTATTCTTGGGCCTCGTCCTATGATGATACCCAAACGAGGTAAAATCAAACCGCAAACTTATCTTGGCTTATTGGATAAATGGGACGCTTTTGGTAATGCGATGGTGGAGTTGGAATTAGCCGCGCCATTCAGTAATCAAACCTCTTTGCCTTTTGGCGTAGTCAATAATGAGATAGCTTTTGCCAATATCTTTGGCATAGCATCGTCTTTATATTTTTGCATTCCTAACAATCCCAAGCTAATGGCTTATTGGGATACCTTGGCGGATCGGTTATATAAAATCCGCCATTGTCTTAATATCGAAGGTGTTTTCCGCAAACTACCCTTATTCGAACCGCCAATTGATCCTGCTTTATTGGTTAAAGCCGCTGCGCAAGGATTAAGCATCGCCTCCGTATTGAATGACCTTAATACACCGATGCCGAATTATCGCTTTTATTACTTGCTGCAAAAAGCGCTGGAGTTGTGTAATGAATTGAAGTCATTAGGCGGTGCGATGCTTTCCGCAATCGAAAAAAAGGACAATGAAACCATTGCGCTAATCCGGGCGAAGCATGAAGGTGTGATGCAGAATCTGATGATGGAAATTAAGAAGAAACAACTGGAAGAAGCGCAAAAAAATATCGAAAGCTTGCAACAAAACCGTAAAACTCCAGAAGCAAGGATGAAATATTATTTAAAGCTAAGCGGTTTGGATGAAAGTTTAGTGCCAAATGATACAGCCGAATTTAACGGTTTACCTAATGAGATTGTGACAGTAGATGGAGAAAGCGGATTAAAGCTGATTCCGTTTGAAAAGGAAGATATGGATAAAGCAAGTGAAGCACAGGATTGGCAAAGGGGAATTGGTATTGTTGAAACCTTGGCGAGTATTCTTCATATGATTCCGGTTGCGAGTGCCGATGTAAAACCAATTGGTATTGGAGCGGGTGTAGCAATTCATGGGCAAATGTTTGGAAATGCTGCTCAAGCAGTAGCAAGAGGTCTTCAAGTCCACGCAAGTGATTTGTCTTTTGGTAGCTCAAATGCAGGCAAAAAAGGGGGCTTCACCCGCGCTTTACAAGAACGCGTATTCCAAGCAAATTCTGCCGGTTACGAGCTAAAACAAATCGACAAGCAAATTACTGCTCAGGAAATTCGCATTAATATTGCCAATCAGGAAATTACCAACCAACAAAAAGCGATAGACAACGCGACTGAAGTCGAAGAATTTTTAAAGAATAAATACACCAACGAAGAGCTATTCACCTGGATGCGCGGTACTTTAAAAACTTTGTACCACCAACTTTATAACTTGGCTTATGATCTGGCCAAAAAGGCAGAGAGAACTTATTGTTTTGAAAGAGGCTTAACCGGTGCTAATTTCATTCAGGCCGGTTATTTTGATGCTGGACGTGAAGGTTTGCTGGCCGGTGAACAGCTCTATGTCGGGCTAAAACAATTGGAAGCAGCATATCAAAACGAGCGTGGTTACGATTATGAAATCACCAAGCACTTATCGCTCTATCAGTTAGATCCTTTGGCGGTAATTCAGCTAAGAGAAACCGGCAAATGCGAGTTTGTGATACCCGAAGCGATCTTTGATCTGGATTACCCCGGGCATTACAAACGGCGGATTAAATCATTATCTCTATCAATACCTTGCGTTGTAGGGCCTTATACCGGCATCAACGCTACTTTGAATTTATTGGAAAATAAATTTCGAAATACAGCCATTGGCGGTAACGCTTATGAAGAGAATACTGAGGAAACAGACGAACGGTTTAGCACTTACATTATTCCGATTAAGGCAGTAGCTGTCAGCAGCGCTCAGAATGATAGCGGCATGTTTGAACTTAATTTTAAAGATAAACGTTATCTGCCTTTTGAAGGCGCTGGTGTTATCAGTAAATGGCACTTGGAGCTTCCATCCATCAGACAATACAATTATCAAACCATCTCTGATGCCATCATTCATTTAAAGTATACTGCTAATGAGGGGGGTGAAAGACTTAAATCGTTAGCAAATAAATCGATAACAAAACAATTAGAAAATATTTCCCAATCCCTCAACGAGACCGGCCTGCATATCGCCTTGAACATGAAACATGATCTACCGAATGAATGGCATATGCTGAAAAAGAATGGGGCTATTGATTTGAAAATTGATAAAACACGATTGCCTTATATGGTTCAAATCATCGATAAACCTGCGATTGAAGAAGTGATGTTTTTAGCTCAGGTTAAAGACGATCCTGGCTCATACACAATAAGCATCGATCAGTCTGCCATTGATTTGGCAAAGGTAAGCAGCGAAATAAATTTATGTCGCCGCAAAACTGAAGACATCAAGATTGATAAAACGTTTAATTTATCCATTGCCGCTGATCAAATAGAAAAGCTAGAGGAGCTAGTACTGGTTATCAAATATAAAGTGCCAAAACTTTAATCCGGCGATTTCAAGGTTGAAAGGCAATTAAAAATTAACGATATCAAAATGACAGTCGGCTATGTGCAAAATTACGTATTAAAGCTGGCTGTCCGAGAAGGGTCGAACGCAGTCTGCCGATGTCAGATGTCGTTGCTACGCAATATCAATAACAATCGTTCACAAATTTCAATCGTCGGCAATTCGTTTTATTTCGGCGATAACTGTTTGTGCGTAGATTTGATCGGACATACAACCGATTGCTTCAATTGCGGCTTCTACTGCACTCGCATCGTCATCAAAGCGTGATTTTCCTGAAAGCAATCTTTTAGCTTGCTCCATTAATATTTCAGCATGTTCTTTTGCTTCTTCAGTGCAAACATGTTTCATTGAATTAATGATCCCATCAGCAAGATTGGAAGCAATACGGTCAGCAGTCTGATAAGCTAATTGCTGGCGTATTTCAATGCGAAGGTTTTCTCGGGTTGCCGCACATAAAATACTTCGCACCCACGCGTCATCAACAGTCCCCCATAGCAGCGAAAGCAATTCTGAAATTAACTTGTCCGGCGCTGCATCAAAGCCTCTTATCATCTCTCTTGCAAGTTCATGCGCACACCATCGTCGCCATATTTTTCCTCGCTGTGACGTTAGCGATATGCAGTCAGAATGACGCCACTCTAAAAGGGAATTAAGACCAGTTTTAAAACCGGTTGTCGTCGATTGCACTGGATAAGGTAATGGCTCTTGAATATGCACATGCAATTTTTTCGCAGATTCCCTAACACTATTCACTTTTCCGGCAGTGACTATAGGCGGCTCTTTTGTTGTTGTGACCATTGAAAACACCTTTGCACAAGCAGCTCCAATGGTTCTTCTCGCTAAAAAACTACTATCCTGTTTTCCTATAAAAGATGTTGTCCATCTTCCAGAACAACAAAAGTCGTCCCATTTTTTCTTTTCTAATTTGCTTGTATTTTTATCTAAATATACCGACAGTAATTCGATGGTATTTTCATCAACGGTTTCATCTTTATTTTTGCTTTTCGCTATGTCCATCAATTTTTTTTCTTATTCAATATGAAAAAGTCAATCAGCTCGAAAAGAAAGTCCAGGTACTGCCATAGTATGTGGTAATCACTGCCTAGTAATGGCGCCAGTGTAAACCAGTTCTAACAAATGAAATATTAGGATTCCTAAGAGATATAAAGATAATAACACTATATGCGTTATATTAATAAAGCACATTTTGTTGACTTGTAGCTATTTGAATATGCTTATCCTACGGTCATGTATATTGTGACGTATTTAAGTTTTATAATTTTTGCTGCAACAAAGTCGATAAGTCATTGATGAGCTTTTAAATCATATAGCCCACTTTGGAAACGATTTAATCAAAAAATATAAATGGATTGATCACTTTTAATTGATTATCAAATACTTGTCCATGCTGCATATCCTCAGAAAATAGCGTATGGCAATCTGCGAGCAACGCAGAGGCAATAATCAGGCTATCCCAGTGCGACAGTGAATAACGCTTCGCCAAATCAATGGCTTTACGAATCGTTTGAGCATCAACCGCAACCACTTCGCATAAGTCCAGCAAGCTTCCCGCTATTTCATGAGCTTCTGATAATAAAAATCCATGTTTTCTGGTCAATACGCTGACTGTTTCATTGATAACTTGGGTACTTATTACCGGCGCGTCCTGAATAATTGCTATGGCGCGAGATGATTTATCCTGATCTTGCGATTCGGCATAGACAAACAGGTTTGTATCGGCAAAAACTCTAGCGGTCATAGCATTCTTCACGGTTGAATTTGCCAGCTTTGAAGCGACCACGATATTTCGCCAAAACAGCTAACGCATTTTCTCGGCGTGTACGCTCCTCTTCAGCTTGTTTGGCTTTTAAACCTTCTGCAAAATTTAGTACCTCAGCCGCGGTATTTTCGGGAAGAGTTTTGACGGTTTCATAAATGCGTTCTGCAATGTTCATTGAATTAACCTCTATTTTGCTTGAGTGGCAAGATTTCCGCCGCTGGTTTTAAGCCTGCCGCCGTCAGCATTGCGCCGGTAGCGCGTTCGACCGATGCACGAATAGGGTCTAAATCCAATCGGGCATAAATAGCAGTAGTGCTGGGCGATTTGTGGTTCAACGATTTACCAACGATTACCAATGATGCACCAGTTTTAGCCTGCCAGCTACCTAATGTTCGACGTAAGTCATGAATTCTTAAATCGGCAATTCCGGCTCTTTCCAGGACGCGTTTCCAGGCTTTTTTGGGTTCAACCAAATGCCCGGTAGCGCCAGTGCCGGGAAACACCCATATAGAATCACAGCTTTGCCTGGCGTTTAGTATTTCGATGACCTCCGGCGTGAGTGTCACCGTTTGGGGTTTGTTGTTCTTAGTGGTGGGTATACGCCATTCTGCGCGATCAAAGTGAATTTGCTTCCACTGCATTTCTTGGACATTGGAACGCCGCGCACCAGTCAGTAACGAAACAAGGAAATAGTCGCGCAAGGTGTCATTCGGTTCTTCGGCAAGTGACTTGAAGAATGCGGGTAATTCGTCGGACTGTAAAAAGCGGTCGCGTTTGGTCTCAGGAAACTTCTTGATACCGTGGGCCGGGTTCGCTCCTTTGAACAACTTACGCTCGGCGGCATATCCGAACAGACTAGAAGCCATTGCCATGACGCGGTTCGCTGTAGTGGGGTGCTCCTTGCCTATCTCGGTATGGAGCTTGCCAAAGTCAGTATCCTTAAAAATGGACAACTGACGATTACCCCATTTGGATAGATAAAGATCGAAATCATAGCGATAACTACGTTTAGTCTTTTCCGACAGATACGCACCACGCCGGTTACGCCGATGCTTCAGGAACTCGTCAAACAGTTCTTGCAGGGTGGTTTCTGTTTTTAGCGCCCGTACATCCGTGTTAGGGTTGATACCTTCAACTATCAGTGCATTAATTCGTGCTGCTTCTTTACGTGCCTGTTCAATCGACATATCAGGATAACGCCCCAAAGTAACACGCTCAGGATTACCAGCTTTGATACGTCGAAAAACGCAGAAAGTTTTTACCCCTGTGCTGGTGACGCGGATTTGAAGGCCATTAGTCTTTGCATCATGATAGGCTACGCGCTGACCACTAGCAGGCAAGGGTAAAGCGTCCAAAGCCCCTTTCGTGAAATTGATTTTGTTCTCCGCCATATCTAAGTCCTCTGAAGTTACGCAGCTGAATGGGGTTACACCGGGGTTACGAATTAGAGAAAATTTAGTAGTATTTAATGTAACCCTACTAAGGTTATAATAGGCTTGAGGGTGCGAATTGTAAAGGTTCGTTAAGGTTAATTAATCAGCAGGAAACACTAGGCCTCCAAATTTGTAATCAGCCGGTCGCGGGTTCGATTCCCATCACCAGCTCCAATAAAATCAAGGGAATCAATCATCTACATCGTTATCGATTCCCTTTTTATTTCTCTGTTTAAATCATTGCGTGACTTTTGCGTGTCCCATCCGCGCAGACCTTTTCCGCTGCCACTATCAAATTACTTAATTCCGCAGACGATTAATGCGTCGTAATCCGGCTCGATTTATAACCTAATAAATCCTGTCGGTCTTCAAATGTAAGACATTCACAGCCCCCAAACGCTTTCCGAAGATGTGCTTTAAGTCATGGACTCTGACTTGTGTCAGAGCTGCCCGTTTTCTGGCTTTCTGCCAGGCGGGGTTATTCATGAGCAGAGGGCTGTTTATATCGTTATCCCCATATGCTCGATATTTTACCCCAGCAAAGTGAGCGTCAAACCCAGCCGGGTAACGCTCCAGTAAACCACGAAGTTTTTAAAACGAGACCAGAGAATTGAATCAAGTTCTTTAAAAAGGCTACAAGCCGAACTTTAGACGTTCCCTCCGTGCCGGCAAGGGCTCTGTACTTTTTCCTCCCACCCCAGTCAAGCCGTATAAGTGACAAAATGGCATACGCCGGTTTTTATTTTGTTCTCCATCAGTTCTTATGCTATTCTTTTTTAAAAACCGATGGAGAACACTATGCTTGAATCCCTGACCCGCAAACAACACGAGCTGTTTCATTTCCTGCTGCAAAACCAGGATCGATTTACCCAGCCGCCCACCTTGGATGAGCTGTGTCTGGCACTGGGCCTTAAATCCCGCGGCTCGCTGCATGCCCATATTACTGCCCTGATTGCCGCTAACCTGCTCAAACCCTTGGCCGGCAAACAACGCGGCATCCAGTTGAGCGACCACGCGAAAACCCTGATCAACCATCAGGATGATCCCGGCCGTTTGCCTTATGTCGGCGTCATTGCCGCCGGCAAGCCTATTGAAGCCCTGGAAAACATCAGCTATATGGCAATTCCCGAGCCGCTCAAGACCGATAAGCCCTGCTATATTCTCTCCGTCAAAGGCGATTCCATGATCGAACAGGGCATCTTTGACGGCGACTGGGTCATTATCGAGCAGCGCGCCTATGCACGAAATGGCGAAATTGTCGTAGCCTTGGTTGAAAAGTCCGAAGCCACCTTGAAAGTCATCGAGCAATACCCGCACGAAACCTTGCTGATACCCGCTAATGCCAGCATGAAAGCCCTGCGCTATCGGCCTGAGCAAATAGAAATCCAGGGCGTGTTAGTCGGGCAAATGCGCAGTTATACCAAAAACCATTAGGAGCCTTATCATGAAACAGCCTGTTCATATGCACGATCAAATGACGAATAAAATTGACCTGATTATGCGCGGCGATAAACCGCCCCTGCTGGAGCGACTGGAAGAAGTGTCGGTAACGGTATTGCTGGTGCTGGTGTTTATTATTTCATCTCAAGTATAAGACGCCTTCCCCACGCCCTCGGCAACCTTAAGTCAAGACCGTCATGACTGTTTTTTTCCGCTATCGCGCGCCGCCTTTCAGTCAGGTGTTACGCCCGGCTCGCCAGCCCTGCCGTCTGGCGCTACCGCTGTTCAGCAGTAAAATAATGGCAGGCTTTGCCTCGCCTGCCGCCGATCATATTGAGGCGTCGCTGGATTTAAATGAACTGCTGGTACGGCGGCCTGCCGCTACCTTTTTTGTCAGGACGCAAGGCGACTCGATGCTCGGCGCCGGTATTCATCCCGATGATATTCTGGTCGTGGATCGCTCCCTGGAAGCGGTGCATGGAAAAATCATTATCTGCGCCCTCAATGGCGAGTTGACCGTCAAGCGCCTCAATCACATGCCCGGCAGGCTGGCCCTGACCGCTGAAAACCCGGCCTATGCCGATATCGTGATTGAGCCGGACATGGAGGTGGTGGTGTGGGGCGTGGTCACCAGCGTTATTCATTTTGTCTGATGAGCGCTGGGCCTCCTGCCTGCATCGGGCTGGTGGATTGCAATAATTTTTATGTCAGTTGCGAGCGCGTATTCCGGCCGGATTTATGGGCTAAACCGGTGGCTGTGCTCAGTAATAATGACGGCTGTATCGTGGCTCGCAGCCCGGAACTTAAAGCCTTGGGCGTTAAAATGGGGACGCCGGTCTTTCAGATAAAGGCGCTGATTCAACAACACCGCATTCAGGTATTGTCTTCCAACTACCCCTTATACGGGGATATATCAGCTCGCGTGATGGCCTTGTTAGGCGAGTTCTCGCCCAACCTCGAAGTGTATTCCATCGATGAAGCCTTTTTGGATTTAACCGGTATCTGTCCGAATGATCCCGTGGCCTACGGGCAACGCATCCGGCAAACGATTCAGCAGCAGACCGGCATTCCGGTCTGTGTGGGTCTGGGGCCGACGAAAACACTGGCGAAACTGGCCAACTTCGCTGCCAAAAAATGGCGCAAAACCGGCGGCGTCGTGGACTTAACCGATCCCGTGCGCCGGGACAAGCTGATGCGGATTGTGCCGGTCGGGGAAGTCTGGGGCATCGGCTCGCGCACTTCTGCCAAGCTCAACCAGCTCGGCATTCACAGCGTTTATGATCTGGCCTGTCAACCGGCCTCCAGAATCCAGGCGTTAGTGACTATTAACGCGGCGCGAACCGTTAGGGAGCTGAACGGCATCCCCTGTCTGGAGCTGGAAGAGATAGCCCCGGACAAACAACAGATTATCTGCTCGCGCAGCTTTACCCGTAAACTCGTTGACGTTCAGGAACTGGCCGAAGCCTTGGCGGCGTTTTGCAGCCGGGCCGCTGAAAAGCTCAGAAGTCAGGACTCTCTGGCCGGTACGATCACGGTCTTTATCCGCACCAGCCCGTTTAGCCAACCAGAGCCCTGTTATCAGCGCTCGGCCTCGATGCGCATGACGCCGACGAGCCAGGACACCCGGCGCCTCGTCCAGGCCGCTCACCGCTTGCTCGCGCCTATTTTTAAAGCCGGTTACCGCTACCAACAGGCCGGGGTGCAACTCAGCGATCTTCGTTCGGCTTCCCTGCCGGGCCAGCTGGACCTGTTTACCGTCTCCGGCCCCGAATCCCTTCACAGCGCGGCCTTAATGAAAACGCTGGACGCCATTAATCACCGCTTCCCTCACGCCCTTCAACTGGCCGCTACCGGTCTGGATCAACGCTGGCAGGTGAAAGTTGACAAGGTATCCAGTAAATATACGACGGATTGGGCAGAGCTGGTTCGGGTAACCTGCGGCTAAAGGCCGTAAACTCTATTCAGTAATATTATATAAAGTGGTATTTATACTTAGTAATGACTATAGAAATAAAGGAGAGAAGCGATGTGTGGACGATTTAATTTGATGGCCTTGGAACCCTCAATAAAACAGCATTTTAACGTGAGCGCGTAGTCGCCGCATCTTCCCCACGGCTGCGAATGATCATTTGGCTTCTATCCATACGAGAATGCCGGTAATAGTACCGCCCAGCGGCTATGCGGCATGGCTGGATAGTCAGTCATCCAAACCCGATATTCTAGCGTTCGATGCAGAGGGGTGTTACCGAAACCAGCAGCTGACTCCTATCAGCCAGCGGGTCAATAATCCCGCCCATGATGATAAGGCGTGTTTGTGGTGAGTTGAAAATCAACTGCATGACGCCTTTTCGTATTTTGGTGTCTGTGCCACAACGCCGAGTTTATGCTTAACCTTATAACCTCTGCTTTAATTAAGTGTTAAAGTACAAATTTGATCTTCTAATGTAATTTATATTGAAAAATAATAGGATAGTCATGTCTTTAACTTCAAAAGCAGTTGTTTTACTCAGTGGTGGGCTTGATTCTACAACGACCCTTGCAATTGCAAAGTCAGAGGGGTTTCAAGTTTATGCACTTTCATTTCGCTATGGACAGCGCCATCAGGTCGAACTTGACTACGCTAGCTATGTAGCTAAGGCGATGGGAATTACACAGCCTATTGTAGTTGATATTGATCTACGTCTTTTCGGTGGATCTGCCCTCAATACAGTCTGTTGACAATTAATAGGGGATAATTATGCCAACTGATTGAACAGGTGGGCTACTGGTAAGAAAAGTATGGCACGATGACCCGTGGAAAGGTATTGAACAGAGGGTGCCGGGCAACAAGAGCGACCGGGGCCAGACGGCAGCGGACAAGAGGCGGTTTGTGTAAGCCGTGCTGTGGAGAGCCAGGCCGGGTTCACCCTGGCGCGGCCTGCCCGACAAGTCGGGGGCTTGGAACAGCCCTTACAAAAGGTTAGCCCGCTGCCCGGATGCCGGAGTCTGGCAACGGCTAGCTGCTAAAGTTGTGCAAGGACGCTGATTTTGAAGAGATAGCCATTGACGGCACGATGGTGAGGCCCACCCATGACAAAGTGGTGCTTGACGGGTGGACAAACGCCTGATGTCATGCCAGCCATTGGCTTAGTGGATGGCATTCTGGCGGGTGCGCCAGGCGCCGACAAGGCCTGGGAGGCTGACAGTGTACTGGAGAAGCTCGAAGAAAGCCAGCCAAAGCCAAGTAGAGCAGGCGCCGCCTACCTTACAAAACTGCGCTTTTGCCGCCATTCTATAAATATGCCACGTTTTCACCTGAAACCAAACCGCGTATAAAAAAATTTAAAAGCCCCCTGGGGCAGGATGGATAAAACGTAACAGCTAAGGCCGCGGACATTCCGACAGCATGGACGAGACTCATAAAACGCTCTTGCGATTGGGGCCTGGAACTATCTGCCTTTGAGCCGGGAAACACAGTTGGGAACAATAGAAGCGTATAAACGTCTGGTTGACGCGGGGCTAACATCAAATGAGTATTTACGCCGGCGATATCACCGCTCAAAACCCGCTTTACGCTAAAAAAGCATCAAGAGGTGAGAGTAAAGCTCGCACTGTCCGTTTCACTTTTTGCAAAGCGTTTACAATCGGATAGATTTTAAAGTCGTTTAAAACTCTCATCCCGTCAACTTGAGTATTCTCGCGTTGGAATTTTTTATAATCTCACTAGGATTTAAGGCAACAGGAAGTTAAAAAAAACGCTCAGACACTTGTATTTGAACTGAACGGATTATCAACAACAACCGCTGCCAGGATTGCATTTATCCTGAGGCCGACCGCTTTTGCTTTCTGAAACGGAACGAATAGTCCCCGCCGGACTGCACCAGTGATTAGCTGATTTTTCTTCAGCGGGCACGATGCCGATAAAATCGTTCCCATAGGTTTCACTGGTCAGCAGTTTATAGCTGCGTTCACAAACCGCCATCCGTTTGCCGCGGTAATAAACATGGCCTTCGTCATCATAAACTTCAGAGTAAGGGCCTCGATAGATGACGGCATGGCCTTTATCCAGGCATGGTTCAGTCATCGGCTTGACCGCGATAATGGTTACCGAGCGGAATTCAATGCCTTCGACAACTTGCCAGGGTTGACTTTCCCATTTATCATAGCTGACGGCGATAAAACCTGCTTTGATAAAGGCTTGCAGAAATTCATGCTCCTGCAGGGCGCCGGAAATACAGCCGCTCCACAGATGCAAATCTTCTTTTAAATGTTCGGGTACAACTTCATCGCTGACAATATCCGAGATAGCCACGCGGCCGCCCGGCTTGACGACGCGGAAAATTTCCCGAATCAACTGTTCCTTGTCGCGGTCATGCACCAGATTCAGCACGCAATTGGAAACCACCAAATTCACACTGTTATCAGCGATCAAGGGCCGCTCCCTGCGTTGTTTTTCCTGCCAGGCGCGCAGAGCGATAAGGTCTTCGGCGCTTTTCACCGGGTTTTTCGCCAAATGTTGATCCATCGAAGCCAGATCCATCGCCAGATCCTGAATTTGCCCTTTAACGAACTCGACCCGGTTTGCACCGATTTTTTGCGCCATTTCGTCCTGGTATTTGCGGGCCAGCGTCAGCATATCATCATTCATGTCAACGCCGATAACCCTGCCCGACTCGCCCACTCGTTGCGCGGCCATATAGCAAATCTTGCCTGAACCCGAACCTAAATCCAGCACCACGTCGCCTTTTTTGACATAGCGCGACGGATCGCCGCAGCCGTAATCCTTTTCGATGATTTCCTGAGGCAGGGTAGCCAGCAACTCGCTATCGTAATCGACCGGACAGCATAGATTCGCCTGCCTGGATGCGGCGCCTTCTGAATAGCGCTCCAAAACACCTGTTTCAAGGCTCATTTCTCCTCCTTTTAAATTTGTAATTAACAAGATTTGGCGCCATCTTAAACTACCCCAAAAAAATTAGCCCAACGCGCCGCCGCAACTGCTGCCTTGTCCTGCCGTGCAGCCATAACAATGCTGGCGGACAGTGATCGGAGAACCGGTTAGGGAGCGGCCGGTTAAATCGCTTAAATGCATTTTACCGCTTGGGTTTGCGCCCAACGGCAGTTGCAGCATCTGGTTAAAGTCGCAATCATAGACAAGCCCTTGCCAATCGACGCTCAGGGTATTGCGGCACATGACGCCGGGCAAATTTTCCGGCCGGTAATGGTCCTTTAATAAGTGCAAATAGCCGTTAAATTGCCCTTTGCTGATCAGCATGCTGCCAAAGCGCTGTATCGGGAGATTGGTCATGGCATAGAGCCTGTTGAAGACGATTCCATAGCGCTCCTGCAAGTGTTCCTTATAGGCTTCTTCCAAGGCTTGCTGTTCCGGGGGCAGACTGGCGCCTTGCGGATTGAAAACCAGATTAAGCTGAAGCTCGCTGCCGGCTTCTCCGTAACCGAGGCCGTTTAACTTTTTCAGTGCCGACAGGCTGGCGCTAAACGTGCCCTTGCCGCGTTGTTTATCGACATTGTCTTCCAGATAACAAGGCAGGGAAGCCGTAATAACTGTCTTGTTAGCGGCAAGAAATTCAGCCAAATCCTCATAGCCGGGTTCCTCAAGAATAACCAGATTACAGCGATCAATAACGGTAACCTCCATTTTTCTGGCCCGCTCAACGAGGTATTTAAAATGCGGGTTCATTTCCGGCGCTCCGCCGGTTAAATCCAGCGTGTGAATAGCTTCTGACTGAACGAAGTCCAGAACCAGATCAACAGTGGCCTTATCCATTAGTTCGGTACGCTTGGGCCCGGCATTGACATGGCAATGCGTACAGCTCAGGTTGCACAAATAGCCCAGATTAACCTGCAATATTTCCAGCGCATTTCTGTTGATAGCCGGAAAATCCGTCTGTTTTTGTGCGAGATAGCGAAGGGCGTCATGCATAATGCCTATTTCATGCTGAAGTAAATGTCGCCGTAGTAGGCCGTGGCTTTACCGTGAGCATTATCAGTATCGGTCATGATAGCGATGGCGTCAATATAGCGGATGTCCATACCGAATTGCTGCTTCAGGTCGGTCAGAATATTGTGTTTTTCCGTATACCATGTACCTGTCTTATCCTTTGCTGCTTTCAGGGCGATCATCATTGCGTGATCTCCGGCAAAAGCATTAGGCCAGATTTTACCTTTAGGGGAGGTGCTTGCCCAGACATAATTGATAGCCCGGCTACGCCAGAAAGCCAAACCGCCGCTGACAATCACATAAACCCTGGCAGCATAGTCATCGCCGGATTTGGCCTGCTCATTGATATTGCCGAGCCGATTTTCTATGCGCCAGCTCCAGTTCAGGAACGGCGTCTTTTGTAAATCGATGCGCTGTTCCTTAAATAGGCCTGACGCACTATCGGCGCTTTCCGCCTTTAATACTGTGACGCCGGACAGGTTGGCCAGCTCATAGCCCGTCCTGTCTTTAAATTCCTTGCTCCCCCATTTATCAAGCGATCCTGCAGAAAAATCGCCTATTATCAGCTTCTCACTCGCTGCTTCAGCAGCGCTGGAATTGTTTGACCAGGTTAAAATCCAGCCAACATTCATCAGAACAAGCATTTTATAAACTGATATATGCATTGAGAGGTGGGCATTGATAATATTTCCATTTTTAAATCGCTGTGACTGGAGTGAAATATATACCGGCAAACCACAATATTTCCAGTTTAGAGGCCACTGATTCACTATTCATTAATAACTTTAGAAAAAACTTTACCGGATTTTTTCAAAAAATCTCGGCATCCTTTTATATACTCCTAAAATATAATCCTATTTTTCCTGGCTGTATCTGCAAGGCTTTCAATCTAGTCATCCTGTTCTATTTTTCTCCGGCTGAAGGCCATTTGCAGAATATTAATACATTGATGAGCGTACCTGTTTGCTTCTTTTGATTACTCACCTTATCCCTGCTCACCTTATAAATATGCCTTAATCAGAATCGACAGCCTCCTCTACAGATCTTTATAGAAAAAGGACTTATCCTGAGGCTGAAAACTTTGATAAAAGGGCATTTTCGCCAGTTTCCATTGGGCCTCGATCAAATTTTTGGCGTAATCTTTATCCAGCACACGCATGAGGTTCCCTTTGGCGTCCGGGTGCAGATCCCATAGTCCGCTGCGATGCCAATGCTTAGTCTCTTCCCAACCGTGCCTGTCCAGTACCGGATAAAGACAGATGCCTTGTATAACAATACCTTCGTGCCCGGCCGCTATAATTTCTTCGGTAATATCGGTAATCCATTCACCGCGGCCGGAGCCAACATGGCTTGTTTCTGCGATAATCAGCGGGCGGCCATGACCATAACGCTGATTGATTTCAGCCAGCATCTTGCTAAAAGGCCGGCGGCGCGGATCGTGTAAATGCCAAAACAAAGTCTTGTAAGTTTCGAGTTCCCACTGGTTGCTGTGATAATAGTTGACGCCAATAATATCAAGATACTTGGCCGCGCCTCCAAGCTCCGGTTCGATAGTGCCTGCCAGCATATCCCAAGCTTGAAATTGTGAAAGACGCATGACTTCTGCAGCCTCGGCAAGCTCAGGATGACCTTCGGGAGCAATGACATGAATAAGCGGGTCGACATGAAGAAAGCGTGCCCGTGGATCAACTTTCCATATGGCTTCCATGCCGGCAATCGCCGCACGTACGAGCTGACGTTTAAACTCCACGCTGCGATCGCGCAGATCAGGGCCATAAGGATACATTAATCCCATTTCGCAGGTGGCGTAAGCGAGAAAAGAAATCTCATTGATAAGCGTATATACAGGTTCCGTACTGCTGAACGGCGCGAGATATTCCGCTGCCGCGGCCGCATAACGGGCGAACCGCGTAACAAATTCGGAAGAAAAAATATCAATATCGAGCGGCCAGCCATAATGGCAAAGCGTCCACAGTATCTGTATGTCAAGCTCCTGCGCCGACTCAAGGGTCGGTTCCAGAAAACTGAAATCAAAATGATGTGGAACTCGCTCGGCCAGCCGCCAGCCTACGCTCTCCCGCACCGTACGGATGCCGAAAGGCTGCAAATGCAAATAATCATCGCGCACCCGCATCCTATGCTGGTTACTGACATTCATATCGAGCGGCAGTGCGGCGCTGTTGATATGATCTGCCCCCTCGAAGCCTCCCTGCCAAAGACTGTAGAATAGCCCGTTACTCGAATTCATAGCTTTACAACCTCATCCGAGCTATTTTCTTGTCGGCGGCTTATGCAGAATATATCAGGCGGCGCTGCTACTTTAAGCCCTGTTCCAATCGTGCGGAACTGTAACAGAGCAGCAGAAATTACCGAAGCTCCTGATGAAAAAAATAAAGTCATGCAGCAGCCCTGTCTATATTCAATACAATACATAATAATGCCTCCTCGAGGAGCTAAAAATCAGATCCTTGCGCGTCTGTTTATTTAACCGGTTTATTCCTGCTGGCAAAAAATTAAGCTGTATTACCGCTTAAGTCTGTTCGTTGCCGAACACATAATCCGAAGAGCACTGGCCTTTTCTGACTCGTCAGCGTCGGTAATGCCTCATACTCATCGCTGAAAATTCAAAATAGTGACTTTGGGAGCGCTGAGCCAAAGTATTTCCCAGCTATTTACCCCTAACTCCCAGCCTTTGCCATTGAAGATATCCATTCGGATAGTCCGATAACGGTTCAGATTACCTCAATCATAAAATTGCCAGAGTATTGCAAAAACTGCTTGAGTTCACTTTTTCGCGCCCCTATCCCCTTCTGATAAGGCCCTGGCTGAAAGTAGATAGGTTCCGTAATCAGAAAAAAGGGGTAGGTTACGCTCATATTCCACAACACGCCTGCTATTCCCCTAGATCCTTAGCGGTAAGGACCATGAAATGAACAAGGATATCTATCCGTATGGTATGAACATGAAAGGGGCTTGAAAAGCGGCTGAGTGAGAGGAATATTTTCTTCATAGTTTAAAAATGCTATTTATCCTCTTATTTTAAAACAGCTCCCTTAGTTGAATTAGAGTCGTTTAATTGCCTTAAACAGCTTTGGACTTTTTAAAAAGAAATTGTTATAGCCATAATAGCCGCAGCATGATAGAGTCAATTCATCCCAAAATTTATTTCCCGAGGACATCATGAAATCACCTGGTCTTGACTTCCTGAAATATATTATTGGCAGTAGTGCAATTACTATAAGCACCCTGTCTGCTTCAGCACAAGCAAATTTCCTGTATGAATACACAAGCAATGTTATTCCTGTTACTTCCCGCGCTAACGTTCCTAAACCAACTTCTGATGGAGGAAGTATCTGGTATGAGTTAGTTGAATCCCATGAGGTCGTCATCACTGCTCTTGTCAACTCTCCTGCACGGCTGACAAATGGCTCTGGATTAACGGATGATTTGATTTTTACCCTGACGCCACATCAAATTGATTATGGCTATTTTTTTTATAACTTCTTTCCCCAGCAGGATGGGCTAACGTATCCTTACCCTTTACCCCTATTTCCAGATTGCGAGTTTTGCCCCCATACAGATATTTCAGCAGTTTGGAATATTTTTGCCGTTGATGCCTTGGGCCTTCCTTCTGAGTGGGACATATCCATCAGTCAATGGGTCATGCAAAGAGGACGAGGGCATTTTGCCGAGATTGCCACTTCTACCAATCTGGATAGTTTCTCAGGCTACGATAACCTTCAAACCCCTTATGCTTCCTCTTATGAAGGTTCACTCGCCAATAACCCCGGCAGTTGGACAGTGACCCAAGTCCCAGAGCCTGAAAGCTGGGCTATGCTGTTGTCAGGGTTGGGAATTTTTGGGTTTGCAGGGCGCAAACGGCTACGTCAATAAATTCAGCAGCGTACAGGTTATCGGTGGTTTTGGGATCAAGCAATAAGGAAACATGCCTTAGGCAATGAAGCCAACAAGGGGGACAATATCTGCACTCCGCCCCGCCAGTTCCCACATGAAGGCAAGGAAGCTTTGTGTGCCCCATGAGTTCTATTGCCTTCAGGCCGAGGTCGGTAACCGGCCAGGCGATTGGATTAATGTATTTTTAAATAGTGGAAGTTAATAAACCTTTACTTGGCAATATTTAGCAATATAAGGGTTATTAATTAAATTATAACTTTTTGTCGATAACGACTGTCAGCTCATCCAGCTCTTCGGCAGAAAGATCAGCTTTCCTTAACCGGTAATTCGGTGCAATACTGATCAATAGCGTTACTAAAGTAGCGACATAAGGAACTACTTGTACTGATAATATGGCTATCCAAAGCCGCCCGCTTAAATTATCAAAATGATCCAGCGAATTCATTAACCAGATGCCTGTGCCTAGCAATATTAACAGCAGCAATTCCTGCCAGATGATCATTAAGCCAGCCAGTAAGGGACTTTGTTTTTCATATTTAGGCGTGCGCATAAAGGGCTTGCCCGTGGTAAACAAGCCTTGTATAGTCCCTTTGGCGACAGTATGCGTCAGCGATAATCCTGACAGCGCCGCACCCAGTGATTGCCAGAAAGAACACGGAACGCGTACCTGATAAAGCCATAAGCCGCGCAGGATTTTAAAAGTGAACAAGCCAATAGTCGGTAATAAAAATGCGTTGACAGGCAGTTCACTGTGTATTGGATCAGAAATGATTAAGGCCGTTAAGGCCAGGCTGGTCAGGGTAAATAACAAGGCCAATGCATCAGAAAACCAGGGCAGCCATCCTGCCAGAAAATAATAACGTTGCGCCGGTGTCAAAGGCGATTTTTTAGTCGGCAAGAAGCTGCGCCAATGTGCTTTGATAATTTGCATGGCTCCATAAACCCAGCGATAACGTTGGGTCATATAGCCGGACATCGTATCAGGCATCAACCCGCGGCCGAATGAATCCTTGACATAAACCGAATCATATCCCGCTTCATACAAACGCAAGCCCAGTTCACTGTCTTCACAAATACACCATTCGGCCCATTTACCCACTTCGAGTAAAGCTGATTTTCTGATCATGGTCATGGTGCCATGCTGAATAATGGCGTTGTATTCATTTCTTTGCATCATGCCGATGTTAAAAAATCCGGCGTACTCCCAATAGCAGAATGATTTAAAGAAACTCAGATGTAAATCGCGGTAATCCTGTGGCGATTGCACAAAACCGACATTTTCATTATCGAAATAAGGCACCAAGCACTTGAGCCAATCAGGAGAAAGCACATAATCGCTGTCAATGATAGCAATAATTTCCGCATCGCTGGCGGTTTGTTCAAGGGCGTGATTGATGGCGCCGGCTTTGAAACCGGGCCAGTTTTCCAGGTGGAAAAACCGGAACATGGGGCCAAGTCGTTCGCAGTCATCACGAACCGGCTCCCAGACGGCAGGATCCTTGGTATTGTTATCCATAACCAGAACTTCCAGATTGGGATAATCCACTTTCGCCAAGGCCTCAAGTGTCTTGCGCACCATGACCGGCGGTTCGTTATGAATAGGCAAATGCAGCGAGACTTTGGGATATTTAAAGTCAGCGGTAGGAGTCAGCGGTTTGAATGTTCTTGGGCTATTCTTATGCCATACTACTTCCACTATTTCCAGACTTTCAATTAATAATATAATACCTGCCAGTACTTGCATTAATATCAGGATAACCCAAAAAGCAATGGTAAATTTGGTTTGATATTGTTGGGCGCCAATCGATGCAGACCAGAAAATCGTTGATGCCGCAAGATTCGCAATCAGGCCGAAAAAGAGTATGCCGGGCAGTTTTAAACTTCTTCGGGTAAATAAAAATAAAGCCATCAATACCATGCTGCACACCGCAGCAGCAGTTGCCCAGTGTTTCCAGCCAGGCAGAGTCACAACGTCGTCATCCATAGGATATTTAGCCTGCCGATCGGCATTAAAAATACCCCAGTAAGCACCGGCTGATCCTTCTATGGACATTTTCCAGGGCTGATCAAAAGCTTCAACAATATAATAAGCAAGATGTTCCTGGGCAGCCCTGTTAAGAAATTCACGTAAAAACCTCGCCTGATTGGAAATAGATGCGGTGGCATGTTTGAAAGGTTGTCCATCCGAAGGCCAGCCTACTTCAGTAATAACAATTGGCTTTTTAGGATAGGCCTGTTGCAATTGATAATAACGCGAGAAAATATAATCAACGGCGTCCTCGGCGGCAATGCCTTCCCAAAAAGGCAGAATATGGACGCCAATGAAATCCACTTCATTGACGAGTTTGGGATGAGCAAGCCACATATCCCATGTTTCCGAAGTACTGACAGGCCGCCACGTGCGTTTTTTTACTTCGCGCAAGTATTCAATCAGCTGTTCTTCGGGAATATCCTTGCGCAGCATTACCTCATTGCCAACCATGAGCCTGACAATTTTCGGATTATTTTGCCGGCTGATCTGGATCAAGGCTTCGATTTCCTGTCGGTTCTTTTCCAGATCGCCGTCAATCCAGGCTCCGACGGTAATATTCAGGCCGTGTTTGGCGGCAAGCTCGGGGACCTTGTAGAGGCCTTTTAGCACACTGTAAGTGCGTATGGCATGAACTTTGTCAGAGAGCAGAATGATATCCTGTTCAATTTCAGCCTCGCTGGGAAATGAATTGTTTTTTTGTGTGTCATGCTTACGCATGGGGTTGAACGTAACCCCCATTGTGGTTTTGGTCCAGGGTTGTAATTGCAGGGGATTGTTAACATAGCTCCAAATGCTGAAATTAATAAACGCGAGCAGAGCCAGTGCAAGTACAATAACTATCTTTGTTTTCATTGAGGTATTTGGAAATTTGCGTTACAGCTAATAATACTCTATAAATTAAACAGGACGTATAACCTTGAGCTAACTAAATGAATTTATTAAAGAAGGATGATTAAACTTTTTTCACAGACTGTATTCCGACAAGAATTATTTAATCAGCTCAGGCTTTATACATTCTTAAATATTTAAACTGTTAAATTTAGACATTCAGATTAAAATCCAATTGTTACGAGGCAGTTAGACAGCCGCCTTATTAGCCCGCTTATAGGGAGTCCTTAAGGCTTGTCTTTCTTTACGTAAAGATCAGTAATCGTACCGGCAATCATTTCAGCCGCGAAACCTAACGTTTCTGACAATGTCGGATGCGGATGTATGGACAAGCCGATGTCTTCAGCATCGGCTCCCATTTCCAAAGCAACTACAGCCTCGGCAATTAATTCCCCGGCATTGGGACCGACTATACCCGCACCGAGAATTCTGCCTGTTCCTTTTTCACACAGTAATTTGGTCGCTCCTTCTTTACGTCCGATGCTTAATGACCGCCCGCTGGCAGCCCAGGGGAATGCGGCTTTATCATAGGCTATGCCTTGTTGTTTCGCCTGGTTTTCAGTGAGCCCCATCCACGCCACTTCAGGGTCGGTATAAGCAACCGAAGGGATGGTTAAAGCATCAAACGCAGTTTTTAATCCGGCCGCCACTTCAGCAGCCACTTTGCCTTCATGAGATGCTTTATGGGCGAGCATTGGATTGCCCACGATATCGCCAATAGCAAAGATATGGCTGACATTCGTGCGTTGCTGCTTATCAACAGGTATAAAACCTACTTCATCAACTTTAACTCCAGCACGTTCAGCATCGATAAACGGTCCATTTGGCCTGCGCCCTACGGCTACTAAAACCGCATCAAACAGTGCCGATTCCGGAGCATCCTTGCCTTCAAAAAAAACTTTCAGGCCCTGTTCATGCGGCTCAATGGAAGTGACACGGGTTTCCAGCCAGATGTTTTTATATTGTTTTTTAATGCGGCGGAACAAAGGTGTAATCAGATCCTGATCGCAGCCGGGAATAATTTGATTCATCAATTCAACGACGCTTATTTCCGAGCCGAAAGCATAGTAAACCGTTGCCATTTCCAGGCCGATGATGCCGCCGCCGACAATCAGCAGCTTCGGTGGAATTTGTTTTAATTCCAGCGCATCCGTTGAATCCAACAAGCGCGGATCATCATTAGGAAAAACCGGTATTTTGGCAGGATGCGATCCGGCAGCAATAATGGCCTGATCAAAGCGGATGGTTTTAATACCCGCATCTGTTTGCAAATCGATAGTATTAGGCGAGGTAAATTTACCTGTACCCTGAACCAGATTTACTTTGCGCTGCTTGACCAGACCGGAAAGACCTTGAGTTAAAGTGGCAGTAACACTTTCTTTCCAGGCCCGTATTTTATCAAAATCCAGCGCCGGTTTGCCGTAACTAAGGCCATGCTGCCCGAATTCTTCCGCTTCATGAATGATCTGCGCCATATGCAATAAGGCTTTGGAAGGAATACAGCCGACATTAAGGCAAACACCGCCCAGTACCGAATAGCGCTCGATTAAGGTTACCTTTTTGCCTAAATCGGCGGCCCGGAACGCCGCGCTGTAACCGCCGGGCCCGCCGCCCAATACTACAACTTCTGCATGCAGAACAGATTCACTGGTTTCTGAGTTAGGTTTCATATTATTCCTTTAGATTAAAGTAACAAACGACGAATATCGCTTAAATATTGCTTTATTGCCGCCATAAAACGCGCGCCCTCTGCACCATCTATCACCCGATGGTCGTAGGTCAGATCCAGAGGCAGCATCAAGCGCGGCACAAATTCACTGCCATTCCAGAGGGGCTGCATTTTCGCCCGGGTAACGCCCAGAATAGCCACTTCAGGCGCATTCACGATGGGAGTAAAGGCCGTGCCGCCGATACCGCCAAGGCTGGAAATTGTCAGGCAGCCGCCTTGCATGTCGGCGGGCATCAGTTTGCCTTGCCGGGCTTTTTCACTTTTTTCAGCTAATTCAGCTGCGATTTCATTGATGCCTTTAGTGTTAACATTGCGTAATACCGGCACGACCAAACCATTGGGCGTATCAACCGCTATACCGATATTGAAGTATTTTTTCATAATCAGCTTTTCGCCATCGCCGGCCAAAGAAGAATTAAAGCTCGGAAACTTTTGCATGGCGGCAATTAAGGCCTTGACGATAAATATCAGTCCGGTAATTTTTGTCTCATCCTTGGCTTTTTCGGCATTAAGCGCATTACGAAATTTTTCCATTTCGGTAATGTCCACTTCTTCATGATAAGTGACCATTGGCAAGTTCAGCCAGATTCGGCTCATATTCTGGCCGGTGAGGCGTTTAATCTTGCTGAGTTTTTGTTCCTCAATCTCGCCAAACTGGGAAAAATCCACTACAGGTATGGCTGGAATTCCGCCACCGCTTGGCGCCGTGCCTTCAGCCATAACCCGCTTGACAAAGTTTTTTACATCGTCTTTTAAAATACGACCCTTGCGGCCGCTGCCGGTGCTTATTTTGCTTATATCAACACCCAGTTCGCGGGCAAAAAGCCGTACAGCGGGGGTAGCGTGAGCTGTCCTGACAGGACCGGATGCTATCATGGCCGGCTCAGGCGCCGGCTTAATTGTTGAAGGCGCAGGTGCCGGTGCTTTATTGACCGAAGGTTCAGGCGGAGTTTCTGTCGGAGCCGCAGGCTGTGCGGCGGACTCTTCAGGTTTTGCAGCGCCGGCCTTTTCCGTACCTGCTTCGAGGCCTGGTTTCGCCTCTGCCAGCACCGTAGCAATCAGTGACCCTTCTGATACTTTATCGCCAGGTTTTATGAAAACTTCCTGCACCGCGCCTGCGGCGCTGGATGGCAAATCCATGCTGGCCTTGTCAGTTTCCAGTGTCGCTATGGTCTGCTCCAGAGCGATCACATCACCGGGATGAATCGCTACCTCAACTACATCGATATCAGTAATATTACCTACATCAGGAACTTTAATTTCAACTAAAGCAGTCATAATTTCATTCCTTCCGTCAGATTAACCAGGGAGCTTTTGCATCGGCAGAGAGGCCGTATTTTGCAATCGCCGCGTCCACTTTAGCCGGCTCAAATTTACCCAGATCTGCAAGACTTTTGAGAGCTGCCACAGTTACATGAAAGCGGTCAACTTCAAAAAACCGCCGCAAATTTTCGCGGGTATCCGAACGGCCGAAGCCGTCAGTCCCCAATACCGTATAAGGCGCAGAGATATAGGCTCGAATTTGTTCTGCGAAGGCGCGTATATAGTCGCTTGCAGCGATTACCGGGCCATCGGCGTTGGCAAGACAGTGAGCCACATGTGATTGTCTTGGTGATTCAGCAGGATGAAGCCGGTTCCAGCGCTCACACGCTTGTCCATCCCGGGCCAATTCAGTAAAGCTGGGGCAACTCCATAAGTCAGCTTCCACGCCCCAGTCATTCCGCAGTAATTCAGCGGCAAACTCGACTTCGCGGAAAATTGTTCCCGAGCCCAATAACTGTACCCGCGGCGCTTTCTTTTTAGAAGCCTGGCGAAAACAATACATACCTTTAAGTATATTCAGTTCCATGCCCTTTGGCATCGCAGGATGGGAATAATTTTCGTTCATTACGGTGATGTAATAGAAAATATCTTCCTGATCAACATACATACGCCGCAAGCCATCCTGAATAATAACCGCCAGTTCATAGGCGTAGGCGGGATCATAGGATACACAATTAGGCACGGTAGTTGCCATTATATGGCTGTGTCCGTCTTCATGCTGGAGCCCTTCACCATTCAGAGTGGTTCTTCCAGCCGTACCGCCCATGAGAAAGCCCCGCGTGCGTTGATCAGCAGCGGCCCAGACAAGATCGCCGACGCGCTGAAAACCAAACATGGAATAATAAATAAAAAACGGGATCATCGGCACATTATGAGTTGAGTATGAGGTTCCGGCCGCAATCCAGTCGCAGAGGCCGCCCGCCTCATTGATTCCCTCCTGCAGCACCTGCCCGTGCTTGTCTTCCTTATAAAAGGTCAGCTGATCGGCATCCTGAGGCGTGTACAATTGTCCAAGCTGCGACCAGATTCCCAGTTGCCTGAACATGCCCTCCATACCAAAGGTGCGTGATTCGTCCGGAACAATAGGCACAACCCGTTTGCCGATATTCTTGTCTTTGATCAGGATATTAAGCAAGCGCACGAATGCCATAGTGGTTGAAATCTCGCGCCCCTCGCCGCTGGCTTCCAGCAATGCCTTGAAATCGCTTAATACCGGCACATTGAGAGCGTAAGATTTAGCTCTTCTGGCGGGTAAATGGCCGCCCAGATCGGCCCGGCGCTGACGCATATAAGCCAGTTCTTTTGAGCCTTCTGCAAAAGTCAGATAGGGCAGCTCTTGAATTTGCTCATCGGTTATCGGCAGTTCATAGCGGTCACGAAAGTGAGTCAGCGAGCTTTCGCTCATTTTCTTCTGCTGGTGCGTAATATTCTGAGCTTGCCCCGATTCTCCCATGCCATACCCTTTAATGGTTTTAGCCAGAATCACCGTAGGCTGCCCTTTATGATTTACTGCCGCATGATAGGCTGCATACACTTTGGCGGGATCATGCCCGCCCCGGTTTAGTTCCCAGATATCGCGGTCCGACCAGTCCGAGACCATGGCTTTTAGCTCCGGCGTATTAAAGAAGTGTTCGCGCACATACGCACCGTCTTTAGCTTTAAAAGTCTGATAATCTCCGTCAACGCAAGCCATCATGCGGGCAGCCAGAAGCCCGTCTTTATCCCGGGCCAGCAAGGCGTCCCAGCGTTGCCCCCAAATCACTTTTATTACATTCCAGCCGGCGCCGCGAAACTCGCTTTCCAGTTCCTGTATGATCTTGCCGTTACCGCGCACGGGGCCGTCCAGCCGCTGCAAATTACAGTTAATAACAAAAATAAGATTGTCCAGCCGTTCCCGTCCGGCCAGACCGATGGCGCCGAGCGATTCGGGTTCATCGGTTTCACCGTCGCCGATAAAGCTCCATACCTTGCGTTCTGAGGTATCGGCCAAACCACGATCCTGCAAATAACGCATGAAACGCGCCTGATAAATGGACATAATCGGCCCTAATCCCATAGATACAGTCGGGAACTGCCAAAATTCCTGCATCAACCAGGGGTGCGGATAAGAACATAAACCATTGCCATTAACTTCCTGACGGAAGTTATCCAGTTGTTTCAGGGTCAATCGCCCCAGCAGGAAGGCGCGGGAATAATCGCCCGGTGTTGTATGGCCCTGACTAAAGATCAGATCGCCTTCATGCTGATCTGAGGCAGCATGCCAAAAATGGTTATAACCGACATCATGCAGGGTTGCAGCTGAGGCAAAACTGGCGATATGGCCGCCCACATTGGTATGTTTATTGGCTCTTAACACCATTATCATGGCGTTCCAGCGCACATAAGAACGGATTTTGAGCTCGATCGTGGGGTTCCCCGGAAACTGGGCCTGTTGGTCAACAGGAATGGTATTGAGATAGGCCGTATTGGCGCTAAAGGGAATGTCAAATCCTGAATGCCGGGTCACGGCTACCAACTGCTCAATCAGAAAATGCGCACGCTCGCTGCCGTCATTCTCTAACACGGCTTGCAGCGCTTCAATCCACTCCCTGGTTTCTGCCGGATCGATGTCATTCTGTCCGGTAATTTCTGAAATTAAATTATTATTCATGGGCGATCCTGTTAAGACGGGCTGGCATAGCTTCAATTTATTAATTTTAAAATACAATTCAGTAATTGTAGCCCGACATTTACGGGGGCTTTTAAGACGAGCCAAAAACCGCAATACCGAAAATAAGGCTGGAAGCGTTCTGATTGAGCTTCCTAGTATATACAAATCAAGGGCTCATTACACCGGTTTAAATAAACGTGCGTGCACCATGAAGGGCGGGATTAAATTCCTTAAAATCGATTTATTCCTGCTTTTGGCTAAAAATGACAGATTTCTGCTCTGTTAAGGTGAATTTCACTGCTATACATTAACCATTGTTTCTGCCGTAAAATCTGTTTTCCGATATAATTTATTTTAATTTAACTGAGGATATTAAAGCATCATGTCGGAAATCAACAAAGTGGTCCTGGCTTATTCGGGGGGACTTGATACGTCCGTTATTTTAAAATGGTTACAGGACGTTTACGCCTGTGAAGTTGTCACCTTTACCGCTGATTTAGGTCAGGGCGAAGAAGTCGAGCCGGCGCGCGCCAAGGCAAAATCCCTGGGCATTAAAGAAATCTATATTGATGATTTACGTGAAGAGTTTGCGCGCGATTTCGTTTTTCCGATGTTTCGCGCCAATACGGTTTATGAGGGCGAATACCTGCTCGGCACTTCAATCGCTCGTCCTTTAATCGCCAAGCGGCTCATTGAAATTGCCAACGAGACAGGCGCTGCGGCCATTGCGCATGGCGCTACCGGCAAGGGTAATGACCAGGTGCGTTTTGAATTGGGCGCTTATGCCTTGCGCCCCGATATCCGGATTATTGCGCCGTGGCGCGAGTGGGATTTAACCTCGCGGCAAACCCTGCTCGCTTATGCCGAGAAACACGGCATTCCGGTTGAAATGAAAAAAGGCAAAGCTTCGCCTTATTCGATGGATGCGAATTTGCTGCATATCTCTTATGAAGGCCGTATTCTGGAAGATCCCTGGGCAGAGCCTGAAGAAGACATGTGGCGCTGGACTGTTTCGCCTGAAGCTGCACCGGATCAGGCAAGCTATTTGGAACTGACTTACAGTCAAGGTGATATAGTTGCAATTAATGATGCGGCTTATACGCCCGCAGAAGTCCTGGAGAAATTAAATAAAATTGCCGGTGACAACGGTATCGGTCGCCTGGATATTGTTGAAAATCGCTATGTTGGCATGAAATCCCGGGGCTGCTATGAAACGCCTGCCGGTACGGTTATGCTGAAAGCCCATCGCGCCATTGAATCGTTGACATTGGACCGGGAAGTAGCGCATTTGAAAGATGAATTAATGCCGCGCTATGCGTCCTTGATTTATAACGGCTACTGGTGGAGTCCTGAGCGAAAAATGTTGCAGCACATGATTGATGCCTCCCAGGAAAACGTTAACGGCAAGGTCAGACTGAAGCTTTATAAAGGTAATGTAATAATTGTCGGACGTGCCTCTGATGCAGACAGTCTGTTTGATGCAAGTATTGCAACGTTTGAGGATGATGGCGGTTCCTACAACCAGAAAGATGCTGAGGGTTTTATTAAATTAAATGCCTTAAGAATGCGCATAGCCGCTGCCAAACAATTGCGAAAATAAGACCAATAAAACACAGGACAAATATCACTAAACTTGTATAATCAGCACGAATGCCAGTTAAAGTGAAATTTTAAAAATAATGCTATTTAGCCGGTCCGGTTGATTATCATGAGCGTCTGGCTATCGGGAAGTAGATAATGAGCGATATAAATAAAAACAATTCAAAGATTGTCGAAACTCAGGGGGGGTTGCAAAGAATACCTTCGAATCAGGGATTGATGAAAATAAACAAACTGTTACTGACCATAGTCTTTTCATTGATGACCCTGGTTTTTATACTGGGCTTTTTAATTTTCCCCAGTCATGACTTCGCGAATAATTATAAAAAAAGCCGGACTTCTGAAGCCTATGCTGCCGGCATGAATCCGGTACTATCTTCTGAAGTTAATAATTTAAAAGGCCAGTTTATCGGTTTGATCAGCGGCTCAATTGAAAGTAAATTAAGGATTCTTGAAGAGAGTATTCGATCAGGTGCTGTTAATAATTCTTTGGGAACTCTTGAAGATTTGAAAAATGAGGTTAAGGTTCTGCGTTCTTATTCAGAGCCTGCTAAAAATGAAACAGTAAACCCTGCGAATGAGCAGCTCATGCAGGAAATGTCGGAATTAAAAAATCTCATTTATGTAACCCTGGCTTCTTGCGGGCTAATGCTGGCTGCAATTGCCGGTATCTGGATAAAAAATAGCAATTTATTACCTTATAAAAAAGTCAAAACCGGTTATTTGGGCAAGCATTGAGATAAATTATCAGCCTTGCATTTTCAAGCATAAAAAAAGCCGCCTCAAAGGCGGCTTTTTTTATGCTTGCGGTGTACGTTTATTTATTGCTTATATATTTGTACAATGCATCAAGCGCCAATTCTTCGGTGTAACCCGCTTTTTGAACTGCTTTGTTCTTCATAATCTCATCAATTGCTTTGGGCATACCGCCTTTGCCTTCTCTGATAACTTGTTCGAATTTTGCCCTGTCCAGAGTGCCTGCTTTAATGTTAGCAGTTAACTGGGGATTTGAAGCGATATCGTGGCAAGTACCGCAACCGCGACCAAAAGCACGCTCATAAATTTTTTTACCGATTTCAGTCTGTTCGTCAGCTACTGCTGATACGCTTAAAGCGATTAAAACAATACCTGTTAATGTACCTAGTGTTTTTTTCATAGTGACCTCTCTTGGTGATTAAAAAAAACTGTGTTTATTTTTTATAGTAAATACAGTTTAATTAAAAATTAAACTTCCTAAGAATATTGAATTTAACCAAAAATTACAATTTTTTTATAGAAAAACGTTTTTATTTTATATAAATAACATTATTAATTATTTCTGTGAATATTGGCTGAATTAGGGGAGTTATTTCCTTTGTATAAAATATATTGCTAGAAATACAGTATCGATAGGCGTTTTTATTTCTGATCTTAATTTGATCCGGTTATTAAAAGGTTATTTTTGCTGATCCTTTTTAACTGTAAAAATTTATGGGCATCTTTGAAAATTTAGCCCTTTCTATGCTACAGATGGTGAGAAGTAAAGGCACTGAAACGAGATAATAACAACAAATCCCCTGAATAGAGAATGACCTATGAAGCGCCGCTAACCACGATTATTCAATGTCGAACAAAGAGCCGGGCAACTGACCCCACTGGGCGCTCTCCTCTAGTTGGATTGAAAGCCCGTATAGACTGGGAAGCGTTAAGCCCTGAGCTCAAACGTGTGCGTGAAAAAGAAAGAAAAAGGCAGGCGGGCGCCAAGCCGTTCGAGGAGGTGTTGATGTTCAGGAATTGGGCACTACAATAATTGCACTATTTATCGGATGAAGGCCGTATATCCCATCCGTGATCAGTTCAATTTCATGCGTTTTTCGGGTTTGCAGTTAGAAGATCAAGTGCCTGATTCGAAAGCGGTCTGGACGTTTCGTGACGCGATCAAGGGCACGAGCTTATGGCCTAGACGCAGTTCCTGAAGCTATGGACCAAGATTTTAGCAGGTTCCGCGGCGATGAGTATGCCATGCAATAAGCTCAAAATTACTGATAGCGCTTTCTGCTTTTGACGATTAAACACTTAACCGCTTTTTTGTTTTTGACTGCATCAATGCCGTCGGCAATTTGCTTTCTGGCTGCATCCGTTTCGATCTGGCCTGTTTCCGGGGTATAACCTTAAGCCAAGAGTTTTTTCTTTTCCTGCAAGCCGGTACTTAAGCCGGAATTATTTTGAGCCGTTGGGGTTGATTAAAAGAAATATGACTTTTTTATTGGCTAGCTTATCAGGTAAAGGTTTTGCATTTTTGCAGGGGTATTTAAAAGCATTTAGGTGGTAATTAAAAGCATTAGTGACTATCTCCTTTCAGTTAATGGCACTTACCCCACAACAGCTGATGTCAACGTACCCTATTGCACTTCACTGGACAATAAAAAAGCCGCTATCCCTTGTGGAATGCGGCTTTTGGGGACTTTGTTGAATCTGTTTGAATCGTTAATTGGTGGAGGCGGGGGGAATTGAACCCCCGTCCGCAAGTACTCCGCCATAAGGTCTACATGCTTATCCCGCTCTTTGATTTAGCTAATGACTACCCGTCGGGCCAAGAAAATCATCAGCGATTCCGTAAGGTTTTAGCGCATCCACACCGGACGGATTTCAGCGCGATCTTATGTAATATGACCTCTGAGCGTTCTTTCTACCCCGAGAGGTATAGGAACTCCACCCGCATAAGCACAGATGGTCAAAGGAATGGTGCTGTTTTTAAGCAGCTAAAGCCATTGAGTAGTTTTCGTCGTTTGCGAATACTTAAGTTTCAGTAGATTTTACGAGGTGTACTGTCCTCGGCATGCACTTAAGGTTTTGCTACCCACGTCGAAGCCATGTCGCCCCCTTAAGGTATATTTTACACGATAAGGCTATTTATTTCTATGAAAGTTCACACTCCTTTAAGAATTTTATAAAAAATGGCATGGCTAAGAGTGAATTCATTAGTTTAAATAAAGCCCCATTTGCAAGTATTTACTTATTTCCCTGTTATTTTTAATACATAACTAAATTGCGGTTTCTCGCGTTTGAGTAAGCTTAAATCTGTTATAATAATTTTTGAATCAAACAGGCAAACCCAGTGATGCCCACTCCCGCAGACCCTAGTCAACTCGCCATTAGCAAAACGCTCTAATAACTCCCAATCAATTAAAACTCAGTGAATTTAAAACATATCAGAAATTTTTCCATTATCGCGCATATCGATCATGGTAAATCGACGCTTGCTGACCGTTTTATTCAACTATGCGGCGGCCTGAGTGCAAGGGAAATGTCCGCGCAGGTGCTGGATTCCATGGATATTGAAAAAGAACGCGGCATTACCATTAAAGCACAAAGTGTTACGCTGGATTTTAAGGCTAAAGACGGTGAAACCTATCAGCTAAATTTCATCGATACGCCCGGACATGTTGATTTCTCTTATGAAGTATCCCGCTCATTAGCTGCCTGTGAAGGCGCACTGCTGGTCGTCGATGCAGCGCAGGGCGTGGAGGCGCAAAGTGTGGCAAACTGCTATACGGCAATAGAGCAAGGGCTGGAAGTGGTTCCGGTGCTGAATAAAATCGACTTGCCTTCCGCCGAGCCTGAACGCGTGCTCACTGAAATAGAAGATGTGATTGGCATTCCCGCTGATGAGGCGTTAATGATAAGCGCCAAAACCGGCCTGGGTGTAGCGGCTGTGCTGGAGCAATTGGTTATTAAAGTGCCGCCGCCTCAAGGCAATATTGCCGGGCCGCTGCAGGCGCTGATTATTGATTCCTGGTTTGACAGCTATCTGGGCGTGGTGTCGTTGGTCAGGATTGTTCATGGCAGCATTAGAAGAAAGCAGAAGATTACCATCATGTCGACCGGCAAATCGTTTATTGCCGAAACAGTGGGGGTATTTACTCCAAAGCGTCTGGAAAAAGAGCTTTTAAATACCGGCGAAGTCGGGTATGTCGTAGCCGGAATCAAGGATATTTTCGGCGCCCCGGTAGGCGATACCATTACCTGGACAGACAAGCCTGCAGCGGAACAGCTTAAAGGCTTCCAACGAGTGCAGCCGCGGGTTTTCGCCGGCTTGTATCCGGTCAGTTCCGATGATTATGAAGACTTGCGAAGTGCCCTGAACAAGTTAAATCTGAATGATGCGGCTTTGCAATTTGAGCCGGAAACCTCTCAAGCGCTGGGTTTTGGTTTCCGCTGCGGCTTTCTCGGCATGCTGCATATGGAGATTGTGCAGGAGCGGCTGGAAAGAGAATATGATGTTGATCTGATCACTACCGCCCCTACCGTAATCTACGAGGTCGTCACTCAAAATGATCAGATCCTGATGGTGGATAATCCCGCCAAACTGCCCGATATAGGCACCATCAAGGAAATAAGGGAACCTATAATCCGCGCCAATATTCTGGTTCCCCAGGAGTATCTGGGCGGCGTTATCACGCTTTGCATTGAAAAGCGCGGCGTGCAGAAAGACATGCAATATGTGGGCAGACAGGTATCTCTGCATTATGAATTACCGCTGAGCGAGGTGGTGCTGGATTTCTTTGATCGCCTGAAATCCGTGAGCCGGGGCTTTGCATCATTTGATTATGAATTCCTGCGCTTTCAGGAAGCGGCGCTGGTCAAACTGGACGTCCTGATAAATAACGAAAAGGTTGATGCCCTCTCTGTTATTGTGCATCGCGATCTGAGCCATAATCGCGGCCGTGATCTGGTCGAAAAAATGAAAGACCTGATTCCACGGCAGATGTATGAGGTTGCGATTCAGGCGGCGATTGGCTCCAGGATTATCGCAAGGTCTACCGTTAAAGCGATGAGAAAAAATGTAACCGCTAAATGTTATGGCGGCGATATCAGCCGTAAGAAAAAACTGCTGGAAAAGCAAAAAGCTGGCAAGAAACGCATGAAGCAGGTCGGTAATATCGAGATTCCTCAAGAAGCGTTTCTTGCCGTATTACAGCTCAACAAAGAATAACCTGGATTCTTTTTTACTCACACGATACTTATAAATTATGGACTTTGATTTTTCCTTTTTTCTGTTGCTTGCAACTGTAGTTACGGGGGCAATTTGGGGCGGCTATCTGCTCATCCACAAATCTGCTACTGATGGACTTGCTGAAGAAAAAGAACCTTTGCTGGTAGAGTATGCACATTCTTTTTTCCCTATTGTACTGATTGTGTTATTGCTGCGCTCATTTTTAGCGGAACCCTTTCGAATTCCTTCAGGGTCGATGATGCCGACTTTACTGATAGGCGACTTTATTCTGGTTAATAAATTTACCTATGGCATACGCCTGCCGGTAATCAATAAAAAAGTGTTTGAACTGAATGAGCCCAAGCGCGGCGATATAGTCGTTTTTCGCTATCCTAAAGATCCTTCGGTCGATTATATTAAACGGGTTATCGGCTTGCCGGGCGACAAAGTGGTTTATGAAAATAAAAAGCTTTATATCAATGACGTGCCTGTTAATCAGGTTTCATTAGGCCGCTATCAGGGTCTGGGCCAAGGTCAGGAAATGACCGGAGCAGAACATCTGGTGGAAGATTTAACGGGTATTGAACACAGCATTCTGATCAGGGATGGAATGCCCTCAGGCCAATTCGTGTATGTAGTGCCGGCAGGAAACTATTTTGTCATGGGCGACAATCGTGATAACAGCAACGATAGTCGCTATTGGGGGACGGTTCCTGAAGAAAATCTGGTCGGCAAGGCTTTTTTTATCTGGATGAGTTGGGACTGGGAACATAAAGGTATTGGCCTTGATCGGATTGGTACGGTGCTTAAATAAGCTACACTTTATGGACACTGCACTGAACTGTCCGGAGACAAAATGAACATATCGCCTGAGCGTCAACAGGGCTTAACCTTAATCTCAATCACTTTTATACTCGGCCTGATCGCCTTTTTTACCCTATTGGTTCTCAAGATAGCGCCGATTTATCTGGATCACAGCAAAGTAGCCAATGCGCTGGCTGCGCTTGAAAAATCCACGGATATTGAAACGAAAACCGAATACGAAGTCAGGGACAGTCTGAATAAGCGTTTCAACATAAATTACGTCTATGATGTCACTCAGGACGATATCAAAGTCACCAAACACGGCAATTATCTTAAAGTGGTCATTGAGTATGAAGTGGTTAAAAAAATTGTCGGCAATTTAAGTGTCCTGGTCGAATTTAAAGATTTTATCGAGGTTGGTCAGGAGTGATAAGAAATCCTGAGGTTTTATGCAAAAAGCTGGGATTGGCATTTAATAATCCTGAGCTTTTTACTATTGCCTTAACGCATCGAAGCGCAGGCGCAAATAATAATGAGCGTCTGGAATTTTTGGGTGATTCAATTTTAGGTTTTGTTATCGCCCAGAAACTGTATAAGTTATTCCCGAAGGCAGGTGAAGGCGTTTTAAGCCGGTTACGGGCCAGCCTCGTAAATGAAGAATCGCTGGCAGGCTTAGCCAGACAGCATCAATTGGGCGATTATTTACGGCTGGGTTTAGGGGAACTTAAAAGTGGTGGATGTCGTCGTGATTCCATTCTCTCCGATGCGCTGGAGGCTGTTATGGGGGCGCTATTCATTGATCAGGGCATAGCTGCTTGTCAGCAATGGATTGAGCATATATTTGCGGAAAAACTGCAAAGCTTGTCACTGGATAACTGGCAGAAAGACCCAAAAACCCAGTTACAGGAATTAATGCAATCCAAAAAACTGGATTTGCCGGATTATGTTTTACAGACTATGTCAGGGCTTGCGCATGAACAAACATTTAAAGTTAAATGCACAGTTCCTCTGACAAGTGAAACTTGTATTGGCGTAGGGGTTTCCAGAAAAAAAGCCGAACAGTCGGCGGCAGAGCAAATGCTTGAATTATTGAACAAGGACAGCAAATGAATTGCGGTTTTGTTGCCTTGATAGGACGTCCGAATGTGGGCAAATCCACATTGATGAATCATTTGCTAAAGCAGAAAATCAGCATTACCTCTCGTAAGCCGCAAACGACGCGGCATCGGATTCTGGGCATCAATACCACCGAAGCAGGACAGGCTGTCTATATGGATACGCCCGGCATGCATAAAAACGAGAAAAAAGCCCTGAACCGGTATTTAAACAGGACAGCAGAGACTACATTGCAGGGTGTTGATGTAATAGTCTGGTTAATAGATGGGCTATCCTGGCATGAGTATGATGAAGCTATCTTTAAAAAACTGGAGCAGGCAGGCTTGCCGGTTATTCTGGCGGTCAACAAAGTCGATAAGGTAAAGGACAAGGATGCCATTCTCAGGTTTTTTGCCGAAGCGCGGCATCGCTTTCCTTTTGAACATTTAATCCCCATTTCGGCCCTGAAAAAAACCAATCTCGAGCAACTTGAAAGTTTGATATTCGAGCTTTTGCCGGAGAGTGGACTGATCTATCCTGAAGATCAGATTACCGACCGGCCTGAGCGCTTTCTGGCGGCTGAAATTATCAGGGAAAAACTGACTCGGCGCCTGGGCGATGAGCTGCCTTATGAATTAACGGTCGAGATTGAACGCTATGAAGAAAAATTCGGCATCACTAAAATATACGCGATTATCTGGGTGGAGCGGCCTACTCAAAAAAATATCGTTATTGGCAAACAAGGGGAAATGCTGAAAAAAGTCGGTACTGATGCCCGGCATGATATAGAAAAGCTGATTGGCCAAAAAGTTTATTTGCAGCTTTGGGTTAAAGTTAAAAAAGGCTGGTCAGACAATGAGCGAGCCTTACAGAGTCTGGGCTTTAATGACTGATACGGCCGTTTATTTACAGCCTGCCTTTATTTTACAGCACCGGAAATACCGCGAAACCAGCCTGATTATCGATGTCCTAACGCGGGATTTTGGCAGGATTTCGCTGCTGGCAAAAGGTGTAAGAAAAGCAAAATCTAAAACAGCGGGACTATTACAGCCTTTCCTCCCTTTGGCCATTTCCTATATTGGCAAGGGAGAGTTAAAGACGCTGACTGATGTTGAAGTAATGCAGCCATTCCCTGAATTAAAAGGGCTAGGACTCTATTGCGGTTTTTATATTAACGAATTGATTGGGCTTTTTCTGCACAAATACGATCCTCACCCGGAAGTATTTGCTTATTACGAAGCATGTCTGTCCCGTCTATCCGATTCTTCAAAAATAGAGGCGGCCTTACGAATTTTTGAGCTTGACCTAATGGATAATATTGGCTACGGATTGCAATTAAAGCAGGCTGCCGGTAATAAAAAGCCGATAAATCCTTCCAAACACTATGCATTCAACATAGAGCAAGGGCCGATTGAAGATGAAAACGGCCTTTTTTCCGGAAAGACTTTACAGGCCATAAGCGCGCGGGATTTAACCGATGCTCACGTGCTGGCCGAAGCTAAAATACTGATGAGAGCAGCCATCGATACTCATTTACAGGGTAAACCGCTTAAAAGCCGGACAGTCATCCATAACATGGTAAAGCACACGAAAAATGAATAAAAAGCATATTTTACTGGGCGTCAATATAGATCATGTTGCCACCTTGAGACAGGCCAGAGGCACCCGTTATCCCGAGCCTGTACAGGCAGCGCTCATTGCCGAACAGGCCGGCGCCGATAGCATCACGGCGCACTTGCGCGAAGATCGCCGCCATATTCAGGATCGAGATATTTTTTTATTAAAAGAGATGATTCATACCCGCCTGAATATGGAAATGGCGGTAACCGATGAAATGATCGGCATAGCAACAGAAGTAAAACCTCAGGCCTGCTGCCTGGTGCCCGAAAAACGCGAAGAATTGACAACCGAAGGCGGCCTGGATGTGGCCGGGAATTTGCCCCGGTTGCAATGGGCCTGTGACAAGCTCTCTGCAGCGGGGGTTGAAGTGTCATTATTTATAGCGCCTGAACAGGCCCAGATTGATGCGGCTATAAAAGCGGGAGCGCCTGTTGTTGAATTCCACACCGGCCGTTATGCTGAGGTAAAAACACTGCAGCTTCAAGCTGAAGAACTGGAACGCATCCGGCAGGCGGCCCGTTACGCGCATAGTGCAGGCCTGCAGGTCAATGCAGGACATGGCTTGCATTTTTATAATGTTGAAGCAATATGTACAATATCTGAAATAGTCGAGCTTAATATCGGCCATTCGATCATCGCCCAAGCCCTGTTTTCAGGCTTGGCCCAAGCCGTGAAGGAGTTAAAGCAGCTTATGAGAAATGCAAGATTGCCGCAAAATTCGTACTGAAAAATCTGTGGAGCTGGAATTTTATCAATTCACTTCGCCAGGCGACCGTGAGACTAATCAGGATTATATGACTTATATCATTGACGACGCTTATGCTCTGTTCGTCGTGGCCGATGGTTTAGGCGGGCATCAAGCCGGAGAAAAAGCGTCATGGTTTTTTTGCCAAGGATTGCGGGATGTGGCGCCAACCTATAGCAAATGGATGGCCCATAATCCCGTCAAAACTTTTTCAGCCTGGATCGATGATGCTGTCGACGAAATGAGAAGATTATTTGCTGATGACAGATTAGCCATTAAAGCCCATACAACCTGTGCAGCTCTTTATATTGATGAACAATTTGTAGTAACTGCGCACTGCGGGGATTCGCGCATATACAGAATGAACCCACAGCAGATTTTATGGCGGACACGGGATCATTCGATTCCGCAGCAATTATTAAATGAAGGCCTGATTACGGAGCAGGATATAGCCCTGCATCCTGAACAAAATAAAGTAACGCGCAGCATTAATGTGCGAAAAAAGCATGAGCCGGAAATTAATCTGCACCCTGCTCTTGAAAAAGGCGAAACTTTTATTATCTGCAGCGACGGATTTTGGGCCTATGTCAAACAACGGGATCTGTTGCAATTATCGCAATTAAGCAGTGCTAAAACTGATTTGGATAAACTGGCGCGGTTACTGGTTTTACGTGCCCAGGGGAAAAGCGACAATATTACCGTCCAATGGATAAGATGCCATTAAATACTTAACCGTTATAGGCTGATTAGTGAGCAGCCAAGCCGTATTTCTGCATGCGGTATAACAGGGTATCCCTCGATAAACCCAGTAATTTAGCGGATTTGCTCCGGTTGCCTTTAGTTCGGCTTAGAGCCTGATGAATTAAATCGGCTTCCAGGGAATCAAGCCGGAGGCCCGTTTCCGGCAGGGTAAATTCTTTTTCATCAGAGATATGGCTGTAGCAGCAAAATTCATGGGGAAGATTTTCCGGTTCAATGATTCTTCCGGCAAATAGAATACTGAGTCTTTCGCATAAATTGCGCAGTTCACGAATATTGCCGGGCCACTTGTAGGTTTTTAGCGTCTTTAAAGCCTGACGGCTGAATTTAGGCGCAGTAATTGAATGCTTCTTCTCGAACATAGCCATAAAGTGTTTAATCAAATGTTCAATATCTTCCTTACGTTGCGATAAAGGCGGCAATTCCAGAGGCACGACATTTAACCGGAAGAACAGGTCGCGCCTGAATTCACCGGCAGCAATTTGGCTAATCAGGTCAGAGTTGGTGGCAGCAATAATGCGTACATCAACTTTATAGGGATGAATATTTCCAACGCCCAGGCACTCGCCAGAATCCAGAAATCGCAATAATTTTGCCTGGATTGAAACAGGTAATGAATTGATTTCATCAAGAAACAAAGTGCCGCCGTCCGCTGCCTGAAAAAGGCCCGGAGTGTTAGCATTCGCCCCGGTGAATGAACCCTTTTTATGGCCAAATAATTCCGATTCTATCAGGCTTTCAGGCAATGCAGCGCAATTAAGGGTTATAAATACTTTATTGGCTCGCAAACTTTCTTTTTGAATAGCTGTGGCGAGCACTTCTTTACCGGTGCCTGTTTCTCCCTTAATCAAAACAGTTACATCGGTAGCGGCAACCATTTTGGCGCTGCGAATCAGAGAATCCAATGCCGGAGATTGCCCCATGATCGAATTAAAACAATCCATATCTGCCTCGTTAATGATTACTTAAATGCGTAGTAAATGCCATGGGGTTAAGCCAGGGCAGCGCGGCTAATACAGCCAGGGCCAGCATAAAAAGACCAATGCCCTGTTTAAAGTGCTGCATTCTGGATAGCCTCGTTAATATGCCAGTCATTATACCGACTCCCATAACAGCCGGTAAAGTTCCCAAGCCGAAAGCCAGCATGGTCAGGGCGCTTGTGCTGATCGATCCTGCCGTTACTGCGAGGGTTAAAGCCGCATATACCAGGCCACAAGGCAGCCAGCCCCAAACCATGCCAAAAAAATAAGCGTGGGTACGGTTTTTTACAGGTATAAGCTTACGGCCGTAAGGTTCAATTATTTTCCAAAAGTAAATTCCGGCTTTTTCTATATAAGCGAAGCGGGGAAACCAGCCGGCGATATAAAGCCCGGCGCCAGCCATGATTGCGGCTGATAGTAATTGCAGTATTCTGTGACCCTGCATTTCTCCCAGAGGCAGGGTTATTAACGGTTCAATAATCCCGACTAAAGCCCCGGCCAGGGTGTAGCTGGTTATGCGCCCGAAGTTGTAATTAAATACAAACGGCAGTAGCCGGGCTTTGTTATTCCGTATTTCCGGACTGAGACTTAACGTTAGCGTGCCGATAATTGAACCGCACATGCCTATGCAATGCATGCTGCTGATCAGGCCCATCATAAAGGCGACTAAATACGAGGCAGTAAAGGAGGGATCAAGCACCATAAGTACCGGCCATTACCACAGCTAGGAAGCTACTGAAATTGCAAAAGAATTTGTTGCTGAATTTTTTCAGCCGTTTCTCTGCGGTTATCAGCGTCGCGGATAGGCCGGCCGACAACAATATAATCAGCCCCATTCTGGAAGGCCCTCTCCACGCTGACTATACGTTTCTGATCGTCATCTTCGCGATTATCAACCGGTCTGATGCCAGGGGTAATGACCAATAGGCGATGATCCAGTTCTGCTCTTAGCAGAGGGACTTCAAGTCCGGATGAAACAACGCCGTCACAGCCGATTTGCAAGGCTCTCCTGGCGCGGGATAAAACCAGATCCCTGACCTCGCATTTAAAGCCCAACTCATCAAGATCACCGCGATCCAGGCTGGTTAAGGCTGTAACGGCCAAAACTTTTAGCTCACCTTTTTCTTTAACTGCGGCCTCCATAATGGCATCATTGCCATGGATAGTTGCAAAATTAACGCCTTTACTGCTTAAGGCTTTAATGGCTCGGCCTACTGTGGCTGGCACATCAAAAAACTTCAAATCGACAAAAACTTTTTTATTACGGCGTTTTAACCATTCAATAAACTCGAAATATCCTCCTGACATGAACAGTTCCATGCCGACCTTATAAAAAATTACTGACTCATCGAGCTCTTCCACTAATGCCTGCGCTTTTGGGATGCTGCAAACGTCCAATGCCATAATTAGCCGCTCACGCACGAAAACGGGGTTGGTTGAGATAAAAGGCACAGTCATATTATGATTATAAAGGGGTTGTTTAATGTTTGACTTAAAATGAAAATCGGCTGCCGGTTCAGCGTATGGCATTGTAAACGCAGACTGTAGAACATAGCCATGATAACAGACCCAATGAAGATATTGAAAAAGCAGGCATGTACTTCAAAAGATAGGCTCCAGCCTCGTTGATCCGGATTTATTGGGCTCTAGTTAAATCCTGGGTTGGGCGGATCGATTCCCCTGCGAAGTATGAAGTATAAAGATAGCCAATTAAAAATACCAAAACCCAATAAATCCTAGCTTATCCTGCCGTGGCATTGTTTATATTTTTTTCCTGAGCCGCAGGGACAGGGATTGTTACGGCCAATTTTCTTTTCGTGCCTGATATAAGGCTGCTCTACCGCTGGCGCTTCAGAAGCAGGCTGAGATGACTCCTGTTCCTCCAGAGCTGGCGCCTGGGCATGCTCAAAATGCATTTCTTTAGAGGTCTTTCTTTGTTCATCTATGACCTCTACGTCTTGTTCCTGCCTGACTTGAACTTTAAACAGAATCCCTATCACTTCATATTTGATATGTTCGAGCAGATGCGTAAACATTTCGAAAGCTTCACGCTTGTATTCCTGTTTGGGATCTTTTTGCGCATAACCTCTAAAATGGATACCCTGTCGTAAATAATCCATTGCCGCCAGATGTTCTTTCCAGCTGTTATCCAGCACCTGCAACATCACCGACTTTTCAAAATGCTGTAATACCTCTTTAGTAAGCTGGCGTTCCTTATCTTTATGGTTCTGTTCCAGAATATCGATAACGCGTGTGCGGAGAGATTCTTCTTGCAGGGAATGATCTTCATCAAGCATTTTGGCCAACGGAATCTTGACATTAAACTCCTGGTGCAGATGTTCTTCCAGACCCTTAATATTCCATTGCTCGATCATGGTTTTGGGCGGAATATACTGGGTAATCAGATTGTTTACGACATCTCTACGGATTGCGGTAATAATATCGGAAATTTCTTTCGCCGCCATCAGCTCATTGCGCTGGGCATAGATTACTTTACGCTGGTCATTGGCGACGTCATCATAAGCAAGAATTTCTTTACGGATATCAAAGTTGCGGCCTTCGACCTTGCGCTGGGCATTTTCAATTGATCGGGTTACCCACGGATGTTCGATGGCCTCTCCATTTCCCATGCCCAGTTTTTGCATTAAGCCGGCGACCCGATCTGAGGCAAAAATTCGCATCAGGTCATCTTGCAAGGACAAGTAAAAACGTGTTGAGCCAGGGTCGCCCTGCCGCCCCGACCGGCCTCTTAACTGATTATCAATACGCCGTGATTCATGGCGCTCTGAGCCGATTACATGCAAACCGCCATTGGCAACCACCTGATTATGCCTGTCCAGCCAGGCCCCGCGTATTTTTTCCTTTTCCTCTTCACTGGCCTCCTCTCCCAAGGCAGCTAATTCGGCATCAAGATTACCGCCGAGCACGATATCGGTACCGCGTCCCGCCATGTTAGTGGCGATGGTTACTGCGCTAGGCATCCCTGCCTGCTGGATAATATGGGCCTCGCGCTCATGCTGCTTGGCGTTGAGCACTTCATGCCTGATATCCAGTTTTTTCAATAAAGCAGAAAGCCGCTCCGAATTTTCAATCGAGGTGGTGCCTACCAGAACGGGCTGGCCTCGCTGTACGCAGTCCTTTATATCCTCGGCAACGGCAGTGTATTTCTCATCTGCCGTAAGGTAAACCACATCACCGAAATCTTTACGGATCATGGGACGATGGGTAGGAATTACCACCACTTCAAGACCGTAAATCTTGTTAAGTTCAAAAGCTTCCGTATCAGCAGTCCCGGTCATTCCGGACAGTTTGTCATACAAGCGGAAATAGTTCTGGAAAGTAATTGAGGCCAGCGTCTGGTTTTCGTTCTGAATGGGAACATGCTCCTTGGCTTCAATGGCTTGATGCAGACCCTCCGACCAGCGGCGTCCCGGCATTACCCGGCCGGTGAATTCATCAACGATAATAACTTCGTTATTCGCGACGATATAGTCCACATCTTTTTTGAACAGTACGTGCCCGCGCAATGAAGCAGTGAGATAATGCATCAGGCGAATATTAGAGGCTTCATACAGACTGCTTCCTTCAGCCATCAAGCCATGCTCAACCATCAAGCGCTCAACCCGCTCATGGCCTTCTTCAGTTAAATACAACTGCCGAACCTTTTCATCAACCGTATAATCTCCCGGCTGACCTTCTTTTTCCTGTTTGGTCAGGAAGGGTATGATTTTATTAACTTTAGTATAAATTTCGGTATTTTCTTCAGTAGGCCCGGAGATAATCAGCGGCGTTCTGGCTTCGTCAATAAGAATGGAATCTACCTCATCAACAATGGCAAAGCTCAAATCCCGCTGAACCTTCTGCTCCAGACTAAACGCCATATTGTCGCGCAGATAATCAAAACCAAATTCGTTGTTCGTCCCGTAGGTAATGTCTGACGCATAAGCCACACGTCTTGCATCGCTTTCCATCTGGCTAATAATTACTCCGGTAGTCATGCCCAGGAAACTGTAAAGCCTGCCCATCCATTCAGAGTCGCGCTTGGCCAGGTAGTCATTAACGGTAACCACATGGACGCCCAAGCCAGGCAAGGCATTCAAATAAGCAGCCAATGTTGCCATCAGGGTTTTACCCTCGCCGGTTTTCATTTCAGCAATCTTGCCGTCATGAAGAATCATGCCGCCTATAAGCTGTACGTCAAAATGACGCATACCAAAAACTCTTGTAGAAGCTTCTCTGACTGTCGCAAAAGCCTCGGGGATCAGGTTATTCAGCTTTTCACCCTGAGCCAGACGCTCACGGAACTCCTGAGTTTTTGTTTTTAACACGTCATCCGATAATTTTTCGTACGCCGAAGCTAATGCGTTGATCTTTTTAACCAGCTTGCCCTTTTTCTTTATAAGCCTGTCGTTACGGCTTCCTACAACTAATCTAACCAGCTTGCCCAGCATGCTTTCTTCCGGTGTTGAATTAAGTAAATGATTGAATCAAAATGCATGATTATATACCGTCTCATGTATTAGTTACAGATAAACGTCCTTCTTTTGCGATATACATCTTTGGCTTTAATAAAGACTATTAAAATCCACACCCTTGGGATACCGCTGACGATCGCAGATTGTTAGCAGGAGTTTGTTTCGCGCAGAATTTGCTTTAAAAATGGAACGGTTAATTTGCGCTTTGCCACTAACGAGGCTCGATCCAGTTTTTCCAGTAAATCCCATAAAGAAGGCAGGTCCCTGTCAGAATGAGTAAGCAGGAAATTTCCAACTTGCGGGGAAATCTCAAAGCCCAGTTGATCGGCTTTGAAAATTAATGCAGCGATCCGGTCAGTATCGGCTAAAACCTGTATTTTTAACGATAACCCCCAATTAAGACGAGTTTTCAGATCGGCTAATTGAATGGCTATTTCAATGGCTGCAACCGACGATGACATAATAAGTTTGTGGCTGTAATCGCGATGCTGATTAAAAAAATTAAAAAACGCCTGCTCCCACTCAGGATTACCTGCTATTTTCTCAATATTGTCCAGACAAACCAGCTCATAATTATCTAGCCCGCTTAATATGATTGGATCAGGTAGCGCTGCCGAAAAATCGAAATAGAAAGACCTCTGGTTTTGACTTTGCGCGTCACGGCAACAGGCTTGTAATAAATGGCTTTTGCCCTGGCCGGATTTGCCCCAGAGAAAAATTTGCTGCTCGCCAACGCCCGCGATGCAGTTTTGTAAATGAGTGACTATTTCCTGATTGGTCCCAGGGAAAAAATTATTAAAAGTTTGATTTGCCCTGAATTCAAAGTGTAAGGGAAGTTGTTCGGCCATCGTCAACTACGTGTTTCTGCAAACAGCACATATAATGTTGAGCCCAGAAAAAGCATCAAGCTGAGCATGATTTCCAATAAAGCATATAGGCGTTCACTTGGATTAGCATAGGCTTCTACAGAACCGTGTAGAAAATAGATAAGGCTAATATAGGCAGCCCATGCACAACTCTTAGGCTTACAGTTTAGTAAACCTCGCATGGGCAATAATAACGGCGTGACCGTGATTAATAAAATCAATGCAACAGGGAATTTGGAAAGCGGCGTTAGAAGGGTGTTCCATAACATTAATAAGGCAAACAGCCCGAAAAAACCTGCCAAAGCAAGGTAATGATAATAGATTGGCTTTATTTTCATGAATTCTATTTCGAGCCTGCTTTTAAAAGGAGCGCGGTTTTGGCCAGGCGAGATCCCAAGGCCCGGCACAAGGTTTTTTCCTGATCAGTTAGTCCCATGTGCTGTGAAGATAAGTGACTGGGGCCGTAGGGCGTGCCGCCTGACATTGTTTCATGTAAAGCAGTTTCAGTATAGGGCAAACCTATTATCAGCATGCCGTGGTGCAAAAGGGGCAGTATCATCGACAGTAAAGTGCTTTCTTGGCCGCCGTGCATGCTGCCCGTCGACGTAAATACCCCGGCCGGCTTACCTGATAGTACGCCTGAAAACCAGATTTCAGTGGTTTTATCGATAAAATATTTTAGCGGGGCCGCCATATTGCCAAAATGTGTTGGACTGCCTAACGCCAGGCCATCACATTTTTTTAAATCTTCAATGGTTGCGTAAATTGCGCCTTGGGCAGGAATGCTCTCGGCAATCTTTTCGCACACCGTAGAAACATCTGGAACGGTTCTAAGTATGGCTTCAACGCCGGCAATTGATTCAACCCCTCTGGCGATATAATTCGCCATTTCGGCTGTTGAACCATTGCGGGAGAAATACAGGATCAGGATTTTCGTCATACGGCGATTTTGAGAATTAAACCAAAATTATAAAATATCAAGTATATTTTCTGGCGGCCGTCCAATCGCTGCTTTGCCGTTAGCAATAACAATGGGCCGTTCAATTAATATAGGATACTTTACCATACCTTTAATTAAAGTCTGCCGATCCAGGTTTTCATCGCTTAAACCGCTGGTTTTATAGGCGGATTCTGTCTTGCGAATTAAATCACGAGGCTCCATATCCAGTTTTTGGAGAATATCATCCAGTTCCTGTGCATCGAGTGGCGTTTTAAGATATTCAATAACTTCCGGCTCAATGCCTTGTGCTCTTAACAGCTGCAATGTTTGACGAGATTTGCTGCAACGGGGATTGTGATAAATTTTTACCTGCATAATTCACATTTTCCTAAGCACAGGTTGAATAAAATAAAGAAGTTATAATAGCATTTTTAATAAAATTTAAGCTTTGATAAATGGAAGAGTAGTGACAAGATCAATAATCACCGATCGAATTAAGCAATACTGGATATTAGCACGATTTGACCGGCCCATCGGCATCTTGATTTTATTGTGGCCTGCATTATGGGCGCTCTGGATTGCCAGCCAGGGCAAACCCGACTTACTGGTGTTAATTGTTATTTGTTTAGGAGTTGTATTGATGCGGGCCGCCGGTTGCGTGATCAATGATTATGCTGATCGTAACTTTGATCCCCATGTAGAGCGCACCAAACAACGCCCTATTGCAGCTGGCAAAGTTAAACCCCAGGAAGCTTTGATCTTATTTACTATATTGTGCCTGTGTGCTTTTGGCCTGGTACTGTTGTTAAATGTATACACTATTATCTTATCCTTCGTGGCTGCATTTTTAGCAGCCAGTTATCCTTTTATGAAACGCTATACTCATTTGCCGCAAGCTTATCTGGGCATTTCCTTTGGCTGGGCGGTGCTAATGGCTTTTTCCGCGCAGCTTAACCATATTCCGGCTGTGGCGTGGATTATGTATTTGGCCGTTATATTATGGGCATTGGTTTATGACACCATGTATGCCATGGTAGATAAAGACGATGATATGAAGATAGGTATTAAATCAACCGCTATACTTTTTGGCGACAAAGAGCGGGAAATCATGGGAGCACTCCAGGTCATTATACTTGGATTAATGATTATCGTCGGGCAAATGCAACAACTGAATTGGCCTTATTATGTCGGCATTCTAGTAGCGGCAGTATTATCCGGGTATCAGCAAAAGTTGATTTTTCACCGGGTAAAACAGCTTTGTTTTAAAGCTTTTTTAAATAACAACTGGTTTGGATTGGCCATATTTGCGGGCTTAGTAATGGCTTATCTGGTTCCATAATTTTCACATGCTGAATTTTTACACCAAGCTATCGGAATTTTTCTCATACATAGGTCAGATAATTACTAGTAGATCGTTCCATTAATAGATTTACAGATTAGTCTAAAATAGCCATGATACTTATCCACCTAATGACGGAGGTGATCATGGCGGGAAAGACGAAACGCGCAGCACTGATATTGACGGACCACCA
>NZ_CADCXN010000050.1 GCF_902806695.1 Candidatus Methylobacter favarea | reverse complement strand
TTGGGGAGGAGTCCATATATGACTCGACGCGATTTCGTAAAGCCTGCATTTTCACTACGCAAAAAACGCTCCGTGAAAACACATGCCCTATCGCTTCTGGGGACTACTCGACTCCTGTCTCGCAGCGGGCGAATCAACCAAGAAACTACAGGTAAGGATTATCTAGGCAACTGATACACCAAGTTTTGTAGCTATCGTTTCGACCTAATTTCTAAAAGCATCAATTTGACCCCTTGTGGGTAATTTCGACGGTGGTTTCCTGTGCTCATTTTGAGCCTTAGCCCCTGTATACTGATTCAGGTTAGTGGATTAAATCTCAATCGAGAACTGCTTACCCAATCCGCAGCATCAGTGCAACGCTGCTTTAGATTCTTGGTGGCTTCCCCTGCCCTACTGAGCAGGTAACGTTATTGCAAACGTAGCCGGGTAAGTTAAGCTGCCTGGCATTACAAGAATATGCTGATTCTGCGGGGTATTACGGAAGTAAATGCCCTGGCTTCCAGCTTCTTCATTCGCTGTTCTATATTCATAGAATTAATTGATAAATGGCACAAGGTAGATTCTATTTACATGCAATGCCTGGACTGAATTGTCGGCTTGACAGCATTGGCAGGCGTGCGGATCTAATTGTGCTTGCCAGGTAAAGTTCTTAGTCCAGATAATGCTGGTTAGCACAAAACGGAGTATTTTTGATTTGCCGAAGGCAGCCTTACGTAATGTCCTGGTCCTTTTTTGCCTTAAGACCGCATGTCACTCCTGACTTAAATCGCCTTGGATAACTTATTCGCTCCTCCACTTTATCGAATTATTTCTGAATCGATTGCCTGCGTCCTTCCCCGCTGCGAGTAATTTCCTGATTGATATAGCGAGCAGGTTGTAAGCCTTGGTGCCTCGCCCCGTAGTTTTTGTTTTTCCGTTCCTGAACGCATACAGCTTCTGGCGGCCCAGTCCTTTGGGGCGAGTTGCAAACGTGAAGTTCAGGAAAAAAGTGGCAACAAATATCACTTATTAATAACCATGCGTATCCGTTGAATGAATATCGCTTTCTAACATTGTTGTGCATCAGGTCATCTATGACATAGACAGCTTTACGTTTAGCGCAATTGCTACCCGTAGAATGCTACACCATCTGTCCCCTTCGGTGAAGATCAGCACGCTGATGCCGTTGCCTTTCCCGATATATTTGAATGAATAGTTGACATAAAATTTTAAGGTTTTGAGTTTATCAAGGGGCAAGAGCATTTACCCTGCGAGAATAATTGCTAGGCACCCGGACGACTTTCCCGATATTGGAAGTGTTCGAGAAGCAGTCCGGGCCGTTTCTTTAAAGGCCGCTGATTGAGCTTGACGAGCAGTTATTGAAGCCCCTGGGTCAATTCAGCCAGAGAATAGAACCTGTAATTGCGTAGCGGCGATAAAGCCAGCGCTCAGGATTGAACCCCATTTGCGCTTTAGCTTCGTCCTTAGGTTTAAAGACCCGCGTAGAGACAATGGCCATACCCTACTGGTTTGCCATGCCCGGATAGGTGCAGGTGCCCACATTTACCGGAATGCACGGCACCTTAAGAACACAATCCGCATATAGTTGTCAGGTCGTTCGTAGCAAACCGCATTGCAATCTCGCCAATGGTTTCTCGGCTTCATACGTGTTCAAGGCGGCGCTTATAACGCCATTGGGACTTTGATTACCTCGAAGATTGCCTTTACCGCATGTTCGGGTTTGTATTTATAACGGCCTACCCTACCACTTCGAAAACTTCATGTTCAGCAAGTTGCCGGGAATGGCCTTGCCTATTGCCGTCAAGTTCCCATGATCAACAAAACTCTGGTGTTTATATTCTGCCGACTACAATTCATTACAGTGATGCTATCCGCTCAATAGAGAAGATCTGTTATGAAAAGCCGCACTGTTATCATGAGAAATTAAAACATTAATTTCTCATGATAACAGTAACTTATAAATTACTGATCCTGACTGCTAGTTTTTCAAGCCGATGGTCTCGATTTTGTCGATGATGTCGAGAGATACTTTACCTTCCTGAGCTAGCCAGCCAATGCTGCGTTGAATGATTTTTTCTTCTTCCTGAAGCTCTCGCACTAATTTTGCAACGGCAGTTGCGCCATTTTTATTCAGATAGCGCCAAATACTGCCGGCCGTTAAACCTACGCGTTCAGGCGTAGCCATTTCCGGCCTCTCCGCAATAGCTTGCGGAGCCACGACTGGCGTTTTTTTAGGAGTTTTCTGAGCTGAGCTGGATTTTTCAGGCGTTGCTCCCGTAACCACGGTTGCCGTAGGCTGTTCAGTTTTAGCTTTAGATTTAGATTTAGATACTGGTTTTTCAGCAGGGGTTTTTGATTTTTTCATAAATGATATAAAGGTAAATAGAAAATAAAAATGGATAGTAACCTTTCAGGCAAAAAGACCGCTTCTTTTAAGCAATTTTACTCAAGTTTCGAAAACACGTAAAAGCCGATAAGAAGTAGACCTTGGCAAAGACCTATCCTTAGCGGTATCAATAAAAAGCATCGAGCTATAATCAGTATTTTCAAGGTCACGGGCGATGAAATTCTGATTACGGTATCAATATTCCTTGAACTGGCAATTTATGTCTCCTCAATACCAGACATTAGCTCCAGGCGTTTTTAGCTCATGGTGGATTGTAAACCTTGACCCAATCCGGCCATCATACTTAAGAATAATTTACGTTTGAATTTACTCGCCTGTGCTGAATTTTGTGCCGGTAAATGAATTATAAGATAAGCAGCATCAACTCGCTAAATTTTGTATTCGGGAAGGCTTTGACAGATCATAAATCAGAGCTTGATTTTAGCCGCAACATTCAGGATATCGGGAAGCAGTTGCAGATAAACAGCCAGCTTTCCCAGAATATCAACCGTATTGCTGGGCGGTTTGATAACTCGCTTTCGCACCTGCTCAATGATTTCTGATAACATTTTTTTGCCGCGGAATCGATTTATACCAACCTCAAGCAAGGGCGCGAAAAATGGCGCAATGAGTAGAGTTGCCAGTAGTCCGCTGGTCGCCCCGGCCACACTTACCCAACCCGGAACGCCGGTCAGACTCACCCATAGACCGCCCCACCAGGACAGGTTGCTCGTATAAATCGCTGTGGCAGCGGCTTGACCTGTGGCCAGACTGCTGCCGAAGCCACTAGCTCCAAGGCTTTTACCCATCAAGCCCGTCAATAAAAACATCACGGCTTCTCGGGACCCTTCAACAGGAACGGACAGGCGTTCAATATGATGAGCAAGTCGGCTTTCAACTTCCTTACGCTGATTGCCGGGCAGTCTGTTGAGTAAATCACTCAATTGGCAAGCGAAAGCGGATTGATACTGAGCTACATAATCCTGAAGCTTTTTGTCCAACCCGGCCATATCAAGCAACTCGACTTCAATCACATTATACAGCTCAAGCTGCTTACCCGATAAAGCAATAGAATGAAGTTGTCCAGCCGGATGATTTTTCTGGCGGATGACGGCTGACTTGATTAACCTCCAGGCAGAACGGGGCAGCACAGCCAATTCCCCGGGAATATCTCCCCGGTGCCGCCAATGGCGATTAAAGACTGCCTGCGGCGAAGCAAAATGCTTCAGATATACGGGAGTAACTCGGTTTTTCGCCTCGTTAAAGTGCGACTCCACTATGTCGTTTAGATTTTGCCGGTGTTCTTCTATAGTTTGCACGAACATATTAGGGCGAGCCAGCCATCTAAAAATAACTGAAAAGCGTCCGCTCACGCCTAACAACTCGGCCATTCATAACGGTTTTAGGCCCAGGGTGTGCGGAAACGTCGTTCTTAATAATAACCTCGGTTTTTAGATTGGAGGTAATCAACGGCGTTTCCTTGCGGGTGAAAATTGTATCCGGCTTAAACTGTTTCCCAAAGCGTTGACAAGTATAGTTAAGCTGAATATTGCTGGTATTTATAAAATGATTTTTCATTTTTATTTTTTTGGAACCCGCCTGGCTGCTATTCTCAATTCGGATTGCGTCACTGTCTTTTACTTCAACAAAATTTCCTTAGCCCCTCTTTATACTGCCGACTTACTTTCAGGAAATTAGGGCATAAGTTTCTTTTAACTGTCTTTTCAATACCTTGCCTGCAACATTCCTCGGCAGTTCATCGATAATGATCACCTTGTATATTTTCTGGTAACGGGCTTCGAGGTTTTGATTGACCCAATCTTGTATTTCAGGGGCGGTAACCACGGCAGCTTCGTGTAATACAACCGCGGCAACCGGTGTTTCACCCCATTCTTTATGCGCTATACCAAACACGGCAACGTCTTTTACTGCTTTGTGTTTGATCACAATCTCTTCAATATCTCCTGGATATACATTGACGCCCCCTGAAATAATCAGGTCTTTTTTTCGTCCGGTAAGAAATAAAAATCCATCTTTATCCAGATAGCCCACATCACCGGTAAACAACCATCCGTTTTTGATAGCCTCTCTGGTTTGATCAGGACTTTTATAATACTCGGTCATCAGCAACGGTCCCCTGCCGGTGATCTCTCCCTGTTGTCCTTGCGGTAATTCCTTTCCTTTATCATCTACAATTTTCAGTTCCATAAACTGCGGAGCTGTACCCACACTTCCGGTTTTTAGCAGGGCACAATTACGGTCGAGAATGGTCATGAAGCCTTCTGTTAAGCCATAGAGTTCATAAAAGACATTCGGAATCCGCTTATTCAACTCCTGTTTGTGTTCCTGCAGCAGCGGAGCGCCCACTGAAAGAATATATTCCAGCGATGCAAGATAGTCTTTATGGAAATCCGGTTTTTGCAAACAGCCAAGGATTTGTGAAGGCACAAGAATGGTATGGGTGACTTTTTCCTTATGAATAATATCAACCACTTCCTGGGCGTCGTAATGACTCATCAGTACATAGGTGCAACCCAATAACATGGCAGGCATCAATGTTAAGAAAGAGCCATTGAAAATAATGGATCCTGAATGCATCACCACGCTTTCCGGCGTCATGCGAAAGGCATTCGCAAACAAACAACCATACAATGCCCTTACCTCATGACTGAGGACAATTCCTTTGGGCAGGCCTGTTGTGCCGCTGCTGTAAATAATATTGTAAGGATCATTGCCTGTTACCTCTTCTACAGAAGGAGCAATAATGGTTTGTTGCTGTTTTTGCAGATGGTAATTTTGATAACCGTTTTTATTGTTATCAGTCACCCAAAAATTGTTGTCCGGGATCATCTTCAAATCAGCTCTTACCGCATCAATGTGTTCTGTTAAATCCTGGTCAGTGATAACGAGTTTTGTATCGGAGTTATCGAGTAAATTAAACAATCCATGTCCGCGCAACAAGGGACTTAAAGGTACAGCTACCGCACCTATGCTCGCACAAGCCCAGTAGATTTCCCACAACTCCACCGAATTGGGCAGAAGCGTTGCTACTTTATCGCCCTTACCAATTCCTGCGGCAATGAAAGCATTTGCCAGACGATTGACTTCTTCATACAGTTCCTTATAAGTTAATCGTTTGTCTTCAAATACAATGGCCGTATGCCGAGGCCGATAAGCGGCATGCTTCCTGAGCCAGTATTGGATGGTTAGACATTGCAATGACATATGAAAACCTCATTGGCTAAAAAATGCGGATACAAGATTATGTTCTAAAAATAAGGAAGATAGCAGGTTTTGCCAGCTGTTATTTTTAGTCAAATCGCCTTGCCCGCTCCAGACCTGGGTTTAAAGGCCACTGAGCGCCTGCAAAAAGCGCAGCCTACCTGCTTTCCCTGGAGGGAATGGGAAGGATGCAGACCTCGTCCTGAAACATGGACTTCATCCTGAAAGGGATGTTTCTTTATTGCTTCGATCTACAACTTATTTTTTTAAGCCTTACTGTCAGGATTGAGCCTTCACTTCAAAGGCCTATAACCGCTTATCATCGAATACACAAAAACCTCTTCAATGGCGCAGTTGTGGAATCGCGGATAAACTGCACCCCAAACCATTTAATGCTGAGTTGGGAATGATCTTCCGGACAGGCGAAGAAATAGTCGCGATTTCAGTCTGCGAAAGAGTTCGACAATCCCGTTATTCGCCGGCCTTCGAAGTAATAAAAAAATAGCAGGCAGGAGCTTGCCCTTATCCGCGGCGGCGTCACAGGCGGCAGTTTTCTGCGCTTGCGCCAATAGGGCAGACTATCGGCATAGTGAAAGAGGATCGCTCCGTTCCAATAAGCATTAATCGAGAAAAGTAATCACCGGCCGTTTGAAATGACACGGCATGCAGAAAGAAAGTGTGCCCGGGAAGGGCGGAATGGCTTCCGGGTTGTCGCGTAACTGCCAGTGCGCTTCGTCCAGAATTGCCAAAAATCCCTTCTTGTTGCAAGATCAAAAATTTCCCGCTTCACGGGCTTTAGCAAGTTGCGCTGACCATCAGGCAAATTAAGCCAGGCTCTAACAAGGCATCCGGTTTTGTTTCCTTCACGGACAAAGTCCATCTTTTCAAAAAGTGTTTTACTTTGGAAATATCGAACAGGCCAGATATTCGGCATTTGCCGAAAAAAATCCCTGGTCGAGTAGTGTTTGTCCATCGAAAATCCTGTCAAGGGCGATAATAAAATAAACTACAATGGATGTTAATGTAAGTTTTCCATATACCTTTCAGCAAGATAGCTATAACAGAAAGATAAATGCGGACGATGCCTGAGATCGGGCAGCTTCCCGTCAGCCGCAAGTCTTCCTGTCTAAATGGAAATAATTCCCTTAACAGGAGCAATACAGAAGGTTCCAAATAATTTAAGAGCCTGTTGTCTTTGAATAAAGCGATTATAGCTCACCCCCGTTAGGCAAGCCGGATGACCCATAGCAGTGTACAGGCTTCAGGTAAAACCCTATGCAGAGGTTCGAAAGCCTGACTGATGGCAAGCCATTAAAATCATGATCATTTCGCTATAGCTCATGCGATGCGGGGGATGACCTTTCTTGCCGCCTTGAATGAGTTGATTCTTTTGCCATTCAACTCTTAAAGGTTCGGCAAAAATTGTCCGCATCGCAGAATAAGTGTGTTAATTTCACCACTAGCAGGTGTTTTGTTTGAGAAAGTGAGCCTCGAAAACTTATTTTCTCCTTGTTATAACAAAAACCTGCTTCCTTTTTTATCCCGAACTCAGGTTATGAGGTATTTATGCTCGCTTTCTTTGCACATTTGATTTTGACAGCAGGCTTGTTGCTGCTCGTAGCCAACCTCGTTAGCGGCGTTCAGGTGCAGGGCTGGGGATCGGCCTTGATTGGCGCTATTGTGCTCGGTTTCGTGAATGCCGTTGTTCGACCGCTTATGGTTCTGCTTACGTTGCCTCTCACCATTCTCACCTTTGGGTTCTTTCTCCTGGTCGTCAATGCGCTCATGCTTTGGTTGGTAGCGGCACTGGTGCCGGGCATCCGTGTTCAGGGGTTTGGGCCCGCATTGCTGGGAAGCCTGGTGCTCACGTTGCTCAATCTTGCCGTTGACCTTTTCATATAGCAAGGGAGAAGCAGCAACGCCAAACTGGTCATTTAGCCGATCGATTAACATGGGGGCTTGGTTACGCCTTTACTCATACCAGGTCAGCAATAGGTAAGCCGTTGCCTTAAGTCGGCGCACCTTATCAAGGCTTACATCTCATCGGCACGTTCGTCTGATGGATAGCTATCAGAGCACAGCGCATGACGTTTGGGATAGCTGAACGTTGAACCAGAGTTTTATGAACCTGTTTTTTGTGCCGGTAACTCCAACAAGCAGAACTCCCAAGGTTAATCGGAGGGAAATAAGTCTATATTACTAGATGTTGAATATGTTGAAATGGCTTACTTTTTTGTCGTAAATCTTGCCGAATGGAGACGCTGAAGCCGTATATACCAGGTTCATCGCTATCGTCACTAACAGCGACAGTGCGATAGGGAAGCTTGCCGACACTTTCCCCGCACCAGAAACGCGGCACTAAAAGCCCCAGCATAAAAATTGCGTCAATCCCGACTACCCACCAATAAGAGCTATTCAAACTTAGCAGATTTGCCCGCCGGATCATTTTAGATCTATTTCGGTATGGGAATGTTCCGCTCCCCAATCCTGAAAAAAGCAGAGAAACGACGAATATTTGCGGAATCACCGTCACTGGGAAGCTGCTTTTAAATCTTTAGCCCAAAGCAGCATCAATCCGATTGCCGCCAATTGCTCCAGAAAAGCGCGCGTATCTTGCGCCTGGCGCAGGCCAAAGCGGCTCTCCGCGCTCGCCTTTTCCTATCCTGTCGGGAAGCGGACAGGCGGCACAAGTCCCGCACCGGGGTCAAGGCAAACAGTGCCGGCAAAGCCAGGCCGAATAGCTCTTCAATCGAATGTTTTCAGATTATATTTGCGCACTCGATAGCGTAGCGTTTCGCGGGTTGCGCCCAAAGCTCTGGCGGCGGCCGCCAGATTGTTATCGGCGCGTTCCAGAGCGGTTTTGATAATAAATCTGTCCATGTCATCCAGCGCCATACTGCCATCCAAAGGCAGAAAAATACTGTTATCAGCATGACCGGTCGCTACCGGACTATTTGGCTGGCCCGGTAATTGCAGCCATTGCTCGGGAAATACAGGACTGTCAGAGAACAATACGCAGCGCTCAATCACATTGCGTAACTCCCTCACATTGCCGGGCCAGTAATGCGCCTTAAGCTTGCTCCATACTGTTTCTGGTATCACTTTAACCCGGCGTCCGGCCTTGGCATTATATTCAGCAACAAACAGCGGCACCAGATCATCCAGATCTTCCACAGCCGCGCGCAAAGGCGGCAGGATCACCCGGAACACACTTAGTCGATGATATAAGTCGGCACGAAAACTGCCGGCTTGGGTCATTTTTTCCAGATCGCGGTTACTGGCGGCAACAATCTGGACATCAACATTAATCTCCTTTTCCGCGCCCAAACGCCGGACTTTGTGATCTTCAATCGCTTTAAGCAGCTTGGCCTGCAAATCCAGCGGCATCTCACCGATTTCGTCCATGAATAAGGTGCCGCCATCAGCCTGTTCCAGCAAGCCCCTATGGCGTCCCGCAGCGCCGGTAAATGCTCCGGGTTCGTGGCCGAATAATTCTGATTCCAGCAGTTCCCGAGGCAGCGCCGCGCAGTTCACTTCAATCATGGGTTGTTGAGCGCGGGGGCCGCCGTAATGCAGTATTCGCGCAGCCAAACCCTTGCCGGTGCCGCTTTCTCCGCCGATAATCAAGGCGCTGAACGGCACTTGCGTCAACCGCGCCAGCAGACGCCGAATTTCCTGCGCCTGTTGACTATGGCCGACATAGGCGTCCGGCGAATAGCGCCGATGGCCTTGCGTGGTTTGATCGACAACGCGGCGTTGTATTGCCGCGCTGCGGGCTGCACTGGTAACGACCAGATCGAGGCGCTCCAGATCGCAGGGCTTTTCCAGGAAATCATAGGCGCCCAGTCTTAACGCCCGCACTGAATCAGGCACGCTGCCGTAACCGGTCAGAAACAGCCATTCGGCATAGCTGGCATTTTTTTTCATGGCTTCCATAAAATCCAGTGCATTGCCATCCGTTAAATTCATATCGGAAAGAATAAGCAGCGGCTCCAGCCGTTTTTTAAGCAGCAACTCCGTGGCTTCCGCCAAAGTGGCGGCCAGCACCACATCCCAGCCGGATTGCCGATAATGGCGGGATAGCTCGGACCCTAACAGCTTTTCATCTTCAATGATAAGCAGAGTTTCCATCATAATTTACCGCTCGACCGTGCAGTCTTCTGGCAGCCAAATTGACACACATGCACCATGAGAGCGTTTATTGGCAAGGCTGAGCGTGCCGCCGATATCTTTGACAAACCGCTGTACCATAGCCAGCCCCAGGCCATTGCCGCGTGGACGGCTGGTCCGGAACGGACGGATACCCTGCTCCAGTATATCTCTGGAAAAGCCGGGGCCGTCATCCAGCACATCGATGCTTAAGCCCTGTTCTTCCCGCTGCGCCTTAATGCTTATTGAGCCTGTGCTTCCATCCAGGGCGTCGGCCGCATTCAGAATCAAATTTAACAGCGCCTGACGTATCCCGCTTTCAGGCAAATGTACTGGCAATGGCGAGGAAGTCTCTATGTTCAGGCTGATGGATTCCGCTATCTGATAACGGGTCAAGGTCACTAAATCGCCGATCAGTGTCGTTAGGTCAAAATTTGTTGCGGCCTCGGGCGAATGCCGGCTTTGTCCGAGCATATTATTAAGTAATCTCGTCAGCCGTTTCAGTTCGGAACTGATCAGTTCCATTCTTTCACACTGCTTTTCATCATCAATTTCCCTGCGTAAATTGCTGAATGCGAGTTGAATGCCGGCCAAAGGGTTGCGTATTTCATGCGCCAGTTCTGCAGCCACTTCCCCTATCGCCGCCAGACGTTCAGCTCTTGCCAGACTGTATTGCTGTTCCAGTAAGGCCTGGGTAGCCACGCGAACTTCATGCTGCAGTGATTGGGCATGCAAGCGTTTTGCTTCTTCCAGTTCAGCAAGGTGTCTGACCATGTCGTTATAACTGTTAAACACCGGCAGCAACAGCGGATCAAGATGATCAGTAGTAATAGGCGTAAAGTTCTCTTCTGTCAAGCGCTGCAAGAGCCGCTTCAAGTCATTGAGAGGATGCAGTATCTTGCGAAGGACAAACAAAACCGCCACGACCAATATCACCGCTAAGGTAATCAGGGCCATGTACATTTCGGTTTTGGTATCGTTGCTGATGTCCGCCAGTAATTTTTCCCGCTTCAATGCTTCCTTATCAAGCGTTTGGCTCATGACCTTAAGCGCTGTTATCAAACGGGTATTTTTTTCTATCTTGTCCAGTTCTCCAACACCCGATAACAGAGTGATGACTGTTTCCAGGCTTGTTCTCGTCGCTGTCGATAAATAGCGGGTATCTGCCATTAACTCATCCATCTTGCCCAGGGTTTTAGTTAACGCCTCGGGATGGGAATACGGGACTGCTTGAGTAAGGTATTCAATCAGCGATTGCTGCAAACCCACCGATACATTCTGGATGCGATGGGAATAGTTGACATAGGATAAAACCGCTTCGAAACGATCCAGATTGCGCCAGATCATGCCGCCCAAAATGGCCAAAGCCAACAGCAAAAGAACCAGGAATGCAAGTCCGCGCTGTTGTATAGGCCGGTAAAAACCAGGCTTCATTCGCTTCTTGAGAAAAGTTGAATATAAGCTTTTGTAGAGTAGAAAATTTTTTCGATAATTGCCGGATTCATAAAAGATAGTTTTTGCTTTCAAGGTCTATATTAACGCTTATGCTATAGTTGGACATATATATCATCGAGATACAGATGGATTAAAAATTAATATATAGCGAGCCCATAATCAGATGATGCATAGTATTATTGGCATGGGTGGCGTCATCAAGATATTGATTGAGGTATCCTGCTTCGGCTCGGAAGCTTTTATTGAAAGTCCAGCCAAGACCCGCAAAGGCGCGGTTTTGATCGAAGCCGGCTTGGCCGCCGGCAGGTGTCGTGTTGGCGCGCACGAAAACTTCATCCCAGGTGATCAGGCTCAAACGCGGTTCGGACTCAAGAGGGTGCATGAATCGAAGCATCTGGCGCGGACGCACCCGGACATCATTCCCATTGCCTGGCAAGAAATTAGTTTCAATCATGGTTCTAAAGGTAACCGTACCGACGCTGGTAGGTAAGATATAGCGGAACGCCGGCCATGCATCCTGCTGAGCTACATACGGATGGCCCACATTTTGGGTAGGCAGCCAAGTATAACCCGCCCAGATTGTGGCCCGGTCGCTGAGCGAATAACCCACCGCAGCGCGCACCATGCCTTGATACCAGTGGCCCCAGTCATCATCAAAGCGGGATTGACCTTCCAGCCAGAGTCGGCCTTTTTCAAGGCCGGGGTCAATCATTTTCAAACTGCCTTCGCCGACCACTTGCAGCCAACTGCCGGCGTCCTGAAACAAATCATCCGCTATTACCGCGGTAGATAGCAGACTGACAAAGCTCATAAGTGATGCCATGAGCGCCCTTCTTATTTTTTTCGTCGCCATATATTTTGCCTTTTCCGGATTAAAGTATTGGGGAGTCAAAACCTTATCAATTATTTAACGCCTGTTAGATTGGCAGCGGTTAGTTTTGAGTTATTTAACCAGCCTTATTTAATCAAACCCAGCAATCCTTTCATTAACGCCAGCGGCGTAGGCGGACATCCCTGAATGACTACATCCACGGGGATGACATTCGATACGGCGCCGCAGCTCGCATATGAGATGCCGAATTCACCGCCGCAGGCGGCGCAATCGCCCACCGCAACGACCCATTTCGGGTTCGGCGTTGCTTCGTAAGTACGCAGCAATGCGGTTTGCATATGCCGCGACACAGGTCCGGTCACGAGCAGCACATCGGCATGACGCGGCGAGGCGACAAAATGGATGCCGAAGCGTTCTATGTCATAAAAAGGATTATTCAGGGCATGTATTTCCAGTTCGCAGCCATTGCATGAACCGGCATCGACTGCGCGCAGCGCAATACTGCCGGAAAATTTCCTGTCTATGTGTTTTTTAATCTCAATGCCCAATTGCTCCAGTTCGTCATCTGTGGGAGCTTTAAAGGTTTCCGTTACGACGCCGGTTTTCCGGATTTTATTAAAAAGTCTCAGCATTTATCTTTCCTATAAATCGTTACCTGAATACGAGCCGTTCACGGATTTGTTACAGACAGGGAAATCGGGCACGATATTATTCAGCACCAGTTTTTCCAGCACTGGCCAGTTGACCGCGCTGGGATCGCGCGGATAAAAACGGGCGATTTTACTGTCGCTATCGAAGCGAATATAGGCGATGATTTCACCGCGCCAGCCCTCGATAATCCCCAATCCCTCACTACCCGGCAGCGGTGTTTTCCAATCGGCGAGCAGGTCTCCCGGAGACAGTAAGCCTATAAATTGTTTGATCAGTTTTAAAGCGGCATCGATTTCCTTGCTTCTCATCCAGAATCTGGAAGCGATATCGCCCTGTTTTTCCAGCGGCACTTTAAACGTTACTTGATCATAGGGTGCATAAGGGGCATCGCGCCGCACATCAACTTTCTGGCCGCTCGCGCGTCCGACATAGCCCAACGCGCCAAAGGCGGCAGCGATTTCCGGCGCCAGATAACCAGCCGTGTAAAGCCGGTCTTCCAATGACGAAGCCATATCTACTGCCAGCAGTATCTCGTCCAGTTCAATTTTTAGGCGGATCATTTCCTGTTCCATCACCAGGCAAGCATCTTCCGGCAGGTCGCAATTTACCCCTCCCGGAATAATGCAATCCATTAACAGGCGGTGGCCGAAAGTTTTTGCCTGGCTGCGCAGCCACAGTTCCCGCAAGCGCATGAGCTGCATTTGCGCAAAGACGAAGCCGACATCATTGCAGATAGCGCCGATATCGCCCAGATGGTTGGCAATGCGTTCGCGCTCGGCCAGAATGCCGCGTATCAAGGCCGCGCGCGGCGGAATTTCAATGCCTGCGGCTTGCTCCATAGCCCTGCAGGCGGCCCAGCAATGCCCGACCGTGGTATCGCCGGAGACGCGTCCGGCCAGACGCGCCAATGACTCGGGCGTTCTGCCTTCGGCGATTTTCTCGATACCTTTATGCACATAACCGAGACGTTCTTCCAGATTCAGGATCATCTCGCCGACAGCCTGAAAACGAAAATGCCCCGGCTCGATAATCCCGGCATGGACCGGGCCGACCGGAATTTCATATACCCCCGCCCCATACGCTTTAACAAAGGGATAACCGATATCAGGGGGGGTAACGGCTTCCGGCTCGCCCTGAACAGGAAAATCCTTGCGCAGCGGATTATGGTGCTTAGTCCAGGCCTTGTGCCGCGTCCAGCGGCGATTGTCGGGATGCCCTACAAAATTAATGCCGAACATATCCTGGGTATGGCGCTCACTGCGGTTGGCGGCGGGATAAACGGCGGCCTGTGACGGCAGTTCAGGTTTGACAGCATTAAGAATAGTCCGCACCAACACATAGAGGCCCTGCTTTTCAAAACAGGCATTGATAAAAAACTGCTCCTGATAGTGTTCCGCCCAGCCCGCTGCCCAACGTATATTTTGCTGGATCGCAAGGGTGGCGAATTGCTGCCAGTGCTGGCTTTCGATTTGCCATAAGGTTGTTGACGGCAGGCTGATCTGTTCCACGGCAATAGTTGCATCAAGCAGTTGGTCCAAGAACTCCGTAGTCCAGTTTGAAGCACTCATAACGGTGTACTCCCGGAAATTAACAAGGTAGCCTGGGAAAACCAGTTAGCCAGAAAATCGGGAATAGCCAGACCCAGCCACAATACCAATCCCAGATGAATCATCACCGGCCAAAGGTTGGCTTTTACCGGCACCTGGCCTTCGGGTTTGTCGCCATAAACCATTGGTTGTATATTCCTGAACAGGCCGGCAAAGGCGACGCCGACACCCATCAACAGGGGCAGCGTCAGCCAGGGATAACTGTGCATGGTGGCCAGCAATACCAGAAACTCGCTGGTAAATACGCCAAAAGGAGGAAAGCCGGCGATGGCAATTGTGCCAATCAAAAGTCCCCAGCCAACCCTGGGCTGGGTTTTAATCAAACCGCGAATTTTATCCATGCTTTGGGTGCCGGCCACTTGTGCCGCATGGCCGACGGTCACAAAAATGGCTGATTTAGTCAGTGAATGCACAGTCATGTGCAGCAATGCCGCAAAGGTCGCCAGAGGACCGCCTATGCCAAAAGCAAAGGTCATCATGCCCATGTGCTCGATGGATGAATAACTGAACAGCCTTTTAATATCTTTCTGCCTGTGCAAAAAAAATGCGGCCACCAGAAACGATATCAGACCAAAGCCCATCATCAGCAATCCGGCCATATTGGAATCGCTTGCTCCATCGACCAGCATCTTGTTACGAACCACGGCGTATAAGGCATCGTTTAATAATAAACCGGATAACACGGCCGACATCGGCGTTGGCCCTTCGGAATGGGCATCGGGCAACCAGTTATGCAAAGGCACCAGACCGATTTTTGTGCCATAGCCTATCAGCATAAAAACAAAGGCTATCGCAAGCACTTCCGGATTTAATTTATCCGCATTAGCGTAAAGTACCGACCACAGCAGGGAGTTCTCGACGTCGCCGACCTGCACCGCCGCATAGTACAATAAAATGGTACCAAACAGCGCTTGCGCAATACCGACCCCACAAAGAATAAAATATTTCCAGGCTGCTTCGACTGATTCCGGGGTACGGTATAAACTAACCAGCAATACTGTCGCTAAGGTTGCGCCTTCCATCGCCACCCACATTACGCCCATGTTGTTAGTGGTCAATACCAGATACATGGCTAGCATGAAGCCCTGGTACATCGAGTAATAAAGCTTCAAGCGCTGATCCGTCAGCTTGCCCAACTCCTTTTCATGCGCCATATAGGGCGAGGAAAAAATCGCTGTAGTCAGACCGACAAAAGCAGTCAGTACAATCAGATAAACATTAAACGGGTCAATCAAAAAGGCTTTGCCGGGCGATAAAATAGTGCCCTGATTAAGCACATTTATCGCCAGCCAGATAGTGGCCGCCAGGCAGACTGCGTTAAATCTGACATTTAGTTTCCCGGTATCAGTCCTGTGCCCGGAAACAGCAAAAAACAAAATGCCGATAAAAGGAATCAGTAATACCAGATAGGCGGCAATCATTTATCCACCTCGTGCAATTTATTTAACAGATCGACATCCAGTGAATCAATACTGGTGCGTATGTGAAAAAAGAAAATACCGAACAGCACCGCCGCAACCAGTACGTCAAAGGCAACTCCCAGCTCAACCACCATCGGCATGCCTTTAGTGGCCACGATAGCGGCAAAAAACAGCCCGTTTTCTATTGACATAAAGCCGACAACATGAGCCACAGCCTGCCTGTGCGAGATCATTAACAGCATACCCAGCAACACGACAGAAAGACTGAGCGCCAAGGCATTGAGCATGACCGGTGATGTCGTCTGCACAATAGGATGCAGGACATAATAACTGAATACCATCAGACTCGCGCCGCCCAGCATTACCATGGTATTGTTGTTTAAGGCTTCAATATCCCGGTGAGTATTCATTTGTATGACTTCACGCCGCAGCATCCAGGGGATGAAGATGACTTTCAGCACCAAATTCAGTACGGCGGAAATATACAGATGAGGATTATTCAAGCTGTAAGCGGCCAATGCCGTAGTCAAGGTTAATAACAAGCCTTGCACGGCAAAGACAAAGATCAGCCGCAACAAGCGTCCTTGTCCCAACATAAGAAAAGAGGTGAGACCCACCAATGCAGCCAACGATAAAATGGTCTGCGTATAAAAATCCTGTTGTTCAATGGTCACTGTTTGCTCGCTTTATAAATGAATTGTGTGAAGGGGGTGCGTTGCAGGGCTACTTTAGTCACCCAGTGGTGGGAATGAATTCGCTCCTACAGCATTGACAGGTTGGGATAAGGTTAACTTAACCCAACGATGGCAGCTAATCATCTTGATGCCTCCAGAATAATGTAGCTCAACAGTCCCAGCACGCCTAACAAATAGGCAAAACCGAGGTACTCCTGCACTCTGAACAAACGCATCTTGGCTAGCAGCGTCTCCGAAACTGCGAGTAATATGGCTAAAACTGTGAGTTTGCCAAAAATCGCCAGCAAACCATAACCTAAGGCCTTAGCGCTAAAGGTTTCAGCGATGCCCCACGGGAAAAAAATATTCGCGATCAATACGCCATACAGCATCAATTTCAGCTGGCTGGCCCATTCGATCAGCGCCAGATGCCGGCCGCTGTATTCAAGAATCATGGCTTCATGAATCATGGTCAGCTCCAGATGCGTTGCCGGATTGTCGACAGGAACACGCCCGGTTTCAGCGATAGCCACGATAATCAGAGCAAACAATGCAAATACAAACGAAGGACGCAGCACCAGCCCGTCATTGAGCACATGACTGATTGCGACCGATAAATTAGTGGTTGATGCGGTCATCGTCAGGGTAAAAATTGCCATCAACATCGCAGGTTCGGCCAAGGAGGAAATAGTCATTTCCCGCGATGAGCCCATGCCGCCGAATGCAGTGCCAATATCCAGTCCCGCCAAGGCCAGAAAAAAGCGGGCAAAAGCAAAAAAACCCACCATGACAATCACATCAGCGCTGGCAGAGGTGGGTAAATCAACCGCAATCAACGGCACAATGGAAGCTGCCAGCACCGTTGCCGAAAAAACGATATACGGCGCGATAGTAAACAGCCACGAAGCCTGTTCTGCAACCACGGGTTGTTTATTGGTTAACTTGATCAAGTCTCGATAAGGCTGAAAAAGTGACGGCGCTTTGCGGTTTTGCAGGCGGCATTTGCACCATTTGATCCAGCCCGCCAGCAAAGGCGCCAGCGCCGCAAACAGTGAAGTTTGAATAACTGCTATTAACCAGTTCATTAGCTGATCACCCATAACATAATAATTAACGTCACGAACGAATAGCCCAGATAGACCCGGATATTTCCCGTTTGAATACGTCCCACTAATTTGGCTAGTTTGTTTACCCCATGTTCAATCGGTTGATACAGCCTTGGCCAGCTATGATCCTGCACCTGTAATTGATAACGAATTGCCGCGGTATTCTGATTCATCGCACCTTGCATGTCCTTGTCGATCTGCTCGTCAATAATCCAGACCTTGGCGAAAATACGCCGGATAGGCATGCTAAAAGCATTACAATTATATTGCATACGCGGTGTCAAGCCGCCAAAACCGCAATCCCAGGGTTCTGCCCTGCGCATGACGGTTGCCGGATTACGCTGTAAATACCAAACGCTGATACCGACAGCAATGAGCGCCCCTATCAGCACCAGCGGGGGTGAATAAGACGCGTGCTCGGCTGAGACCGGCGCCAGCCACAACCAACCCAAAGCGGAATCATTAGGCAAGGCTTGTCCTAATAGCTGGGCGGCGACATCATTGATCAGGCTAATAATCACGCCTGGGAAAATTCCAAATAAAAAGCAAAGACCCGCCAGCAATCCAGGTCCGGCCAGCATCCCTTTATCTTTGACTTCATGCGCTTTATCGCTGTTACGCGAACGTGATCTTCCCAAAAACATCATGCCGAACACCTTGACAAAACACGCCGACGCCAACGCTGCTGTCAGGGCTAAAGCGGCGGCGGCGACAGGAATCAGACTGCGCAACACGCCATTATCCAGCACATCGACCTGCAAGGCGGTCTGAAAAGACAGCCATTCTGAAACAAAGCCGTTAAAAAGCGGTAAGCCGGAAATGCTCATACAACCTATCAAAAATAACATGCTGGTTTGCGGCATGCGTTTAATGAGGCCGCCCATCATGTCAATATTCAACTCATGCGTCTGATGCTGAATAATGCCGGCTCCGAGAAACAGTAAATTCTTGAATAGCGCATGATTGAAGGCATGCAATAATGCGGCCAGGAAACCCAGTGCCGCCAATTGCGGCTGACCGTTTGCCATAAAAATCATGGTCAAACCCATTACCATAAAAATAATGCCGATATTTTCAACGGAGCTGTAAGCTAAAAGCCGTTTTAGATTGGTTTGCATCAGGGCATATAAAATACCGCCCAGCGCTGAAACGGTACCGGCAATTAATAGCACTACCCCCCATTGCCACAGCACCTCAGCCAGTAAATCAAAACAAAAACGGATCAGTCCATACAGGGCAATTTTCAGCATCACGCCGCTCATTAATGCGGAAATATGCGAGGGCGCCACCGGATGGGCTTCCGGCAACCAGACATGTACCGGAACAATCCCTGCCTTCATGCCGAATCCCAGCAAGGCCAGTGCAAAAGCAATACTCGCCCAGGTAGTTGATAATTTAGCCTCACGCAGGGCATCAAAAGTAAACCCATCCGTGAAACTGGCCAGTACGCCAAAACTAAGAATAATGGCCAGGGCACCGACCTCTGCCATCAATAAGTACAAAAATGCAGCGCGGCGATTGGCGGGATTTTCGTGCTGAAAGGCCACCAGAAAATAACTGGCGACCGACATCAATTCCCAGGCGATCATGAAAAAGAAGGCATCATCGGCCAGCAATACCAGCAACATGCCGGAAACAAACAATCCGGTAAACAGACCCAGGGCGGCAAAAGGATGTTGCTTTTCGGCATAAGCATGAACATAACCGGGGCCATAAAAACCGACGGCGCCGACAGCAATACCGACGATTAAAAAGAAAAAACCGGACAAACTGTCAAAGCGGACATGCCAGGATAGCCAAGGCAAACCCAAACCGATTTGATCGGTAATAATTTCTTTACTGATCAGCACGCTTATGCCAGCCAGGATTGCAAAAAGACCAGACAAGCCTAATAGAGCAAATACAGCCAGCCTGAGCAAATGGGAAAAACGCCTCTCTTTCAGGTTGCTATTAATCAGGCGTGCATACTGTGCATCGCCGGGGGGATACTTTTTAAACCAAGAGCGACTGAATTTCAGCAGAATGGAGCGCTGATTCATCAGCAGCGCCACAAATCCGGAAGCAAGGCTTAATAACACAGCACAATAAGCTAAAACAATTATCATGAAATTCCCGAAAAATAAAAAATCCGTTATCTTAATTGACTCTGGGCGAAATTCGTTGCTGTATAACTGTCAGCAACAAGCCAAAACACATACGTGGCCCTGTCAATAACCCCCGCTTATTAAAAATAAATTGAAATCCCTGAAACTGGCCTGATTTAATTCCCTCTGTCATCGGCCGTCATTAACCGCGCAGCGAGAGCATGATCAGAAAACGTTTCCAGGGCTATGCCTGTTTTCTGACAGTGTCCGCCCTGAGCTTCATAATGCTGCCTGAAATCATGAATAAATTCCATCACCGTATGATCGATCAGATAGCCGTCTGTGAAATCAAAAATAATTGTTTTGCCGGGTTCCAGCCTGGTCAAGGCCTTTTTTAATGGCAGAAAATTTGAGAATAACGCTGAACCTGACAGCTTGACAACCAGCGTATTGGCATCTTGAGGTTGAATTGTAAAATAAATCCTGAATAAATTGCGGAGCCAAACGCCCCGCACCAGATCAATAGCGAGCTTTACCACAATACCCAGAGCGACGCCTGCCAATAAATCTACCGCCAACACGCCGATAATGGTGACGACAAACATTAAAAACTGTTCTTTGCCAATATCCATGACTCTGGCGAAGGCTTTAGGCGAAGCCAGGCGATAACCGGTATAAACCAGCAATGCTGCCAATGAAGCCAGAGGAATACGCTGGATCAGATCTGGAAACAAGACTACGAACAGTAACATTAACAAGCCATGGAAAAAATTAGACCAGGCTGTTTTAGCCCCGTTATTGACATTCTCCGAGCTGCGGACAATCTCGGCAATCATCGGAAAGCCGCCGATTAAACCTGCCGCCATATTGCCGATTCCGACCGCTGTTAAATCACGATCAAGGTTGGATGTGCGTTTATAGGGATCGAGCTTGTCGATTGCCGTCGCACTCAACAAGCTTTCCAGACTACCCACCAAACTGATACTGATCACTGCTTCCCAGAAGGCCAAGGTAAACAGCTTGGAAAAATCGGGAAAATAGAAACTTGCCAAAAAGTTATCCGGAATCGACACCAGGAATTTTGATCCGCTCACTGCCGCGTCTCGATCCGGATCAAAATGCCAGGCAAACAGCATACCCACCAGCACCACCATGACAGGCGCGGGGATTTTACTCCCCAGGAGCGGCCAGCTAATCAGTATCAGCAAGCCTAAAAAACTGATGAGAAAAATTTCCGGCTTCACGTGAAACAAACTATGCGGAATCTGTGCGATAGTTGAAAACAGGCTTCCGGGTTCCGGCGTGACGCCCAACATGACATGGCTTTGAGTGGCAATAATAATAAGTCCAATCGCGGCCAACATGCCATGCACTACTGAGGCGGGGAAAAAGGAACTCAGCTGCCCTATCCGGAACACTCCCATCAACGCCTGGAGAAGGCCAGCCGCCACAATGGCAGCTAAAGTATAATGATAGCCGGCCATAACATCGCCTTCGCCCAGCGCTTGCACGGCCGCTAATATCACGACAATCAGGCCGGCAGCCGGGCCGTTGATCGTCAGGTATGAGCCGCTGATACGCGAAACCAGCAGTCCGCCGATGATGGCGGAAATAATGCCGGCCGCCGGCGGAAAACCGGACGCCATAGAAACGCCAAGACATAACGGCAAGGCTATCAGGAACACCAGAAAGCCGGACTGTAAATCGCTGCGCCAGTTTTCTTTTAAGCCCGCCAGCCCGGTTTTTGGTAAAGTTGACAGCGAAGAATTATTCATACATTTCCTGATTGATTCAAGTATTGGCGTCGAATTATTGTAGTTGGCAATTATTATCTTAGGATAATAACTTCATGGATAGCGGTTTTTTTTAAATACCAATACGTGAAGAGCTCTCGTAGCACCATTCCCGCCAAGAAATTTAATCCATTGAAGCAGAGCTATATGCTGTTCGATATATTCCGGGAGCTGATAATGTACGACCAATGATATCATATTCTGCGCGTCATAAATCTGCTCGAACCACCGTTATTAGGGACCGATTAATAGCATAAAAACCAACATCTGCGCCTAATTAATTCCATAATGGTCACTTTTTCGGCGGCTCATGTTATCCCGCCTCATTCTACGTACCGCCAAAGGATGTTTTGAGTAGGTATCGTGGTATTCAAGTCCAAGAAACTTGCACTTACCCCCCTCTGCTTCATAGTCATGCTGAAAATCATGAATAAATTCCATCACGGTATGGTCAAGCATATAAGCATTGTTTAACTGAAAGATAACGGTTTTACCTTTTTCCAAACTGGCCAGGGCGTTTTTCAGAGCCATGAAGTTGGAGAAAATTGCCGCTCCGATTATTTCAACCAGAATGGTGTCGGCTTCGGGTCGTTCAATAACAAAATGAATCCTGAAAAGATTATTCAATCTGACGCCGCGCAGCATGTGCACTAAAAATTTGGTTACGATACCGATAGCTACTCCTATCAATAAATCGGTTGCCAAGACGCCGATGATTGTGACAACAAACATGAATAACTGTTCTTTTCCTACCCCCATTACTTTAGCAAATTCCTTGGGCGAGGCCAGCCGAAAACCCGTAAATACCAGCAACGCTGCCAATGAAGCCAGGGGAATGCTATGAATAAGCCGGGGGAAAAATACTACAAACAACAATAAAAATGCGCCGTGAAAAAAGTTTGCCCAACCGGTTTTTGCACCGTTGTTAACATTGGCCGAACTACGCACAATCTCGGCAATCATCGGAAAGCCGCCGATTAAACCTGCCGCCACATTACCAACACCAATTGCCGTTAAATCACGATCCAGATTGGTATGGCGTTTATAGGGATCTAGTTTATCCACCGCTACGGCACTGAGCAGGCTTTCCAGGCTGCCTACCAGGCAAATACTTACTACAGCTACCCAAAATTCCGCGGTTAAGGATTTGGAGAAATCGGGAAAGTAGAAGTTGGACATGAAGTTATCGGAAATCGCGACTAGAAATCTCGGCCCTACAGTTGCTTCGTGATGCGGTAAAAAATGGGCATCGGGAAGAAACAAATACATATGTTCATGTTCCAGATCAAAATAACGGGCCAGGCCCATTCCTATCAAAACCACAACGATCGGCGCGGGAATCATCTTTAAAGTTCTATTCTTCAGCAGCGACCAAATAATTAATATCACCAGCCCGGAAAGACCGATAATGGCAATTTCCGGGTTGAGATTAAAAAAGCTGTGCGGAACCTGTGCGATCGATGAAAACAGGCTGCCTTTCTCCGGCGTGACGCCCAACACCACATGAATCTGTTTAGCCATAATAATAATGCCGATTGCCGCCAGCATGCCATGTATTACTGATGCAGGGAAAAACGAACTGAGCCTTCCGGCCTTGAACAGGCCCATCAGAATCTGTAGTATGCTGGCAAAAACAATGGCGGCCAGGGTATAGCGATAGCCGGCCATTGCATCGCCTGCCCCCAATTCCTGCACTGCGCTTAAAATCACCACAATCAGGCCGGCAGCGGGTCCATTGATGGTCACGAACGAACCGCTGATACGCGAAACCAGCAGACCCCCGATAATTGCAGAAATAATGCCGGCCGATGGCGGAAAACCGGATGCCATTGCTATGCCCAGACATAACGGCAAGGCTATCAGGAATACCAGAAAGCCGGACAGTAAATCGCTGCGCCAGTTTTCTTTTAAGCCCGCCAGCCCGGTTTTTGGTATCTGTGACAAAGAATCCCTATTCATATAAATCCTCGTTTTTTGAAAGAAAAATACTATCGGCTGACTCTCAAGCCATTACCATGCCAAGCTGTTACATTTGCATAACAGCATGATAATAAAAAGCTATTCAGGATTTTTTAGGCTACGGAAAGATAAAAAAATGAAACACCGGTGCAAAACAACCGTTAGTTGGTTGTTTTGCACCGGTGTCGAAATGGAGTTTATTAGCAATAAGGAAATATCCCCGTTGGGATGAAGCCCATGATCGGGACAAGGTCTGCATCAGCGCCAGCGAGAGCGACAATGCTGCGCTTTTGGCAAGCGCTCTGACCTTCAAGCCGAGGTCCAAAGCCGGCAAGTCGATTTGATTAAATCAGGGAACTATAAGCTCATTAGATGGACTATTCATTCATGAATTACTCATCTTTTCCTATCTGTAATTACAGGAATTCAGCGTTCATTCAGATCGTTTGCATACAATAATTCATCTGCCATATCCCGGAGATAATTATGAAAAAATCATTTGCCTTGATTATGCCAGCCCTGTTTATAGGGCTGGTCAGCCTATTTTCCTATAGCGCAAGCGCCCATCAGTCAGGCGGCGGCATATACCTGGAGTTCGGCGGTCCTCCCGTTTATAGAAACTACAATTATGACTATGGCTATAGATATCCCGGGCCGGGCTGGAACATTTATTACGATTACCGTTATTCACCCGGATTTAGATACCGGCCATATTATCCGAGTCGAAATTTTTACGGCCCTCTGCCCCGCTTTTATAACCATGGCCCGGACCAATGGCGGCCAAACCGGCATAATTGGCACAGGCACGATTGGCATAGAAGATAACGTTAAACCCGGCTAATATTACTTGGAATCTGTTTAGCATTCACAATATTCATCATGTAGATAAATGCGTGTTCGTTCATGCTCAGGCTGATTAAACAGCTTGTCTTTATCACCCTGTTCTATGATCTGGCCCTCGCATATGAATATCAGTTTGTCAGCGATACGTTTGGCTTGCTGGATGTTATGGGTGACAAAAACAAGGGTGTAGCGGTCTTTAAGTTTCAGCATCAATTCTTCTATGGCGCGGGTTGAAACCGGATCCAGTGCCGAGGTAGGCTCATCAAGCAAAATCACTTCAGGATTAATCGCCAGGGTTCTGGCTATACAAAGCCGTTGCTGCTGACCGATAGATAGGGATGTTGCCGGGTCATTCAAGCGATGCGAGACTTCTTTCCATAATGACACCGCTTTAAGCTGCTTTTCAACTACGCATAATTTTTCCAGCTTGGTTATGCGCAACGGCTGCAGGCCAAACAGCACATTTTCGCTAATGGATTTAGGAAAGACGCAAGGCTTTTGAAAGACTATGCCGATGGCTTTTCTTATCTGCGTTACATCAGTGCCGGCTGCATAAATATTCCTCCCCTTGAAAGATAACTCGCCTTGAACAACAAAGCCGTCAATACCGTCATTAATGCGATTAATGCTGCGGATAAATGTTGACTTGCCGCCGCCCGAAGGGCCCACAATGCAGTTAATCAAGCCCTTGTCGAAGGAAACGGCAATGTCTTTCAGTACCTGGGTGTCGTGAAACCAGACGTTAAATTTTTCCGCCTCAATAAGCGCGGTTGCGCCAGACACAACAGGCGCAACAAGCTTAAGTGCCGGTTTGCCGGTCATTATTGCCACCTCGTTTTTAATCGAATCCTGCCCATCAGCGCAGCAAAACCTAACAGCATAACCAAACACAGCAATACTAAACCGGCGCCCCAGGCATTTTGTAAAGCCTGCGCGTCAGTCGCCTGCTTGGCCAATGCCAGAATATGGGTAGGCAGCGTGGTTATGGGTCCATTCAATGAATCGGGAATATCCACGCCGGAAAAAGCTGTGGCGACAAACATAATCGGCGCTGTTTCACCAATGGCCCGCGCCAGACCAATCAGCAGTCCGGTAATTGCTCCGTCCAGGCCTTGCGGCAGTAAAACCCGGGTAATTATCTGCCATGTATCAAGACCTAAAGCTTGCGCGCTTTCCCGGTAAATGGTAGGGATGCTGTTGATGGCCTGATAGGTTGATAAAACAATGGTGGGTAAAATCATGATGGCAAGGATAATTGCCCCGGCAAACCAGGAAATTCCCGCTCCTAATAAATTAACAAAAAAAATCAGCCCAAAAATACCAAAAATCACTGAAGGAACGCCATTTAGCCCATAGATCAAAAGATTGCTTAAGCGTTGTAATCGGCAGCTTTTAAGAAATTCGCTTTTATAAATGGCGACGCCGAGCGCAATGGGCAAGCTGATAATTGCGGTTACTGCAATCAGCAAGATGCTGCCTGTGATTTGATAAATAATGCCGCCATTGGCACCAAAACCCGAGGCGGGGCTTAGCAAAAACTTAAAAGAAAGAGCGTATACGCCATTCCAGATAATGGTTGACAACAAAAAACATAGTAATGCACAGCAAATAATGACTGCACTCCAGACAACAGCGGTAAACAAATAATTTGCTGCGTATCTGCTGTTTCTATTCATAGAGGCGCAGTCCCGGCCTGAAATAATGTTGCGCAATAGCCGTCAGCGCCAGCACCATAACCAGCAATGCCAAGCCCATAAAAATCAGCGCACTAAAATGCATGGAGGCAAATGCCGTTTCCTCTATTTCTCGTCCGAGCTTGGAAGTAATTGTCTGTCCCGGAACCATAATATTGACTAAGGAGGGCGGGATTTTATCAATGCCGCCAATCACCAGCATAACCGCCATGGTTTCCCCCAAAGCCCGGCCTAAAGCCAGCAGTACCGCCCCGGCAATATCTGTTTTTGCCAGCGGCAAGACGATATGGATAATTACTTCGTGCGGATATAAACCCAGACCTTGGGCAGCTTCCCGATATTGCCGCGGCACATTATGCAGCGCATCATCGCCTAGCGTGATAATGGTCGGCAGCACCATGATGGCAAGTAATATACCGGCAGTCAAAATGGTTCGACCGGACTGCAAATCAAAAAGATCGCCCAGCCAGACACTGAAAAAAGCCACGCCAATCAGTCCATATAAAACAGATGGAATACCTGCAAGTAATTCCAGCAGGAATTTGACATGGAACCGGTATCTGACCCCGAGCATCTCGGAAGTAAATAAGGCTGTCGCCAGGCCCAATGGAATGGCAATGGCTAAAGCGATAACTGTCACCATCAGCGAGCCGTACAGCATTGCCAGTATGCCGAACTGACCGGCCGCAGGATTCCAGATCGAGGTGAAAAGGTCGGCACGCTGCTGACTGATGGCCTCCCAGCTGTATATAAACAATACCAGCGCAATCAGCAAAATAATGATGGCGCTGATAAGCGTGCTTATTAGAATATAAGCTCGCCCGATTCTATTGCTCCAGGCTGACATAACCGGAATCACGGACAATTTTTTGCCCTTCATCACTTAAGATAAAATCAATAAAGGCTTTAATATTTCCCGCCGGTTCGCCACTGGTAACCAGCAACAGATCACGCGTAATGGGAAATCTGCCGTTACTAATATTTTCCAGCTTCGGCTCAACAGTCGAGCCATTCTGCAAAATAATGGACAAGCCTTTTACATCACTATTAAGCCAGGCATTGGAAAGCATCCCGATGGCCGAATCACTTTGCATAACAGCAGTTTGCTCTTCATTATTGTCACCCAGCACCAAATCTGCTCCCGGCGCGCTCACCTCTTTATCGCCCAACACAATCTCCATAAAAACATGGCGAGTTCCGCGGGATTTTTCTTTATCAATGACCAGAATATCCTTATCCGGTCCGCCAAGCTGTTTCCAGCTAGTAATTTCTCCCAAATAAATTTTACCGATTTGTCGCAGGGACAGCGATTTTATTCCGGCATCGTAAATTTCAGATGAGACTACCGGCACTACTGCATCCTTGCCTATGGAGTGAACAACAAAGTTCACGTTTGGATAGCGTTTGATTTCAGCATCAGAAATATTCCTGGAAATCATACCGATTGCTATTTTCCCCTCGCCTAGCTGATTTATTCCCACACCCGAACCTCCTGCATTAACAATAACATTTACGCCATGCAGGGCCTTAAAGCGTTCTGCAGCTAATACCACAATCGGCAATACGGTAGTTGAGCCTGCTGCATTTAAGCTTTCGTTTTTAGTACATCCGGCAATAATTAAAATTAATAATAATCCGGTAAGCCAATCGAGCGCTTGTTTCTTGGCTCTTTTAATAATATTTTTACGACCACCACTAATTAGCATATAAACCCTGTTTTGCGGTTCAATCAGGTTATATCAGCAAAGATAACGCTAGTAAAATAATAAGCGACTTTCATGCAAAGAAAATAACCCGCTTTTCTATCATCGCTACTTGCTGAACGCATTTTTATATAGACCTGGCTATACTCCAAATTTTTTGATGGCTATGCAAGAAATTAACCTCTATAATGTAATGGTGGAGACTATTTGAGACTTCTACTAAAGTTTTGCATGTTAATCAGCACTTTTCAGAAATTCCATCCGCTTTTTCCTTTGTGCCAGGTATGATTTGCAATCGAATATTTTATTGATTTATTTATGCCCGATGGGTATTGAGGTGTTACATGGCAACAGGTAAAGTTAAATGGTTCAACGAGTCCAAAGGTTTTGGTTTTATTTCGCCCAGTGATGGCAGTGCTGATGTTTTCGTGCACTTTTCTGCCATCGCAAGCGATGGCGGTTACCGCACACTGGCTGAAGGTCAATCCGTCAAATATGAAGTAGAATCAGGTCCTAAAGGCCCGCAGGCAACAAATGTAACTCCCACTTAAAGCCGGGTTACTTTATTTATTCCCAATCCCGACAGACATAACAGGCGGGGTTGTGGTGTAACCGGCAGCGCCGGCCCATCAATTCACCTTTATTTAGGACATGTCTTTTGAAACGACTTTTTGTAGGAAATCTACCTAGCGATGCCACTGAAGAAACTGTACAAGCTTTATTTTCCGAATATGGCAAAGTTCGCTCCATTCAACTTGTTGCCGATATATTTAGCGGCAAATGCCGTGGTTTCGGCTTTGTCGGCATGGAAGGCCACGAAGCCAGAGCCGCTATTGCTGGACTCGATGGCAATCTGTATTGCGGAAAGCCTTTAAAAGTTAAATTTGAAGATCCCGCAGCAGGCAGAAACGGCAGACGTCATTAAAAGAAGAGCAGCATAACTCTTTTACTTGGTTAATTACTTTGCTTTAGCCGACATAAAGCCACAACCCTGGGCCGGGGCAAAGATTGAATGGGCAGCTTAATGCTACCGGGAAGCCGGATGAGTAAGGCAGCTTCGATCAGCTATTCATCACTTTACATAAACTAACGCTAATCCCAGTCTGCATACAGAACTCCTCATTATGCCAAAAACATCTATTTTTGCCTCTTGCATTTCTCCTTATACTGGCTATGGCTATCACCCATAGCCTGATTGCAAATTTTAGATAAGAATAATACTGATCGATATTTCATCATCTCAGATATCCGGCTTTTGCAGGGTTATATTATTTCGAATGATGTTAATACTTCATCGCATTGAAGTTCAGCAACTTCAATCTCATCAACCCGGGCAGTTACAGGCCCTTTTTGGCACCATTTGATAAACTTTTCAATGGTTGTATCTTCTGCCGCTTCAGCAATAATTTCCACCCGGCCATCGGGTAGATTTTTAACGCTGCCTTTTACCGCAAAATGCTTGGCTTTATTCTGGGTAAAGACGCGGAAATAAACGCCTTGAACCCGGCCGGAAACCAGAATCCTAACTTTGCGCATTATGCGTGTATTCTCCAGCAATGATGTATTTTTGGGCTGCGGGCAAAATCTTCCGGAATAGTTGCTGCTGAAATATTTTCTATAGCTAATTTGGGTAATGCCAGACTGTCGAGTTTAAACTGTCTGAAATTGGTCGAAAAGTATAAAATGCCACCCGGCGCCAACAGCGAAACTGCATTATTTATTAATTGTATATAATCATTTTGTACATCAAACACATCAGTCATCCGTTTTGAATTGGAGAAAGTAGGGGGATCGAGAAAAATCAAGTCATATTGCCTGCAATAAAGTTGTCTGGTTTCCTGGGCCAGCCAGGCCAGGCAATCGGCCTGGATAAATTCATGCTTAGACGCTTCCGGAAAGTTATTCAGCTTCATATTGCTTTTGGCCCAATTGAGATAAGTAGCAGACATATCGACTGTTGTAGTTGCTTTAGCCCCGCCCATTGCCGCATGTACCGTGGCGCTGCCGGTATAGCCGAACAGGTTTAAAAAGCGCTTATCGTTAGCCTGCTGCTGAATCATCATGCGTATTGGCCGATGGTCAAGAAATAGTCCGGTATCCAGATAATCTTCCAAATTCACCTGCAATTTACAGCCGCCTTCTTCAATAATATGAAAACGCCGCAGGTCGGCGTGTTTCTCGTACTGGTCGGTACTTTTCTGCTTGCTGCGTATTTTCAGGAAAACCTGCTCACGCTTGATCTCAAGCACTCGGGGTATTTCAGCTAACAGCCCAGCCAGCCTTTGCTCTGCTTTTTGCCGATCAATGCTTTTAGGCGGCTCATATTCCTGCACAATCACCCAGCTTTGATCGTTCTGATAAATATCAACAGCGACGGCATATTCCGGTAAATCCGCATCATACAAACGATAGCAGTTTATATGGTTTTGCCTAGCCCATTTTGACAGCTTTTTCAGATTCTTTTTGAGGCGATTGGCAAACATTTCAGCACCGGTATCGATTTGGGGCATTTTGCTTGCTTCAGCCAGCCGGCTTATTCGTTCTTCCCGGGTTTTGGCTTTGGGAATAAAAAAAGCGCTTTCTACAATATCCATTCGCAGTAATTTACATTCAAGCGCCCCGTTAAACAGGGTAACCGGTTTCTGGGAACGGATGCCAAGTCGAAAGCCCAGTTCCGGATTGCGGATAATTATCGCCGCTTTCCAGCCGACATAATGAGACTTCAGGGTTTCGCCAAATTTTTTATACAATTCTGCTGTTTCCTTTTCATCACCTAGGCGCTCTCCATAAGGCGGATTACAGATCACTAAACCGGGGTTCCAGCTTTCTGCAGGTTCCGCATCTTCAATGTCCCTGCGTTCAACATGAATTTTGTTCTGTAGCCCGGCATTGGCTATGTGCGTCAAGGCCGCCCCGATCGTTTGGCGATCTTGATCAAATCCCGCGATAACCGGCAGTCTTGCAAGACCTGCATTTTTACGTTGCTCTGCTTCTTTACGCAATCTCTGCCAGCAGTCAGCATCATGCTTTTTCCAGCCGGTAAAGCCGTAATAGTCGCGCAGCAGGCCAGGAGCATAATCGGCCGCCATCATTGCCCCTTCCAGTAACAAGGTTCCGGAGCCGCACATGGGATCTAGTAACGAGCCATTTTGTTTGGCTATTTTCGGCCATTCACTGCGCAGTAACATGGCGGCAGCAAGATTTTCCTTGATAGGCGCTTTAATATTAATATCCCGATAACCGCGTCGATGCAGACTTTCACCTGAAAGATCCAGGCTCAGCTGAGCTGTTTCTCCATGCAAATAAACATTGATCCGGATATGGGGCTGATCCGTATTAATGCTGGGGCGCTTGTGAAATTTCGCACGCATCTGATCGACAATGGCATCTTTAACTTTTAAGGCACTGAAATGGGTATTGTTAATTGCGGCGGAGTTTTTGGCGCTGAACGAGACGGCCAAACTGTCTTCGGGTTCCATATGTTCAAACCAGTTTATTCTGGCTACGCCATCATATAGATCATTCTGGGTTTTTACCTGAAACGAACTCAACACCAGTAAAACCCTGTTCGCTATTCTGGACCACAGGCAAACCCGGTAAGCAGTTTCGAGATTTCCTTCAAAAGCGACGCCAGCGACGGAAAGTTTAATGCCAGTCATGCCGAGCGCCTGAAGCTCTTCGGCTAGAATGGTTTCCATCGCTTTTGGCGTAGTGGCGAATAGCTGGTAAATGGACATTAGCCTATAGTGCAAGGCGCAGGATAGAAATAGTTTTTTAGTCTCTGGATTTGCGCCTTGCGCTTATTTTTTATTGAATTTTGATAAGCTCAACATCAAAGATCAGGGTTTCATTCGGACCAATTGAACGGCCTGCTCCCTGCTCGCCATAGGCCAGTTCCGACGGAATGTAAAAACGGAATTTATCACCTTCTTTCATTAATTGAACGCCTTCAGTCCAGCCTGCGATAACCCTGTTTAACGGAAAGGTAGCGGGTTCGCCCCGGCTGTAGGAACTATCAAACTCTTCACCATCCAGAGTGGTTCCCTTGTAATGAACCGTTACGCTATCAGTTGCCGAAGGCGAAGCGGTTCCTTTGCCTTTCGTTAAAACCTCATATTGCAAGCCGCTTGCTGTGGTTACGATATTGGGTTTTTTAGTATTTTCTGCAAGAAAAGTTTTACCTGCGGCCTTATTTTCTTCAGGTGAAGTCGCATTGGCTATTGAAAACATTGTAAATCCTATAAGAATGACGATGACGATTGAAATAAGTTGAGTTTGAATGTTTTTCACAGTTTCTCCTTTTTTATTTTTATTTAATATAACTGAATAGTTTATCAAAAAAACAGCTTTTGCCTTTCAATTCATTGGGCAGATTTCAGGATGACTGAAATACGCGCCGGATTAGTTACTCACCCGTTATCCTCAATAACTCCGATTTTTATAACTTTTGCAAATAACCGCAATGTCCCCCGAGGGCAGGCAAAATATAAATTCCTTGCCTCTCATATCGAAATTACCGCTCTGTAATAACCTCGTATATTCAGCAAAATTGGTGGCCCGACAAATTCCTCAAGCTCTGGACGCTGTTTTCCTTTATTAATGCATGAGATTGAGATACTAATGGCTGGTAAGCAGAAACAGTTTAAAGAAAAAAGCTAAATATAAATCAGACACTATAATTACAAAGAATATCTTATACAGTAACCAAGTAATAATAAAAGCGGAAACTCAATGGGGGAACCCGATGAATACATATTTGGATCGACCTTATCGTAAAAATCTTGCCTCCCAGGGTCTGATATATATGGGCGGTGAAGAACTGGAAATTACTATCAAAAATCTTTCCATAACGGGGGTGCTGGCCGAATTAAATAATAGTGGCGAAAACACTGAGGTCAGGGATATTTTTAATAATTTATTGGCTTCGACCCTGATTGATTTTTATCTTCCGGAAATGCGCTTGGCTGGTGAAGTTGAGGTAAGCAGAGTTGATCTATTAAATAATCATATTTTTCTTGCTCTGGAATTTAAAACCGTTGCCTATGATATTGACAATTTGCTGTATAAAAGAAAAGCTTATAGAAAACATATGCCCGGGCCCGGACAAATTTTATTAAATAAAAAATATCGTGAATTTAATGCAGTCAATGTTTCGGTAGAAGGTTTAATGATACGCCTTGATGAAATTATTGCGGTTGAAGAAGGCGCTATAACTTTATTTAAGTTTCCACAGCTGGAATTGGAGGGGGAAATAAAAATCGTTTGGGTTGACTACAGCGATAATTGCGGAACCTTAATCGGTTTGCAATATATGCATATGGGAAAAACCCTAGTTAAAGGGATACCCCGTTTTGCCCCTCCACAAACTGCATGATCTCTTTCCACCAGTCCAGTTCCGGGCCCATAGGAAAACTATTATGCCCGGCCTCCTTGAATGTCCAGAGTTTCTTTTTATGGGTAAGGGAGTTAAAAAGCTTTAAGCTGTATTTGTTAGGGATAATTTCATCTTTTTCAGCGATTAGAATCGCAGTACTTCCTAGGTAATTCTGCATATTTTTAATATTGTCAAATCTGTCAAGCGTCAACCATTTAGCGAGAAAAAACCAGTAATGATGTTGTGCAATATTAGCCAGACTGTCAAAAGGCGCGACCAGGATAATGCCTTTTATGGGAATTTGCCTCGTTTGCACAATACCGCTGACAACGCCGCTGCCCAATGACTCTCCCCAAAGAAAAATAGGCTCGCCAAAATCATTCAATACCCGTTTTACGGTTTGAATACCTTCTGAAACCATAGCCGCCTCCGATGGCGAACCTGTTCTGGCGCCATAGCCTGGATATTCTGCCAGAATGACGCGGTAACCCTGCCTTTCCAGGGCTTCTATATAAAAGACCCGATTTATTGCCGATCCCGCATTGCCATGAAAAACGATAATTGTGCCTTTGCAGGCGGTTTTGATTGTTCGAGAAACAAGTCCCAGGTAATTATCTTTAGACGGCCATAGCGTCAGGTTTAATTGTTTAGCAAGTTCCTGCTGCTGCTCAATGGAATGGGTTTCAGGAAAATAGATCATTTTTCGTTGCAGCAGAAAAATGATGAGCAGGAACAGAAAATAAGGCAGCAGTATCGAAAGCATGCGCTTAAAAATCATGAACCGATGTGTGGATCATGAACTCGCAAATTTTTGTTTATCCCGGGCTAGCCAGTAATCACTGGCCAGGTTATGGGCCTGTTCCTGAGTATCCGCCTTGCCTAACAATTTAAGCGCAATGGCGGCAGTGCCGATGACCGTCGCTTCGGCAAACTCATCCGCGCTTTTACCCTGCCAGATTAAAGCCAGTTGCTTCGGATCAAGTTGATCAGGCTTCATATGCCTGCGTCGAAATAAAGCCGGCCAGTTTTCATCGGCTAATTCACCGTTATGCACGCTTTGTACCAGGCAGTCCATATCAGGATTACGTTCGGTTTCACCGCCCTCGCCTTTCAATACCGCTGCATGGGGCTGCTGCAATAAAGCTGCCGCCTGCTGATGCACGGGGCGATAGCCCGGATGAAAGATGCCTTGAATACTGTATGGGGCATTAAAAGGGTTTAACAGACGCACCAGCGTATGCACCGGCGAGCGCAAGCCCATTAGTGGACGCAGTTCTATGATTTCATGCAGTTTTGGACAGAATTGCTCCAAAGACAAATAGCTGAAATGCTGTTGCTCCAGTTGCAGCCTGGCTTGTTCAATCGAGCTTGCAGCGTTTAAGCCTAGATAGCTCAACATGGCTTGCGTATATAATCTTCCGGCAGAGTGCCCGCTGGAGCCATGCATAAAGACAGTAATATGATTTTCCGCCAATAATAAAGCTGAAAGCAGAAACCACGGCAAATGACGGCGCTTTCCTGCATATGAAGACCAGTCCAGGTCAACTGTTACCACCTTGTCACTGGCAAGATGGCCGGCTTCCCGTGCCGCCAGGACGAAACCCGCCAACTCTTCCGGCGTCTCTTCCTTGACCCGCATTAGCATCAAGAAGGCGCCGAGTTGAACAGGCAGCACTTCATCGGCCATGATCATTTTCATGGCTTGACAGGCTTCCTCCTGAGTCAGCGGCCTTGAACCTTTTTTGCCTTTGCCAAGTATGCGAATGAAAGGCGCGAACGGATGTTCCGGCCGCGGGCTTTGCTCATGATGAGTGAAATTCATAAAGGTAGCCTGACATAATGATCGATTAATAAAGCCGCGAACAGGACGGTTATATAAAATATTGAATAGCCGAACGTCTTCATCGCGGTTTTATTGTCTTTATTGCGCATCATCAAAATGACGCAATACATAAAGCCGATATTCAATAATACCGCGGATGCCAGATAAATCAGGCCGCTCATGCCGGTCAAATAAGGCAGCAGCGTAACAATGAATAACAATACCGTGTAAAGCAGTATCTGCAAGCGGGTAAACTCCGGTCCGTGTGTCACCGGCAGCATCGGTATTCCGGCTTTCGCGTATTCTTCACGTCTGGCAATAGCTAATGCCCAGAAATGCGGCGGCGTCCAGACGAAAATAATCAGCACCAGAAGCAGCGCGTAGGGATGCACTTCACCGGTCATCGCGCACCAGCCCAGCAGCGGAGGAGTAGCGCCGAAGGCCCCGCCAATAACAATGTTTTGCGGAGTCATTTTTTTAAGGTAAACCGTATAAATGATGGCGTAGCCGAATAATGACAGAAACGTCAATATGGCCGTTAAGGCATTGCCAGTAAAAACCAGCAACAGCATCGCGCTTATCCCCAAAATGATTGCAAAAGCGATCACATTGGCAGAATTCAATTCACCTTTTGGCAACGGGCGATTTTCGGTGCGGCTCATTTTCGCATCAGCTTTTTGATCAATAAAATGATTAATGGCTGCGGCTGAGGATGCGGCCAGGGCGATGCCTATGAGGCTGCTGATAAAAGGCACCAGAGGCGGCCTTCCTGGAACGGCTAGCAACATGCCGACAACCGCCGTAAAAAGCATTTCCGCAACAACTTTTGGTTTGCACAGCTCAAGATAGTTCCTCCATAAAGGCAGGAGAGAGTCGTTTATCATTAATTAATAAATTCCAACTTTTTTATTATTCTATAGAATACAGTGAACAATGGATTATTGAAATAGTCCGAGGCGCTTAACATTTATCAAAGAGGGAGTTATGAAAAATCGATTAACAGTATGGGCCGTTTTGCTTTGCCTGCAGGTGTTTACAAGCAGTGCAGCGACTAAAGTGTCAGAGCATAATTTGGCGAATGGCCTTAAAGTACTGGTTAAGGAAGATCATCGTTCGCCGGTTGTGGTTTCTCAAGTCTGGTACAAAGTCGGCTCAAGCTATGAGCCTAACGGCATTACCGGCATTTCCCATATGCTGGAACACATGATGTTCAAGGGTACAGACAAACATCCGGTAGGTGAATTCTCCAGAATCATTGCAGAAAACGGCGGTGAGGAGAACGCCTTCACTGGCCAGGATTATACAGCTTATTTTCAAACCATGGAGGCATCCCGACTGCCAGTCAGCTTTGCACTGGAAGCGGATAGAATGCGAAATCTTCACTTGTTGCCTGAAGAGCTGAAAAAAGAACTTCAGGTTGTGACGGAAGAACGTAGAATGCGCACGGATGACAATCCCCAGGCAAAAATGCAGGAGCATTTTATGGCAATGGCTTACTCCAACAGTCCTTATAAAAATCCGGTTATCGGCTGGCCTGCAGATATCGCAAATTATACTGTCGAAGATCTGCAAGCATGGTATCAACGCTGGTACGCTCCTAATAACGCCACATTAGTCGTGGTTGGCGATGTACAGCCGAAAGCTGTTTTTACGCAGGCCGAAAAGTACTTTGCCGCGCTTAAGCCCAGCGATATAAAAGGCTTGAAACCACAAACCGAGATCGAACAGCTCGGCATCCGAAAAATGACTGTAAAAGTGCCTGCCAAACTGCCTTACATCATCATGGGCTATAAAGTTCCGGTATTGAAAACGGCAGAACATGAATGGGAAGCCTATGCCTTAGAAGTTCTGGCCGGTGTGCTGGACGGCGGCAATAGCGCCAGATTAAGCTCGGATCTGGTGCGCGGCAAACAAATCGCAGTTTCGGCCGGAGCAGGTTATGGATTAACATCCAGACTCTCGAATGTGTTTGAGCTGGAAGCCACACCAGCAGAAGGAAAAACCGTATGGGATATGGAAGCCGCATTAAAAGATGAAATAGCTAAACTGCAACAGAAATTAATAAGCAGCGATGAGCTACAGCGCATTAAGGCGCAGGTTTTAGCCAACGACGTTTATGAGCGGGATTCAAATTTTTACCAGGCCATGCAGTTGGGTATCTTGGAAACAGTAGGGTTGGGCTGGCAAAAAGTTGATGAATACGTAGACAAAGTCAACCAGGTTACAGCAGAACAGGTTCGTGATGTAGCGCGTAAATATCTGGTTAAAGATCACCTGAGCATTGCTTATCTGGAACCTCAAACAACAAATGCCGCCGGCAAAACACAGTAAGGAAGATTAATAATGCGTAAAATTCTGTCGGGTTTTATTTTATTGATGGTTAGTCAGTCGGTCTGGTCTGCTGCAAAAATTGAACATTGGCAAACGCCACAGGGAAGCGGGGTTTTTTATGTACATACCGAAGATCTGCCTATGGTGGATATACAGATTGCTTTTGATGCCGGCAGTGCGCGCGATGAGCAACAGTACGGTATTTCTGCATTAACGTCGGCATTGCTGGATACCGGCGCTGGAAAGTGGAACGCCGATGAAATTGCCCAACGCTTTGAAAGCGTAGGGGCAAGATTCAGCACGGGTGTTTCCCATGATATGGCTACTCTATCGCTGCGAACCTTAACGGCTAAACCCTTGTTCGACAAAGCCCTTGAAACCATGCAGGTCATCTTGACCAAGCCAAACTTTAACGAGGCAGATTTTCAACGGGAAAAAAACAGAACCTTAGCGGCTATAAAACAAAGGGAAGAATCGCCGGCCGAGCTGGCAAGCATTGCTTTTTATAAAGCACTCTATGGCAATCATCCGTATGCCCATCCCGAGTCAGGCATGCAGGAAACTGTGGCAAGTTTTAAGGCGGATGACCTGCGCAATTTTTATAAGAAATATTATGTTGCCGCAAATGCTGTGGTAGTAATGGTCGGAAATCTGTCCAGAAAACAGGCTGAACAAGCGGCTACCCGTTTACTGGCAAGATTGCCTGTCAGTCAAAAAGCGGAGATATTGCCGGAAGTAGCCATGCCTTTAAAAGCCAGGCAGCAGCATATTGAGTTTCCGTCCACCCAAACCCATGTTCTGGTCGGGCTGCCTGGAACTTATCGTAAGGATCCTGATTATTTTAACCTGTATGTGGGTAATCATATACTGGGCGGCAGCGGACTGGTTTCCAAACTCTTTAAAGAAGTGCGGGAAAAACGGGGGCTGGCCTACAGCGCAAGCAGTGCATTCATACCGATGCTGCGCCCCGGCCCTTTCATAGTGAGTTTACAAACCCGCAATGATCAAACTCCGCAAGCCTTGCAGGTATTGAATCAGACCTTGGCCGATTTCGTAACGAACGGGCCGACGGAAGCAGAGCTTAACGCCGCAAAGAAAAATATTACCGGCGGTTTTGCAATGCGTTTTGATACCAACAAGGAATTAGCCGGCTATGTTGCGATGATTGGTTTTTATGATCTGCCATTGGACTACCTGGATAATTTCCAGAAAAAAATTGAGCAAGTAACGGCAGCTTCTATTACCGAGGCGTTTAAACATCGAGTTAATTTACAGTTACTGCAAACCATAACAGTGGGCAAAACAGAAAGGAAAAGTGAGAAATAGGCTCAGAATTATTGGCGGTCAATGGCGCAGCCGGCAAGTAAGCTTTGTCGATATACCTGGCTTAAGACCCACGCCCGCAAGAGTTCGGGAAACAGTGTTCAACTGGTTGCAAAACGACATTATCGGCAGCCGTTGCCTGGATTTATATGCAGGCAGCGGCGCTTTGGGATTTGAAGCAGCTTCCAGAGGCGCAAAGTCCGTCACGCTGGTGGAAAATAACGCCCAAGCCTGTCGAGCTTTAAAAAACAATGCAATCGTATTGGCTGCCGATCAAATAAACATTGTGCAAATGGATGTATTTCGCTATCTGGCTGGTGATGCCGAGCCTTATAACATCGTATTTTTGGATCCGCCTTTCGCCATGAATAGGGCCGTGCAAACTTGTCACTGGCTTGAAAATAAAGGATGGCTGCGTAAAGAAGGTTTGTGTTATGTTGAAGCGGAAAGCAGACTTGAGCTTGAAGGCCTGCCTGAAACCTGGCACCAACTTAAAAGTAAAACGGCAGGCGATGTTGGCTATCATCTGTTTAAACATGTTTAGACGCCGCTGAACATTTACTTCATATAAACAAAACATCGTCATGGCAAAAGTAAACACAGCCGGTTTAATCATGAGTTAATTTTTGTTATTTTATAATCGATAGCTAAATAGCTAATAAGGTTTCTCACAATTATTTCTCAAGTCTTAAAATCAATTGGCATGTCAAAATCAAAAAAATCCATTTTTTCGATCATCCTGCTACCGGAAATAATAGTATTAAGCGGGCTACTCGGCGGCTGTCAAAATCTGCCTGTATTTTTTTCCTCCGAACCTGAAAGTATTAATGCTACTGAGGTTCAGCCGCAAATCGAAACGGTTCCAACCCATCAATTTCAGCTGGCTGACGGTCAAAACATAGTAGGTGACCTTGCAGCCATCCATACGCGGACAAAGGATACCTTGCCGGATATTGCGCGGCACTTCGGGCTGGGTTATAACGATATCACGCTTGCCAACCCGGCTATTCCTCCCTGGACACCCGCATCGGACAGTCGGGTTCTTCTGCCCTTGCACTTTATTCTTCCGGATGCGCCCCATAAAGGAATTGTCCTCAATCTGGCAAATATGCGGCTTTTTTACTATACCCGGCAACAGCAGCCCCTGGAAGTATTCACTTATCCGGTCGGGATAGGCCGCCAAGGCTGGAATACACCTATGGGACTTACCCGCATTGCCAATAAAAAAGCAAATCCGAATTGGTATGTGCCCGATTCCATACACCGCGAGCATGCAGAAAAAGGTGCGGCATTGCCCAAAGTAGTAGCGGCCGGCCCTGATAATCCGTTAGGACGCTATGCCATGCCTCTGTCCATTCCGGGTTACTTGATCCACGGCACGAATAAACCCTATGGCATCGGCATGCAAATCAGTCATGGCTGCGTGCAGCTTTATCCGGAGGACATTGAAGAATTATTCAAAAAAGCCTCGATCGGGATGCAGGTGCGAATTGTTCATCAACCTTATCTTGCTGCTTGGGACAAGAACATGCTTTTCCTGGAAGCCCACGAACCGCTGCCAAAGTGGGCCAGGGACAAACACCGGTTTCAAAAGCAATTATTGAAGCATTTAAAGCAAATCAGCGCCAAAGCGAAGGCCTCTGTCGATTGGTCTAAAGTAAAACGCGTGCTCCAGCGCTCCGATGGAATTCCCACTCCCATACTCAAGCAAAGTCCGGACATAGCTGAAATATCCCAAAATGCCCTGCAGCTGGCGCATCCCCGGCAATTATATGAACAACCTGTTATTGAAGATTTAAAAGCCAATGATTGGAGTATGCTGGTTGCGACTTTCGATAATGAAACAAAAGCACAACAACTTGCTGCAATGCTCAATCATCAGGGACCGCCCATACCTGCCCGTAAAATACAAAAAGATGAGTCCTATCAGGTTATAGCAGGCCCTTATAAGAATAAAAAGGAAGCAAAAGCCGCAGCACAACGCATACGTCTGGACTTTGAAATAAATGTTAAGACCCTGAAGCCTCATTTAATTTCAAAGAATGAATAATAACTGCGCTTAGACTAGTTTTAGAGGCTTAAATAAATAAACTTCACATATTTGTGTTTTTTTACTCCTTATTATTGCTCAGAACTAAATTTAATAATAATCAATAAGTAATCTGCATTACCGGTCTTTTATGATTTTGCACAAGTATGGAGCATTAAAACCCTAAATCTTCTCTTCTATGGGGCAGAATCAGATTAATAAAAACAGTCTCTGTTTGATTTATTAATTGCTGACAGGAGCATCAGCGGTCTAATATCTTGATATTTCGGCCATTTGGCCTTTACCAAAAAAAATTGGCATAGTAGCTGCTTGTTAAATTGCAAACGCTAAAGTCAGCGTTATGGAGCTCTCGTGATGATGATGTTAAGGCCTGGCGCTTTATTCCTTATGGGTTTAAGGCGCTTTTTTTTGCTTTAGGATAATGAAATAGTCGACTCGCTTCTGCCAAATTAGCGGACGGCTCAACACGACTTGCGATGATAAGCCACTTGCTCCAAATACCCGATTAACTTGCTCAAGTTGAAAAAGCCACTAGGAAATATCTCGTCGGGAATGGAGCTCATGATAGGGCGAGGTCCAAAACCGACGCGGCGATTTGATCAAGCTTTTATGAATCTAAAAGCTAAATTAATAAAAAAACTAATCCCTTAATTCAATCCGATAGGCTTCAATCATGGCTTTATTTGTGCTTGGCATAAGGGATGCCAGATAGAGATAATTATCATAAATAACCGGCCTGGAAAGTGGACGGCCAGTCCCTTGCATTGCCGCTTTGGCAATCAAAGCGCCATCTTTTATGCGCACGCCGTAAATTGTGCCCTGCTTGCCGATATCCACGACCCAAACCGAGAGATCGCCCTGTTTACCCGGAGTTGCAATTACCGGGAGCGAAGGCTGGGTCCTGAAAGACTGCAATGATTCGGGATTGGCGGGGTCAGGAAACTGCCAGAAGCGTTTAAATTTTGGCAGACCGTTTTCAAGCACAATCTTTAAAGCGACCAAGCCCGCAGGATGAGTCTTATCCGGGCTAAATGTAGGGATTACCACGACAGGCACGCCGTCAATATAAGACAGCACAGGTTGCGTAACTATCATTCCGGCCCATCCCAGCTTGCAAGGATCAGCCGGAGCCCCGCATACCTCGACAATTTGCAAACGATCATGTTGAATTCCCAGATGGTCTGCATCAATCAAGTAAACACCGCCGTCCTTGCCGGCTTGAACAATAACCGAACGGCCATTGCTCATGTTGACTTTAACGGGAGCGCTACCGCCCAAATCATAATCCATCCAGGCCAGACACTCCCAGAAGGTTTTATTATCGCATTCCCTGTTAGCAGGCTTTATAGGCGCATTACCCGCCGCCAGACGCGGAATAAAAAGATTTTTGCAGGATTCCAGACATTTTACATCAGGATTGGCGGGATTAAAATTTGCGCATTTCAGGGCATCACAACCGGAATCAAATTCAAGACCCGGTTTAACTCGCATGACGGAATTGGCATAATCATGCCGGGCCGGATTAATTTGCCCATTACCGGTAGGCACAAATAATTCAAAATCATTTTTTGCCTCATAGATCTGTAAGCCTGGGGGCGTCCAGACACCGCCTCCGCAGATCATTTCCTGCGTCCCGTATGACATTGTCACCGGACATTCAGCTTCGGGCGTTGTTACCAGCACATTCCTTACAGCCTTTCCTGCTCCCTTTTTCTTCCAGGCTTCCATATCAATTTCAAAAATCCAGCCATGATAAGGTTGAGTGTCCCCTGAACTGCCAAAAGATACATACACATAACCCCACTGCGATTCCGGCTTGCTTGCATGCTTCACTGCCGAATGAGAAAAAGCTGTGGATGGATTGAACTTTACTGTTGAATGTCCGTTCGCTGCCGGTTTTTCCGCTGATAAAACCAGGGCAGGAAAAGTTTTGTCAATTTGCTTTTTTATCAGATCAATAACCACTAAACGATGACTGGTTCGTTCTCCTTTTTGGAGGCATTGATAAACGACAACCAGCTTATTTCCTATCAAAGCCGGGGTTGAAGCAAGATAAACTTCCTGTCCTGCGGGTGAAGGCAGCTGGTATTGCCAGTTTACCGTACCCGTTTTAGTATCCAGAGCTGCAATAACGCCATTGGAAGCTGGTACAATCAACAGCGGTTTACCCTGTGATCCAACAAGCAGGGGCGAGGCAACAATACTCTGATCAAAGGTAACGGAGTGATTGACTGGAGAAGGAAATATTCCCTCCAGTTTAAACAATTCCGGCTTGTTTAATCCGGCATGGTAGAGCGTATTGCAACTTATTAATGTAATGCCCGCTATAATAGCGAAAGCAGTAGAGATATAACGCACTGCGAATTTCATGGGTATTTGCTTTAAGATAAGGAATGACGAAGAGGAATATGCGTGCGGAATTTTAGATAAAAATAACAATAGCAATTATACTGTAGGAAAAAGAAGATCACTACTTACGGAGCTAGTTCCAGAAAAGGTTCGCGCCCTGTAACTATAAAACCTCGTTTTTTATATACATATTTTCTAAAAATCCGTCATCCCGGTCTGCATGGATAGTTTGAAGCTTGACCGCTCCTCGGGAGGGTATAAGAGGGTATAGGTGAATGAAAAGACGAGCCACAAAACACCATTTTATTGCTTTAACGCCTGAATCATGAGGATTTATTATGCCCTATACACAGGAAATTGTAGAAGAACTGAATATTCTGGTTCGTTATAACCTGACTACTACGCTGGAAGGCATCAAGGTTCATAAAACAGCTGAGCCCAGCATCATTGCAGCTACCCATCGTTTATATGATAAAGGCCTGCTATCACAAGCAGATGGCGGCTACCTGACTCATCTGGGCCGTAAAACAGCCGAACAGGCACAAGCGGTGCTGGACATACTCAAACCCGGTTAGATCGGTCGGCTTGGCTGATTTCAAAAACATTAATAGTTAAATATCCGGCTTACTCTATAAGCTATAATAATAACTCAACCCTACCGGATGAATCATTTTTGCCGTAATACTCATCATAATGTGTCAATTTACAGCAAATAACGTGCTACGACATTAGCTCTATTAATAACAGGGCTTACCGATAAAGCCGCTAAGCCCTGTTATTAAAAAGTTTTAGCCATCAGGCTTCAAATACAACCGTTTCCCTTAATTTTTTCATGGCATTCTGTTCGAGCTGCCTGATGCGCTCGGCAGATACGCTATAGCGCTCCGCCAGTTCATGTAAAGTAGCTTTTTCGTCCGCCAGCCAGCGGCTTGAAAGAATATCCAGGCTCCTTTCATCCAGTCCTGACAATGCTTCGGTCAATAAATTTTGTTCATGGCCTCGCCAATCGGCATTTTCAAGCAATTCAGCCGGATCAGCGCCATGCTGCTGAAGGTAATTAACCGGCGCCGCATAACTTTCTTCCGCCGATTCGTCAACAGGCATATCGAATGACATATCCCTGCTGTCCAGGCGCTTCTCCATTTCATAAACAGTACTAAGCTCAACATCAAGGTCTTTAGCAATGGCCACCGCTTCATCATTGGTTAACCAGCCTAAATTCTGCTTGGATTTACGCAGATTAAAAAACAGCTTCCGTTGCGCCTTTGTGGTGGCCACTTTCACAATACTCCAGTTTTTAATCACATACTCATGGATTTCGGCCCTAATCCAGTGCACCGCGAAAGAAACCAGGCGTACTCCCATATCAGGATCAAAGCGCTTTACGGCTTTCATCAGCCCTATATTACCTTCCTGAATAATATCCGGCATCGGCAAACCATAACCGCTGTAGCCTCTGGCGACATGGACTACGAAGCGCAGATTTGTCATGACCAGTTCACGGGCTGCGTCCAAATCGCCGTGATCTCTAAATCTTAACGTTAACTCGCGCTCCTGATCCCAAGTCAATTTAGGCATTTGCCGGACCACATTTAAATAGGTATCAAATGTGCCGACTGACAAATTAATGGGTAAAGCTAAGGCGCTGCTCATAATGTGACCTCTTTAAAATCTGTATAAATTCTAGCACTCCCCATCTCAGAGTGCTAATCATTTTTGAAGTTCAAGTTCAGGCTCGGGCCGGATCAACACTGCGTAGAGCTTAATTAACCAGCGGCCCCGTGTATTTAACCACCTTGTATTAACTTCAGCCTCTTTGCACATGACTTTCCTGTTCAATATCAGGTTTGGCTGTCAGTGATTTAAGTTGGCCTGCAATGCGTTAACTTTAGCTTGTGCTTCAGGTATAGCTCAAGCCCTCGCGCACACCCAAACATCAACCTTGCCAACCCCGGCATTTTTTAACACCGCAGCCAGTTCATGGACGGTTGAACCTGTAGTCATCACATCATCAAGGATGGCAATATGTTGCGCATAGAGGGGTTTGATTATGGAAAAAGCATTTTTAAGGTTCTTTCTGCGTTTTTTTGCCGATAATGCTGTTTGATGCGGGGTATTGCGATGTCTATGACATGAAACAAGGTCTAACGGAATCTGTAATTCCCTGGAAACAGTTCTGGCGATTTCAATGGCCTGATTGAATCCGCGTTGACGGTAGCGAGCTTTATGCAGCGGAACCGGCAAAATACAATCCGGTCTTTTAGCTCTTTTGTCCAGGCGCTCTGCCAATAACATTCCAAGCAAGCGCGCATTCTTGTAATCGGCGTTAAACTTTAATGAGGTAATCAAATACCTTATTGCTCCCTGATGAATAAACGGAGCAAAGGTTTCATCAAAAGCTGGGCGCAGACTCAGGCAGCGACCGCAAAGAATGGGAATGGCTGAAGGTATTTCAAGAACTTCAGCACATTGATAACAGCATTGATTATTTCCTGGCAAGTGCCGGTAACACGAATGACAGATATCGCGGGAATTGAATCCGGGGCTGCCGCATAATATGCAGGTAGGCGGAAGCAAGTAATTCTGTATAATATCGATCCAGTTGGATACCATTTTAATTCAAACAGGTTGACATGTGAGCTTTGATTGTCTTTCCTAGTAATACTGTAGCTGGAGATTAACAGAATGTCTGCAAACCCTGCAATTAGCCCTATTCAAATTTCGCCGTCAATTCGTCACAACTGGCAACTGGACGAAGTTCAAGACCTGTTTGCGTTGCCTTTTAGCGACTTGATCTATAAAGCGCAAAGCCTCCATAGAGAAAACTTCGATCCCAATGAAATTCAGGTGAGCAGTTTGTTGAGTATCAAAACCGGGTCGTGTTCCGAAGATTGCGGCTATTGTCCGCAAAGTGCGCGCTATGATGCCGGTGTTACATTTGAAGCACTAATGCCGGTTGATGCAGTTTTGAAAGCCGCCCAAAAAGCCAAAGATCAGGGAGCCTCGCGCTTTTGCATGGGCGCGGCCTGGCGCAGACCGAAAGACCGGGATATTGAGCGGGTAATAGAAATGGTTCAAGGTGTTAAAGCACTCGGCCTGGAAACGTGCGTCACCCTGGGAATGCTGACTGATCAGCAAACGCTCAGGCTAAAGGAAGGCGGTCTGGATTACTACAATCACAACCTGGATACCTCGGAAGAGTATTATTCCGAGGTCATCACTACGCGTACTTATCAGGATCGCCTGGAAACCTTGGCGCGCGTCAGGGATGCGGGGATTAATGTATGCTGCGGCGGCATCATTGGCATGGGTGAAAGCGATATGGATCGCTCCAGGCTTTTGATTGAGCTGGCCAATATGCCCCGGCATCCTGAAAGTGTGCCGGTCAATATGCTGGTGCAGGTTGAAGGAACACCCTTAATGGGGACGCCGGCGCTTGATCCCATTATCTTCATCAGAACCATAGCGGTTGCCAGAATCATGATGCCCAAGTCGCGGGTGCGGCTGTCTGCAGGCCGCAGCAAAATGAGCGATGAAATGCAGGCGTTGTGTTTTCTGGCAGGCGCCAATTCTATTTTTTACGGCGACAAGCTGTTAACCACCGATAATCCAGTGACCAATCATGACCTGGATTTATTTGATCGTTTAGGCGTGCATTCCGGCGGTTCAAGTTACGGGTAATGACTCCGGCGTTTGCACAGTTAGCGGACAATCTGGAAAATATTGCCCGGCAGAATCTGTATCGATCACGACGGGTAACCGAATCCCCTCAAGGCGTCAATCTGCAACTGGACGGCAGAAAACTACTGAATTTTTGCAGTAATGATTATTTGGGAATGGCCAATCACCCGGATGTGGTGAAAGCTTTTAAGACTGCCGCCAATCAATACGGGGTCGGCAGCGGTTCAGCGCATTTGATCTGCGGACATAGTTTTGCCCATCATGCTTTGGAAGAGGAACTGGCGGCATTCACCGGACGTGACCGTGCCTTGTTATTTTCCACCGGTTATATGGCTAATATGGGGGTTATCTCCTCATTATTGGGCCGCGCTGATACGGTGTTTGAAGATCGCTTAAACCATGCCTCTTTACTGGATGGCGGATTGTTGTCGGGAGCAAGATTCAAACGTTATGCGCATGCCGATATTGACCATCTCGGCACAAGTCTTCAAAAAGCAGCGGGCAATAAACTGATTGTCACTGATGGAATATTCAGTATGGATGGCGATTTTGCACCGCTGAAGGAATTATCGCTAGTCGCAAAAAACCATAATGCCTGGCTGATGGTTGACGATGCGCATGGACTGGGCATTATCGGCGCGCACGGCGGCGGGCTTCTGGAATATTATGGCCTTAAACAAGATGAGGTGGCAGTATTGATGGGAACTCTCGGTAAAGGCTTCGGAACGTTTGGCGCGTTCGTGGCCGGCTCCGAAGTACTGATCGAAACCCTGATCCAGAAAGCCCGTACTTATATTTATACGACCGCCTTACCGGCAGCAATAGCAGAAGCAACGCGGGCAAGCTTAAAACTGGTCATTGCGGAAAACTGGCGCCGGGACAAGCTTGAAAAACTGACTGCACGCTTCAGGTCCGGCGCGCAGCAACTCGGATTGCAAGTGATGGCGTCATCTTCGCCAATCCAGCCTATTGTCATCGGAGACAGTAAAAGAGCAGTGGAGATCAGTAATGGCTTGCTGAATGCCGGATTTTTGATAAGCGCAATTCGCCCGCCTACCGTGCCTCAAGGCAGTGCAAGGTTGCGCGTGACTTTTTCCGCCATGCATGAAGAGCAACAAATCGACCAGTTGCTGGATGCGTTGGCTAAATCAATGACATGCTGAAAATTTACCGGGAAACCTTCGGCAAAGGCAAGCCTATTGTCATGGTTCATGGCTGGGCAATGCACAGCGGCATCTGGCGGAGTTTTATCGGCCAGCTGGCACAGCATTATAAAGTAACCTGCATCGATTTGCCGGGGCATGGGCGAAGCGAAAAAATTGAGCCTTTTACCTTGGAGCAAATCAGCACAGCACTGGTTAATGTGGTTTCTGATGAGCCGATCTGCTGGCTAGGCTGGTCGCTGGGAGCTACTGTGGTGCTTGATATAGCCAACTGGTTCCCTGACCGCTGCAGATCCCTGATCCTGCTGACGGGCAATCCCTGTTTTACTCAAAAACAACAGTGGCCTGGCATGGATGACAAGTTACTGGATATCTTTGCAGATAATTTGAATAAAAACTGCAGAACTGCCCTTCTCCGTTTTTTGACCCTGCAGGTTAATAATTTGCCCGGTTATAAAGTCCTGTTGAAAGAGCTGGAAGCGGCAATAAATGAATGTGACATTCCTGACAGTCAAACTTTGCAGGATGGCCTGAAAATTCTAAAGCAATCTGACTTGAGGCCGGTTTTATCCAAAATAGCCATTCCTGTTGCCAGCATATTTGGCAATAAAGATATTTTGGTTCCTGTAGCTGTAGGTCAAAAAATGCAGCAACTATTGCCTGCAATGGAATTAAATATTATTGACAAGGCCGGGCATGTGCCGTTTTTATCTCATCAGCAGGAGGTGCTGTCCATTATCTCCCGCTTTATGGAGTAAAGAGTGAGCGCCGCTTTTAACCTGGATAAAAACAGGATTAAACACTCCTTTTCACTAGCCTCGGCAACTTATGACAAAGTTGCGGCATTACAACGCAGAGTTGGCAGCGACTTACTGGACTCTATCAACATTGCAAATCCCGCCGGTACAATCCTCGACTTAGGCTGTGGCACCGGCGTTTTAACGGGGGAATTGTTGAGAACTGTACCTCGCGCCAGCCTGCAGCAGATTATTGCGCTAGATATTGCCTGGCCTATGCTGCATACAAGCCGCAACAAGCTGATAAATCATAGCAATATTGGCTATGTATGTGCTGATGCAGAGTTATTGCCGATCATTGAAAAATCCGTAGATTTGGTATTCTCCAGTCTTGCCTTGCAATGGTGCAGAAATCTTGAAGCTGTTTTTGCCGATATTCAGCGAATCCTGAAATCCCGTAAACAGCTGGTTTTTTCGACATTTGGTCCGCAAACGCTAAAGGAATTAAAGGGAGCCTGGGCAGAAGTCGATGACTACAGTCATGTTAATGAATTTTACAGTGCTGCACAGCTGAAACACTTCCTGCAATTGGCAGGGTTTAAGGATATACGGATTAAAACTAAAACTTATATATCAAATTACTATTCGGTATGGGAATTAATGCGAGAGCTGAAACAGTTGGGGGCACACAACGCCCTCATCGGACGCAATAAAAAAATCACCACCCGGACACATATGCAAGGCATGATTACCGCTTATGAAAAACACAGATCGGGTGAGCTTATTCCGGCGACCTTTGAAGTCATTATAGCCACGGCGGAGGTGTAAACCGTCATGGGAAAAGGCTTCTTTATAACCGGCACCGATACCAACGCAGGCAAAACCTGGGCTACGGTTGCTTTAATGCGCTACTTTAAGGCCCAGGGAAAATCTGTCGCAGGTATGAAACCTGTCGCCTCCGGTTGTTCGTTCCAGGAAGGGAAGTTGAAAAATGAAGATGCATTGCTGATACAGGAGAATGCCTCATTAAGAATCAGCTATGATCTCATCAATTTTTATGCCTATGAGCTTGCAGCCTCGCCTCATATTGCGGGAACAAAAAATCCGGTTAATTTGAAAAAAGTTGTTGCAGCGTTTAATGCTCTGAAAGAATTAACGGAAATAGTCTTAGTCGAAGGCGCCGGCGGCTGGTATACCCCATTAAACGAGCGGGAAAGAATCAGCGATTTGGCAAAATTACTGGGTTTGCCAGTTATTATGGTTGTTGCTATCAGGCTAGGCTGCATCAATCATGCTATATTGACGCATGAAGCAATCCGTTATTCAGGCATAAAATACGCAGGCTGGATGGCCGCGTGCACTGATCCTAAGCTATTGAACCTAAAAGAAAATATTCAGACCTTACAAAGCTCTCTGGATGTGCCTTTAGTGGGCGTGCTGCCCTACATGAAAGTTGCCGATTTCAACTTTTTAGGGAAACAGTTACAGTTTCCTAAGCCTTATTAAGCCTACCTTGTGCCAAAATATTGATGATTAAATCCTCCGGATTGAATTATGCCGCAATCTCAACTATTACTATCCAGAAGATCTCACTCAGGAGTCTCAACATTCTATCCATAAAAACAGCTTGACAAACCAGAATATGATAATGACTCCCGGTAACTCCACTCATTATTTTTACCTTTTCCGGATTATTTGCCGTTTAGCTTACGGCACAAGGTTAATACATGCGCATTCGTAATATCTTGTCATCAAGATTTGTTTTATTTACTGCCGCATTATTGTCAGGATGCGCCACTTCCCGGCAAATTGCCATTGATCATCCAGCCATTCAAGCCAGCCCATTCCAGCCTCTGCCGGGTTTTCAAGTCATTGATGGCGATGATTATTATTTGCGACTGATTTCTGAGTTCGATTTTAAAGGGAACAGTGTATTAAAGAGCGGATGCACTAATATGACCCCGTCTTATGAGAAAAGCGAGTTATCCGCGGCCCTGATTTATAGCGTTCGTAACGATATCCTCAAATTTAACAGTGAAGCCCCCGGTTTTTTATATCAGGCCGGCGCAGGAAAATGCAACTTCAAATTCGATGCTAAGAAAGTTTACCTGACTCCGTGGATACGACTGAACTCGGGTAAACAAACCATGGTCGATTATAATTTTTACACCAATGCCAACAGTGATCTTGATGTAGCAGGATTGGTTGGCGATATAAATGCCGCAAGCAATCTACTGGCCCTCACGGGAGTAGGCATGGGCGTTGCCATCATGGGTCAGGTTGCCGGGCAATGGGTAAAAAACAACCAGCAAACAGCGACAGCTTCTGCTTCTGCTGCTCCTGCTGAGCCAGCCAAGCAGCCATCGGTTAAACATAGCTCGGAATCCCATTCACTGCCTGCGGCAGCTTCTTTCTCAGGCAAAACAGGAACCCTTAACCAGATCGTGTTTAAGGTATATGAAGTAGCCGAAGGCGGAGCCAACCTGTTTAGTTCAAATACCCAGCCGTTGGGTGAACTAAAAATTTATCCCGAAATTCTTCCGTCTTTATTGCTTAAGACCAATGCAGATGGCCTGCCCGATGCGCGTGACTTATCAATGGAAGAAATAGGCTATTCGCCAATAAAATCCGCTAGCGGAGAAATAAATCTGCAGCAGCTGATTGAACAAGCAAAACATCCGGCCAAGCCAAATTTAAAACCGGACTGGAATAACTACGAAGAAATGGAGAGTAATTGCCGAAAACTGAAAGTGCTTATGAAAGACCTGGGATTTAATAAGTTTGATCGCAATGCCGTTATTTATTACTTCCTGACCAAAAACAATGACTGGAAAAACTACAATATCTCTCCGCAGAAAGCGATGAGTGATGACATTCGCCCTAAAATAATGGCCGCTTATCGCAGTAAAGATTTTAGTCAGTGCCTTGCAAGTGATGATTATGCGGTAATGAAAGCGATGGGATTAGCCGTTAATACTCCTTCGGATTGGAATCAGATTAGCGAATCAGGCCAGAAAAAGGAGCAATTTTTTACTCCCCTTAAATCCATAGAGCGGCAGCTGATTTCCGTGCTGAAAAACCCCAATATCACCGAAATGGAACGCCAGCTCTATCCTTTGTTAATCACAGGAAAACGCGGTGATGGTACGGTGCTGCTGCAAAATCATTTGGGCGACTTCGGCCTGGAAACACTGTTGAAGCCGGCAATTGCTGCGTCAGCGCCTGCCGTCTCTGCTGCAACTACTGCTGTTGTTACCGGTACCGGTCCTTCAACACCTGCCTCTCCTGTTGCAATGATTCCCGGGGAAGGGATTATTGTGGATGCGCAGCAGTTGGCGCAAGTTTTTGCCGCTTTGTCTGTAAGTGAGCTGAGCTGCGCGCGTCCGGCTCCTGATCAGTTGGGAAAAGCTGCAAATAATGTAGGAATTTTGTTATTCACCCTGCAAGAAAACAGATCACGAGTTAAAGGCGGCGCGATGGAGTTTGAATTTTCCGGTGGAAAAATCAGCCGCATTTCTTTCCAGCTTCCTTCACACCGAGACTTTGAACAGGATGTACTGGATCATCCGGAGACCGGCGGCTGTCGAATTGATCCGTCTTTTTTGACGAAATTACACTAAAATGGATTATTTCTATCCTATCTTTCTCTTAAAAAGACACAGAAACCCTCTTATGAAGAGTAGTTTCTGGATAAGGAAATGCATATCTACTAATTTACCGGATAACTTAGGATACTGATTCGGCGGCAACGTCTTGCGTTACGATATTACAGATTTTTTGCCGTATTCGTTGAGAGAAAATAGCAATTTGCGGCACAGAATTACTTAAGTTCTCACTAACCGACGATTTTTTCGTGCTGCCCCATGGTCAAAGCGCAATCACTTACATGGAGGAGGAAGTAGGCTATTACGGGCTCGGCACGGTTATCGAATTTGCCCCGATACGAAAAGGTCTTTGGCGTCGGAGGTCTCTCGTGGCTTCCTCTAACCTATGACAACAATTATATAGTCACTTCCGACTACACCAACTGTTTGTACTAAGGCAGGAGATGAGAATGCCCATCTGTTTAACGAAACCTCGCTTACCAATCCTTGCCCACCAATTCGACCAGCCGGCGGCATTTTATCATCACGTTATCATCACGGTGCTTGTCTAGCAGCCCCATGCATTAAAAGAGGCTCCCATCAGTTTCAGTAAGGGCCGGATAGTCATGGCCAGTGCCCCGAATGGAAAGGATCTGCGACGTAGCAGCTTGCATGGGCGTCTCCAACTTCATCCTCAGCGATGGCGACAAATACCGGTATCTTGGCATTGCAGACAGAACAGCCCCTACAACTCTTTCTATGAAAGAGACTACATTGGTAAACACGAGCGCAGAGTTCTATCGGTCGGCATTCAAACTTTGCTGAACAAAAGTAAAGGCATCATCGATGACGATTTTCCTTCCTCTAACGATCTCATCCATCATTAGGGAAGGGATTATTCTCACTTAGTTGTAAATCAGCTCCTCAATAACTTTCCTGGAAATTATGTCGCCCCTGACATGACGTCGTGAACTTCACTGGCGTTGATCGTGCCGGTGAGTCTAATTCGGACATGGGGAAATATGCTATTTATCGAGACTGTTTCGTCGATCTGAACGATATGGGCCTGTTAGGAACCGGTTGTTCGGGTGGGGATAGAAAAAATACCTTGCAAAAATCAACCACGATGGTTCCTTGCAATACAATACCATTATCCGAGATGAGGTAACAGGAGGACTGGGTATCGCTCTCACCAGTCCACTGCGATCCGTTGACAATTGGCCGAAACGCGGGGCGACCGGTTTCCGGCAGACCTCACACTGCCATTTTTGAGAAGGATGGCTTGGTTCTCAAAGTACCCTATTCATATTAAAAATAATAACCTCTCCCACCTCCAGCGTTAAGAGATTTAATGTAGCAGTATTCTCACAAAACATACTGCCTTTTTTTCCTAATGCTAACAGGCAATTTAAAGATCAGTTCTAATAAGAAATAGTGAAAATGAACCACTACTATGTCCCAACTTTAATTATTTAATTAGGGGATGGGTTGTATCTTTCAAGGGCTTGGCCAATGTAAAATTTTACACCGAACCCGGCATTACCAGCGGTCACTGGCAAATAACAACCGAATCTCCGCGCCTACATCGATTTCATCATAATAAAGAAAACCATCTGGGGACTATGGCTACCGAAGAACTGGGGCAAGATGTTCAGGAAGAGCGAGCTGGTCAGGCGTCGCTGACTCAATAATCTTAGAACGTATTTTAAAAGCGCCAAAACCACATTAAAGGTTTGATAAGATCAAGGTATTTCAATCTTACCTGACTATCAAAGACGAGCCGCTAAAAAGC
>NZ_CADCXN010000049.1 GCF_902806695.1 Candidatus Methylobacter favarea | reverse complement strand
GTTCGCGTCGTCTCAGTAAAGCCTACGAACGACTGACTCGCATCGACGAAGCTTGGATTTACATCGCCATGACTCGCATCATGGTGAATCGTTTGGCTTGACGCGATAATTTCCAAACAGCTTCTGAAACAAAACCGCTTTAAGCACAAAATCATCAATTAAATAAACTATGTTATTTCACCCAATAATTTTAGGCCATTTCACTCATTTTTATTAAAAAAATCTCGTTTGCCTGGTCGATAGTCAGCATTGGCGAGGTTGGAAAAAATGGCATGTAAGCTGCACTGCTTAGGGTTGATTTCAGCATGGTCAGGCCATGCCGCAATAAATTTAATAAAAGACTGCTGCTCGGCAGTGAAAGTTGCCATAGCCATAATTATTATTTTAAACCCCTTTTGCCGGAGCAATAGATGAATTCCAACCCTACTTATTCTCTTAACCGCGGGGTTTTAATAGGGTTAATGCTACTGGCTTCACCGTTGGCAATGAGCGAAACCGGGCAAGACAGCGGCCTCTTTTCTGATAAGTCTCTGGCCAAAACAAAAGCGGCCGCCGCCGATTCCATCCAGGTCATGCCGGAAATGACAGTGACTTATTCGCCTGAAACTGACAGGCCCTTTCCCCTCACCACAAAGGCAACGCCTACCTATACTGTTGAGGCGGACCAGGTTAAGACGCGGGTAAATGCCACCACAGTAGAGGATTTCTTGCGATACACGCCCGGCCTGCTGATACGCAAGCGCTATATGGGCGATCCGAACGGCAATATTGGCATGCGTGGCTCAAATGTATTTCAAACGGCTCACACCATGGTATTCGCAGACGGCATGCCCTTGCATAACCCTTTGCGCACCAGTTTCAACGGCGCACCCCGATGGTCTATGGTTTCCCCCAGTGAAGTCGAATCGGCAGATGTGCTTTACGGCGCTTTTTCAGCGCAATACAGCGGCAATTCATTTGGCGGGGTAGTTAATCTCAATACCAGAATGCCGGACACGTTTGAGGCTCAACTGGACGCCACCGGCATGTTTCAGACTATGCACAGGTCAGGCCGCAATGACACGTTAATGGGCTATAAAACCTTTCTTTCCGCCGGAGACCGCTTTGATAAATTCAGCGTATGGGGCTCTTATAACCGTTTCGAAAATGAGGGGCAGCCATAGACTATTAATGCCGCCGGTTTGACCACTGCTCCGGGCGGAGCGGCAGTTAATGGCGGAGAACCCTATCAATTACCCAATGAAGCGCCGGCTGTCGCCTATGGCGATATCGGCATCGCCCAGGCCACGACCGACTTGTTCAAACTTAAACTGGCTTACGACTTTACCGAGGACCTGCAGGGACGCTTTACTATAGCTTATGAAGATCGCCTTGGAAAAGTTGACGACCCGAACAGTTTATTAACAGATGCAGCAGGCACTGCCTTGTGGGGAGGAGGCACAGCCGCAGGATTATCAAGCAACCAGAATTACAGGCAATTCGGGCGAAGATTTACTGTGCCCGGCTCGGTTTTCCAGGTCAGCGATTCAGAACGTCAATCGTTAAATTACGGCTTGAGCCTGAAAGGTAAAATTTCCGATAACTGGAGCATTGATACCACCGCCAGCTATTACGACGCCTTCAAGGATAGAACGGTCAGCTCGATTCTCAATCCCAACCATCCGCTCAACCGGAACAAAGGCCAGGTTGCTGATGAAAAACCCTGGTGGGCAACGTATGACTTGAAGTTAGCGACCAATAATTTCCTGGGCCGGGATGATTTATCATTCATGGGCGGTTATCAGTTTACTCACGCCAGTTTGAATCTTGATGTTTATAACAGTAATAATTATAAAATAACGAGTATTGATGCTCATACCAACGATAGCGGAGGCGCAACTCAAACAAACAGCGCTTTTTCACAGCTGGAGTGGCGGTTTTTACCCGACTGGAGCGTAATGGCCGGGGCAAGATTCGATCATTGGCAGGCTATTGACGGCCATGTCCGGGTATTTAATGACCCGAATACGCTTGCAAATGAAACGAATATTCAAAATTACGGGGACCGCGATGCGTCCCGTATTTCACCTAAAGCTGCACTGGAATACTCCCCTGCTGCCTGGACTTTCCGCTATTCATTTTCCAAAGCCTACCGTTTCCCGATTGCAGAAGAAATGTTTGCCAGCTTATCCAGGCTTAATAGCTTAAGCATTTCGGCGCCCGATTTGGGTCCCGAGAATGGCTATTTCCATAACTTCATGACTCAATACGATATTCCCCGAGGCTATGTCCGCGCTAATTTCTTTTATGATCAAATCAATAATGAAATTGCCAATACCCTGCAAACCATCAATGGCCAAACCATTACCACCTTTTTGCCGATTGAGCAAACCGAAACGATCGGCGTGGATCTGACTTATCAGCAGAACGAGGTCTTTGAACTGCCTGTAGACTTATTGGTTAACGGCACTTTCATGAATAAACAAATTACCAAAAACAGCCGCAATCCTTCATTGACCGGCAATGAATGGGATCGCATACCCAGACTGCAAGTCAATGCTTCGGCCACCTATCATATCCTGCCGGTATGGAATGCTTCGGTTGGCGTGCGTTATCGCAGCGATTCATTTCAGCGCCTGGATAATACCGATACTGCCGCCAATGTCTTGGGCGGCACGGATGAGTCCACTTTTGTTGATTTGAAAACATCCTATCAATTACCTATAAATCCAAAGCTGAAAAGCACTATTTCAGCAGGAATAGATAATGTCTTTGATGCCAATGCCTTTGAAAATCATCCCTATCCGCAACGCACCTATTTTGTCAGCGCCTCCTTGAAATATTAATTAAAACTATAAAAACAGGATATTAATAAACAATGCCTTTATTAAATCAAGAGGGCGCAGGAAATAATTCCAGGCTGTATTATTCCCTGCGCCCTCAGCGCATATTACTCTGCCTGCTTATTCTTGCATCCCCGCCCGCCATCGGCGAGTCTAAACCAGGTAACGGCAACCCCTCAGACGTAATGCCAGAAATGACGGTATCAGAAAAAATCACGCCAACGGCTAAAGACCGGTACAAGCTGCCGGTGACCACAGAAAGTGTCACCAAAGAAAAAATGGCCGAAACCGTCAATGCCATGAACGCCGAGGACGTTATTAAATACCTGCCGAGCATCACGGTACGCAAACGCTATATCGGCGATACCAATGCCCCGGTGGCGATGCGTACTTCAGGCACCTCTTCGAGTGCGCGCTCATTGATTTATGCCGATGGCATCCTGCTGTCTTCACTGCTTGGCAATAATAACGGCAACACCGGCTCTCCACGCTGGAATATGGTGTCGCCCTCGGAAATCGAACGCATTGATGTTATGTATGGGCCATTTTCGGCCGCTTATGCAGGCAATTCCATCGGCGGCGTAATCGATATCACTACCCGGATGCCGGAAAAATTTGAGGCCGGCGGCAGCGTACAGGCAACCTGGATGGATTTTGCTTTCTACGGCCATCAAAAAACCTATGATGCCCAGCAATATTCCTTTAATTTGGGTGATCGCAGAGCGGGTTTCTCGTGGCGTTTTGATGTGAGTCATCTTGACAGTCACAGTATGCCGGTGACCTATGCCACTCTTAACCAGCCTTCCGCAACAAGTGCTGCCGGCACGCCTGTAAGCGGGGCTATCCCGGACCGAAACCCCACCAACGTTCCTATTCAGGTACTCGGTGAAACCAATTTAAATCACACAGTACAGGATAATTTTAAATGGAAACTGGCCTATGAAATAACCCCCACTATTCGTGCAGCCTATACGCTGGGACTCTGGCAAAATGACAATAATGTCGGTTTTAACAGCTTTTTGCGGGATGCCGCAGGCAACACAATAAACAGCGGCCGTGTCAATATCGATGGCAGAAGCTATAACATTTCCCCAACCAATGCGCCCGTTTTCGCCGAAAATAACACTGACCAAATGCACTGGTCGCACGGAATGAACTTAAAATCCAGTACAGGCGGCTTGTTCGACTGGGAGTTAATAGGCAGCGTAATCCATTAGGGCGAAGACACCGTGCGCGCCCCAACGGTTACTCCGGCATTAGCGGCTGTCAACGGCGCAGGCAGAATCACGAGTTTAACCGATACCGGCTGGCACACGGTAGACGCCAAAGGTATCTGGCGCCCGTTTGCACTGGGCCAGCATGAACTAAGCTTTGGCTTTCACCATGATTTGTATGCTCTTGAAAACCCGGTTTATAACACTTCAAACTGGCGGTATGGCAGCGGCGAAAGCATATTTTCCAACTCCCGCGGAAAAACCCGGACTGAAGGTTATTGGCTGCAGGATGCATGGGACTTCCACGAAGACTGGAATCTGACTCTCGGAGGCAGGCTGGAAAACTGGCAGGCTTATGATGGTTTAAATTCAGCTACAGTAGGCGGCGTGCTTGCAACCGTCAATCAATCCGAACGCGATGAACTTGAATTTTCACCCAAAGCCAAGTTGACCTGGAAACCGTTAGACCGCGTCCAGATGGGCGCAGCTATCGGTCAAGCTTACCGTTTCCCTACCGTGACGGAATTATTCCAGACTTCGCTCATCCCGGCTACTAACACGCTGGTAAATGGAAACCCTGGCCTTAAACCGGAAGAAGCCTTATCTTCAGAACTTTCCGGGGAATATTTTCTGGATCAAGGCCGACCGCGTCTTAGTTTGTTTCACGAGCGTGTATATGACGCTATTTTTTCCCAGCGCGATATTGCCTTGACCGCTTTGAATAATAATATAACCGTCAATACCATCCAGAATGTCGACGAAGTTAATACGTACGGCATTGAATTCTCGGGCGAAGCTGCCGACGTGGGCATAGCCGGACTTGATCTGGCCGGCAGCGCCACATGGACGGATTCCAGCATCACCAGAAACGATGCCAACCCCAATTCAGTCGGGAAACGTCAGCCCAGGATTCCGGAATGGCGGGCCACTGCAACCGTCACTTATCGACCTACCGATAAACTGAGTACTTCTGTCAGCGGCCGTTACAGTAGCGAGCAGTTTGGCCAATTAGACAACAGCGACACAAACCATTTTACTTATCAGGGAACCGGTAGTTTCTTCGTTGTCGATTTACGGGCAAAATATCAATTTACCAGACAAATCAGTGCATCCGCTGGTATTGATAATGTTAATGACTACCAGTATTTTATATTCCACCCTTTCCCAACCCGGACTTACTTCGCGGAGTTGAAATATAATTATTAAGATTTTGGCCTGGCTTAATGTAGCGTAAGCTTATAATTACAGCAAAAAATGTCGAGCTTACGTTATGCCTTTTTGCCCTATCCGGCCATTGCTTCTTACAGTCCTAAATCGGTGTATCACATGAAATTTTTTGTTTCTTTAATATCCATTGCAATTTTAACAGCTACAGGCTGCACACCGGATACTTTAGTAAAGTCTGAAAATAACTCTAAAAATCAGCAGCCAATGCATAATAGACAGGCCGGAAAAACGGGTATCTGCGCCAATCCGGCCCCGCCCCCAACCAGCAAATGTTCTGAAACGGTAACCGCTGCTTTTGACCACCGTGGCACGCTATGGATCGTCTGGGTTAACAATGATCACCTCTATGTGCAATCTTCCGTGGATAAAGGCATCAGTTTTTCCGAGCCGGTCAGGGTGAATGCCGTTGCTGAACCGATCGCTGCCAAAGGTGAAAGCCGTCCAAAAATCAAGCTGGATGCACACGGCAATATTTTTCTGACCTGGAATCGCAACCTGGGGGAAAAGCATAGCACTCATGTCCGCTTTAGCCGCTCAACAGACGGCGGCAAGCAATTTTCCGAGCCGGTCACGATCAACGATAATCTCGATATCATCAGGCATCGCCTGGATAGTTTGGCGGTGGGTAAAAAGGGTGAAGTCTTTATTAGCTGGCTGGATGCTCGCGATGTTGAGGCTGTAAAAAAACCAGGTCAGAAAACTCAAGGTCTGTCTTTGTATTACACGTGGTCCGATGATGGCGGCAAGCACTTTTATCCCAATAAAAGCGTCATTATCGGCACCTGTGAATGCTGCCGGATTGACACCGCTATAGCTCAAGACAACACGCCGGTTATTGCCTGGCGGCATATTTTTGAAGGCGGCATACGGGATCACGCCATTGTTAATTTTAAAGACTGGAATACGCCGCGAGAGACCCTTCGCTTAAGCCATGAAAATTGGCAAATCGACGCCTGTCCCCACCATGGGCCGGGGCTGTCCATTTCTGATACAGGTATTTATCACGCCGTATGGTTTAGCAATTCGCCTGCTAAACAGGGTTTGTTTTATGCTTATTCCAAAGATTCAGGACGGCATTTTTCCGAGCCTGTCAACTTTGGCAATGCCGGCGCAAGCCATGCGCATGTATTGGCTTCAGGCAACCAGGTCAGGGTTGTTTGGCGGGAGTTCGACGGCAGTAATACTATTATACGGCTTATGAAATCTGCAGACGAAGGCAAAACCTGGACTACTGGGCCTGAAACTCTTGCCAGAACAGCTGAAATGGCCGATAACCCTTTTTTAATAAGTGATGGGCGGAAAATATATTTATCCTGGCAAATTCAGCAGCAAAACTTTCGATTAAACCCTGTCGATGAAATAAAAATGTCCCATAAATTAGCAGTACTGCCTTAGCTTCAATAGCGTAAAGTTTAATGAAAGCAGGTAAAACTGTTATTCTATAACACAGCTAAGAATCACTGTTCAACGACTTGACACTTTATCCGCATGGAAATTATTGATTTTTTATTTAGCCTGCTCAAGGATCCGCTTACAACCCTGCAGAATTTTCTGGCCTATTACGATACCCTGACCTATTTTATTCTGGCGCTGATCATTTTCGTCGAGACCGGATTAATTGTCATGCCGCTGCTGCCCGGCGATTCCTTGCTTTTTGCGACAGGTTTACTGGCTGCCTCGACAGGAAAACTGGATATTCAAGTTCTCATTCCCCTGCTCATAGGGGCCGCTTTACTCGGTGATAATATCAATTACTTCGTTGGAAAATATTTCGGTAATTTCGTTAAAGCGCGCGAACAGATTCTGTTTTTCAAGCGGGAATATATTACACAAACCGAAGAATTCTATGCTCGACACGGTGGAAAAGCCGTCATTATCGCGCGCTTTATTCCCATAGTTCGCACAATTGCTCCTTTTGTAGCGGGGGCAGGCAGCATGAAATACGCGAGCTACATTATTTTTTGCATAATCGGCGGCACGTTATGGGTAACAAGCATCCTGCTGGCAGGCTATTATCTAGGTTCCAACGAATGGGTAAAACAAAATTTCGAAAAAGTCGTTCTGGGCATTGTAGGGTTTTCAGTCATGCCGATGCTGTGGCAATTTGTGAAAATCAAACTTTTTAAATCGTCAGTGAAAGTATAGCCGCCTCAGTTTGAGGTATTATTAAAACTTTACAATAAAAACCACCGTATATCATTCCCCGCCTTTCTAACACAAGCCCTTGACTGTTTATACACGAGTCCTTAACCGACTCCTTACACCTTACACCGGCTTTAGATTTGCATCTTCATATAAGCGCGTGTTTTTCCAGCCGGTGAATATTTTGTCATTAAACTCAAGATCATTATCAATTGCATATTCATAGCAGCTTCTGAACAGCCGAGCTGTGCGAAATGCATGCAACTCATCATCGGCCGTCACTTTCTCTATGTTACCAACCTGAAACGTCTTATTTCTGGATTTGCCGTAACTAACCCAAAAAACGGTATAGCAAAGATAGCTTTTATCTTTGCGATGATCATATTTAATGGTTCTGGACACACCGGTCACACCGGTTGTGGTTTTATTTTTAGGAGGCTTGAGGAAACGTGTTTTACTGCCCTTCAAAACGACCAGCATTTGATCTCGCCAGGTAATTGCTGCCTGGAGGGATTTGCCCTTGTTACCCCACAGTTTATGAGAAAAATACCGGCTGCTTTCTTTGCCGCGCCTGACAATGCGTACCTGAAAGCCAAATACATCCGGCTCGGTTATGTGTTTATTTTTTGCCATGGATATCATTCCGAATGAATTTGAATAGATGAATTTAACACTAAAACTATACCGTTAAATCCTAATGCGTCTTTGAAAATCAAGGTTATTATTATTATTTTTGTAATCTATTGATTACAAATTATCAACCAAGTTCAAATAAAAGCAAGCTAAAATTAACAACTCTCTGGACAATTTCCTGCTGATCTAGTGTAGAATGGCGCTATTCCACTTCTCACGTGGCTAATAATAAGTATATAACCCCTTGCTTTTTCAATACTTTTGGAGATAATCAATGAGTGTATTAGTTGGTAAACAAGCCCCGGATTTTACAGTTCCAGCCGTATTAGGCGATGGCCAAATAGTTGATTCATTCAGTTTTTCTGAAGCAACTAACGGCAAATATGCCATCTTGTTTTTCTATCCGCTGGATTTCACATTTGTTTGTCCAAGCGAGCTGATTGCCTTAGACCACCGTATAAATGAGTTCAAAGACCGCCAGGTTGAAGTGATCGGCGTATCTATAGACTCCCATTTCACCCATAATGCATGGCGTAACACAGCCGTCAACAAAGGCGGAATAGGTCCTGTCCGTTACACATTAGCTGCTGATTTATCTCATGGAATTGTCAAGGATTATGACGTTGAGGCCGAAGCGGGTGTTGCTTACCGCGGCGCCTTTCTGATTGATCGTAATGGCGTTGTTCGCCATCAGGTAGTAAACGATTTGCCTTTGGGTCGCAATATAGATGAATTAATTCGTATGGTTGATGCACTGCAATTCCATGAAGAACATGGCGAGGTGTGTCCTGCCGGCTGGCACAAGGGAGATATCGGCATGAATGCCAACCCCGCCGGCGTGGCAGAATATCTGGATAAGAATGCGGCTAAACTTTAAGCAAGATTAAAGCACAAGGTTCAAGGTTAAAAATATGACCATTAACCTTGTGCTTTTTGAATCAACCCGGTTTATTGGCTTCCGCGACATCAGCCAACAATTTCTTTCTGATCAAAACAGCAGCGCCAATAGCGCAGAGGGCCGGTACCTGGGCAAGAATAAATACAGCTGTGAAATTTTCAATAAGATGTGGCCGTAAAAAAGATACAATACTCAAATTCACTATCCACCAGGTCAGCCAATAACCAATCAAGCCTATAATAGCCCACTTAAAAGGCTGCTCCCCCTTCTCTTTGGCAGTCATATAAAACCATACAAGCACAATAATTCCGGCAATTTTAGCTAAAAGCAACATTTTTCCACCTCCTTATAATTATATTAATAACACACCATCTTCAATTTGGTATTTCATACTGCTGGAATGAAACCGGCATTCGCAAATTATCAGCTGACAATCATCATATTCCATAACAGATTATCATGACATCTTTTTAATAGAGGAAAAGCCTGTGGGAAAACCGTATAAAATCATGGCATCTATTGGGGCAGCACTGGTTTTTCTGATTATTATCGGTGTTTTGGGTTTAACATTTTTTATTAATCCGAATAATTTCAAACCTGAAATTGCCGCCGCGGTTAAAGATAAGACCGGCCGGGAAATAATCCTGGAAGGTGATTTGAAGCTGGCGCTTTTTCCGGGCTTAGGCCTTTCTACAGGAAAAGCTGCACTCAGCAATGCGCCCGGTTTCCAGGATAAAGCCTTTGCAACAATAGAGCAAAGCGATATTCATATTAAATTGCTGCCGCTGCTGTTGGCAAAAAAAATTGAGGTTAGTCAAATAGTTCTGAAAGGTCTCGCTCTCAACCTTGCAAGGAATAAACAGGGCGCCAATAATTGGGATGATTTAACCGCATCGTCGGTTATTAAACCTGCGCCAGCTGTTCCTGACCTCAGCAAGGAAACTGAAACCGAAACAGCTTTTGCTATCGGCGGTATATCCATTGAAAACGCTCACATTAACTGGGATAACCAGAAAACGGGCAAACAGCTGGAAATAAAAGACGTTAACCTTGAAGCCAATCAATTTATTTTTAATGAGCCTGCCGAGGTTGATATTTCCTTTGTGATTTTCCATCCGCGATCCAGGCGGACAGAGTCAATCAAGCTGACCAGCGCGGTAACCATCAATAGAAAATTGGATAATTTCAGGTTTAACCAGCTGGAATTGCACTATACCGCTTCCGGTGAAAGCATCCCCGGTAAATTGTTAACGGCGTTTTTAACTGCCCCTGCTATTGCTGTGGACCTGTCTAGACAGGTGGCTAAGGCTACCGGATTACAAATCAAATCGGGTGAAGTCACTATCTCTGCAGACGAAATTAACGGTAGTCATATTAAAGACCAGCCCTCTTTCCAGGGGCCCGTCGCCATTGCTCCGTTCAGTCCGGTTAAGGTCATGAAACAACTGGCAATTGCGCCTCCGGCCATGCGCAATGCCAATTCCCTGAGCAGTCTGGCAATCAGCTTTAACCTGCTGGCGACGGCGGATTCAATCGATCTGCAAAATCTGGTAATGACCCTGGATGACACGCGTATTAAAGGCTCAACCAGTATTAAAGATTTTTCACCACCGGCTATCGCCTTTAATTTAAATGCCGATGCTCTTGATGCCGATCGTTATTTGCCTCCCGAAAAAGCGGTTGACAAATCATCAAAACCGCTGGCAAGTCCCGCAGCAGCCATAGCGGCAAGCGCTTCGTTATTTCTGGTTGAGACTTTAAGAAAACTGAATGCCAACGGCGAGTTATCTCTTGGCAAACTCAAAATTAACAGCCTGACTATGCAGGATATTCATCTAAAACTAAATGCAAAAAACGGAATTATTACAACTCAACAAACTGTTGATCAGTTTTATCAGGGCGCCTATTCCGGCAGTGTCAATATGGATGCCCGCAGCAATGTCCCCACGCTGTCTCTTAACGAAAAAATAACGCAAGTTCAAATTGAGCCTTTGTTAAAAGATGTTCACGGCAAGGCGCGCATGAGCGGAATAGCTAACGCATCCGCGCAGCTTCAAGGCCGCGGCAACACTTCGGATGAACTCAAGTCTTCACTCAACGGCCAGCTAAACTTTCTGTTTAAGGATGGCGTTATCAAAGGCTTTAACCTGCAAAAAATAATTGATAACAGCAAAGCCTTGATAAAAGGTACGCCCTTGCCCACTGATAATAAAAATGATCAGACCGTGTTCTCACAGATGGCAGGCACAGCCACAGTCAGCAATGGCGTGATCCAAAACAATGATCTTGTCGCCTTTTCCTCGAAAGCGCGGGTTAATGGCCAGGGCAATGTAAATTTAAAATCAGAGCAACTGGACTATAAAATTATTGCCAAGCTAATAAAAACCAAGGCTACTGCTACCGAGCCGGAGCAGTTTCATGATACGCCCATAGCCATCAAGATTAGCGGCTCATTCAGTAAACCGGTTTATATGCTTGATGCAGGCTCTCTGTTAACCGATAAAAACAAGGCTAAAGTCAATAAATTACTGGATAAACTGGATAAGAAACTTGGCCCGGGCGCCAGTGATATTTTAAAAAGCTTTTTCTAAGGAAAATAGCAGGTTCAACATCGCTTGAACTTTAGAGCGGCTTCAGTCGTCGTCTGTATGTTTTGTAAAAATGAGGGCAATAGTCGCCCTTACAGTTTTTTCCGCGCCTCATCAATGACTCCAACAGCATTCCAGCAAAACATCCTGGCCTGGTTTGACCGCTATGGTCGAAAAGATCTGCCCTGGCAAAAAGATATTACACCTTACAGGGTATGGCTCTCGGAGACAATGCTGCAGCAAACTCAGGTAGCTACCGTCATTCCTTATTTCAATAGCTTTATTGATAAGTTTCCGACTCTGGAAAAACTTGCCCAGGCGCCAATCGATGAGGTTTTACACCTTTGGTCCGGCCTGGGCTATTACGCCAGAGCCAGAAATCTCCATAAAGCTGCACAGCTTGTTGCCGAACAGGGGCGCTTTCCTGAGACGCTACACGAGCTTATCCAATTACCCGGCATAGGAGTCTCGACAGCAGGGGCGATATTAAGTATTGCCTTTAAAAACAGTCATCCTATTCTTGATGGCAATGTAAAACGGCTATTGACGCGATTTAAGGGTATCGCCGGCTGGCCTGGAAACAGCAAGGTTAATAAACGATTATGGGCAATCAGCGCCAGCCTTACCCCCGTTCATCAGGTCGCTGATTACACACAGGCTGTGATGGATCTGGGCGCAACAGTTTGTACCCGCAGTAAGCCGGTCTGTATATCTTGCCCGTTGCAAAGCCACTGTGTAGCAAAAATTACCAACAACATATCGGCATATCCAACCCCGAAGCCGGCCAGGGCATTACCGGTCAGGCAGCTTACTTTTTTAATACTGCGCAATAATGCCGGGGAGATATTACTGGAAAAAAGACCCCCGACGGGAATTTGGGGCGGTCTATGGAGTCTGCCGGAATTTGACAGCCTTGAATCGGCACGGACTTGGTGTCTGGCAAAAAATATGCCTATTGCCGCCCTGCAGTCGCTGCCAAGCCGTCGCCATACTTTTTCGCATTACCATCTGGACTATACGCCCGTTCTTGTTCAAACCGATAGCGCTGTGAACATTGTAATGGAAGCGAATCAAACTGTCTGGTATAAAGCTGAACAGATAAGTGATCTGGGCTTGGCGGCGCCGATTAAATTACTGCTAAAACACGACACTGGAGAAAAACATGACTAGACTGGTTAAATGCGTAAAATTGGGCATAGAAGCCGAAGGCTTGGCTGAACCGCCCTTTCCAGGCCCCAAAGGTCAGGAAATATATGAGAAAATATCCAAACAAGCCTGGCAGCAATGGCTGACCAGGCAAACAATGCTTATTAATGAAAACAGATTAGCCAGTTTTGACCCGAAAGCCCGGGCGTTTTTAGCGGAAGAAAGAAACAGGTTTCTCTTTGAAGGCAATAATGAAATGCCGGCGGGTTATGTGCCCCCGAAAATGTAATTAATGACTTCCCCAATCCATCCAACCCATTTGGGCTGAAATCAGCACCAGCACGCCAAAAGCGATTCGGTACCATGCGAACACGGTAAAATCGTGCCTGCTTATAAAGTATATCAAGCCGCGCACGGCCAAAAATGCGCTAATGAATGAAACTATCCCGCCAATGGCAAATAAGCCGATGTCATTGACGCTGAACAGATCCCGGTGTTTATATACATCATACAAGGTTGCAGCGAACATGGTGGGAATGGCAAGAAAAAAAGAAAATTCCGTGGCCGCGCGGCGCGATAAGCCAAAAAGCAGCCCTCCGATGATGGTTGCGCCTGAGCGGGAAGTGCCGGGAATCATCGATACTGCCTGCGCAAACCCGACCTTTAAAGCATCGCGCCAGGTCATGTCATCGACCGATTCGGCAAGAACAGTATGCTGGCGGCGCTCCGCCCATAAAATCAATACCCCGCCGATTATAAAAGCTGAGGCGACGACCACAGGATTAAACAGATGCGCTTTGATCTGCTTTAAAAAAATAAAACCCAGGACGGCGGCCGGCAGGAAGGCGACAATCAGATTGATCGCCAGCCGCTGCGATACCGGCTCTGAAGTCATACTTACCAGCGTATGAGCCAGACGGACGCGATATTCCCATACCACCGCCAGAATTGCCGCGAACTGAATGGCAATTTCAAATACCTTGCCTTTATCATCGTTAAAGTCAAGTAATTGCCCGACCAGGATCAAATGACCGGTGGACGACACAGGAAGAAACTCGGTTAAACCTTCCACGATGCCAAGAATAAGCGCATGAAACAATAAAGTAGGATCAGTCATAGCCGTTAGTAAGAAATCAAGGAAATATCAACAATGAGATTCATGCAATTACCCAGCGCCTGCCGTGGAATGCAGGGCAGATCCTGGCAGCTCACATGCAAGCTGGCAGACTTTTAAAGGAATAGCCGCAGTTACGAATTGCAGCCCGCGCTGTGCACTTTTCGTACAATTAACGCTTCATGGAATCAAAAAATTCAGCGTTGGTTTTAAAGTCTTTAAGCTTGCCTATCAAAAATTCCGAGGCAGCTGTTTCATCCATGGGCTGGAGGATTTTGCGCAAGATCCAGGTTTTTTGCAAGGTATCGGGATCAACAAGATACTCTTCCCTGCGCGTGCCGGAACGATTAATGTTGATGGCCGGATAAATTCTTTTTTCGGCGATTTTACGATCCAGATGCAGTTCCATATTGCCGGTGCCCTTGAATTCTTCATAGATGACTTCGTCCATTCTTGAACCGGTATCGACCAGGGCAGTGGCTATAATCGTCAAACTGCCGCCCTCTTCTATATTCCGCGCCGCGCCGAAAAAACGTTTGGGTTTTTCCAGAGCATTGGCATCAACACCGCCGGTCAATATCTTGCCTGAAGAAGGAACGACTGTGTTATAAGCTCTGGCCAGCCGGGTAATCGAGTCTAACAAGATAACCACATCGTGTTTATGCTCCACCAGACGGCGGGCTTTTTCGATAACCATCTCCGCCACCTGTACATGCCGCGTTGCCGGCTCGTCAAAAGTACTGGAAATGACTTCGCCCCGAGCGCAGCGCTCCATTTCCGTTACTTCCTCAGGCCGTTCATCTATTAGCAAAACAATGAGATAACACTCCGGATTCTTTTCTGCAATCGCCTGCGCCAGACTTTGCAGGATCATGGTCTTACCGGCTTTTGGCGGGGATACAATCAAACCGCGCTGGCCTTTTCCGATCGGGGCGATTAAATCCATCATGCGTCCGGTTAAGTCTTCGCTGGTGCCATTGCCCTGTTCAAGAACAAACCGTTGTTTGGCAAATAAAGGAGTGAGGTTTGAAAAGGTGATTTTGTTTTTGGTGTTTTCGGGGGATTCAAAATTGATCTGATCAACCTTGAGCATTGCAAAATAACGTTCGTTATCCTTGGGGGGCCTAATCTTGCCGCTAATCGTATCGCCTGTCTTTAAAGAAAATCGCCTGATTTGACTGGGTGAAACATAAATATCATCAGGCCCTGCCAGATAAGAGCAGCCCGGCGTACGTAAAAAACCAAAACCATCCTGTAATATTTCCAGAACGCCATCACCCGAAATATCATCACCCGCTTTAGCCTGTTTTTTCAGGATGGCAAAAATCAAATCCTGTTTACGCGATCTGGCAACGTTTTCAAGTCCCAGGGACTCTGCTATATCAATAACTTCACTTATTTGTTTTAGTTTTAACTCGGTAAGATTCATATGGAAGGCAACTCAAGGAAAGAATGCACGGCATAAAACCGCAACTATTCAGGATAGGATTTAAAAAATTCAGGGGTGTAGTTTATCGGATGATATTGAATCTGATGCGCATGATTATCGCACCGGATAAGTATAGCTTAAATACGCAGACCCGTCCATTCTTTTTTGACGGGTCGAGCAGGGACGGGTCTTATATGTTGCTGTCAATGAATGCGGCAAGTTGTGATTTTGTTAACGCGCCCACTTTGGTTGCTTCCACTTCGCCGTCCTTAAACAGCATGAGTGTTGGAATGCCGCGTACGCCATAATGTTGCGGAGTGTCCGGATTTTCGTCTATGTTCAGCTTGACGACAGTCAGCTTATCCTGATATTCCCTGGCAATATCATCCAGAACCGGAGCAATCATTTTGCAAGGGCCGCACCATTCAGCCCAATAGTCAACCAATACAGGACCGTTAGCTTTAATAACAGTTTCGTTAAATTCACTATCACTTACATGAATGACTGAGTCGCTCACACTATTTCTCCCGTAATTAAAAAATAAAACTATAGGAGGGATGGACTTGGTTTGTCAATCAATTTCAGCTGAAGAGGTTTTTACGGTATGCTATAAGCCATGAATAATACCCATTTAACTGAAACCCGCTTCAGTAACCTTGAATTATCTGACCTTATCCTGCAAGGCCTGACTGATGCAGGCTTTCATCATTGCACCCCGATTCAACATAAAGCCTTGCCTTTATTGTTACGGGGTAAAGATGTGGCCGGCCAGGCTCAAACCTGAACAGGCAAAACGGCCAGCTTTTTACTGGCCGCTTTTCAGCATTTAATCAATGATTAAAGTGAACCCATCAAAAATCCCCGCGCCATTATTCTCGCCCCGACCCGGGAATTAGCCATTCAGATCCATAAAGACGCCTTACTGCTAGGCAAGCATCTTAGCCTTAAGTTTGCGCTTATCTATGGGGGCACCGATTATTAAAAACAACTGGATACTATAAAGTCGAATATCGATATTATTATTGGCACGCCGGGGCGGATAATTGACTTTTACCGGCAAAATGCTTTTACTGTAGATAATGTGCAGGTCACTGTAATGGATGAAGCCGACCAGATGTTCGATTTGGGCTTTATAAAGGACATACGTTACTTATTAGGGCTCATGCCCGCTCCGGAAAAGCGCTTGAACATGCTGTTTTCGGCTACCTTATCCTATAAAGAGGTCGAGCTGGCCTATGAACATATGAATAATCCGGTTCTGATTCATATTGAAACTGAAGAAGTTACATTAACATTCATACAGCAGAGCGCATTTTGTCCTGCCAACGAGCAAAAAATAGCATTGCTGATAGGCCTTTTAAATCAACTCAAACCGTCGCGCAGCATTATTTTTGTCAATACCAAACGATGCGCGGAGCACTTGGGCGACACTCTCAACGCCCACGGCTATAAAACCGCGGCCCTCAGCGGTGATGTGCCTGGGGAAAACGCCAGCGGCTGCTCAATGATTTTCAGGAAAACAGAATCGCCTTGCTGGTAGCGACTGATGTTGCCGCCAGGGGTCTTCATATTGCTGATGTTTCTCATGTTATTAATTATGACTTACCGCAGGATGTCGAGGATTATGTACACAGAATTGGCCGTACCGCCCGTTTTGGCGCCAAGGGCGAAGCCATCAGCTTTATCTGCAAAGACTATGCTTATTCCATGCCCGATATAGAAGCCTTCATTGGGCAAAAAATTCCGGTCATAATAATTACTGCAGAGCTTTTAGCCGAAGTTATAAAACCTGAAAAAAGACCGGAAAGAAGCAAAAATAATTATCACGGAAAGCGCGCCGAGCGAGACAAAAATACGAAACCTAAAGTCCAGCCATCAGTTCCCGAAAGTCCTCAATAGCCCGGTAAGCGGTTATTTCCTTGATAGGCAGTTTGGTATCAGGCCTGCTGATGGAAAGTAAATGTTCTATGCCGAACTGCCGCGCTGAATTCAGTACCGCCAGACTATCATCAATCAGTAGCGTGGTGGATTTTTCAAATGCCTGCCGGTGCTGCAAAAACAGCCAAAAATCCGTATGCTCTTTAGGTATGCCAAGATCATGGGAGCTGATAATGTCATCGAAAAAAGGTTGCAGACGGGTTTTTTCCATTTTTAACGCCAAACTGTCGCGGTGAGCATTAGTTACTAACACTACCTTTTTAGGAGATTGGCGGATTTTTTCAAGAAATTCAGTGACATGAGGCAATACCGCAATTAATTCGGCAACTTCTGCCTTCATCCCGGCAATATTCAGCTGCAAGACGTCGCTCCAGTAATCCAGGCAATACCATTCCAGTTTGCCTTCCATTATTTTAAAACGCGGCTTCAGGTGCTGTTTTGCCAGGGCGATCGAAATACCGTGTTTTTCGGCAAATTTGAGCGGCACAAATTCTTTCCAGAAATGATTATCGAAATTCAAATCCAGCAAGGTGCCGTCCATGTCCAGCAAAACGGTATCAATTTTCTTCCAATCAATCATCAGAGTGCGTTATATTTATGTTAATTAATAATTATAAAGCTTAATAATTATAAAGCGCCGTGGCTAATAAACCGACCATTCTTAACAAAACGATAATTGCAAAAAGCCGTTTATTTCGTATTGAATCACTTGATATTGAATTCAGCAATGGCCAGCAGCGCAATTACGAACGCCTGGCCCGTGGAACTCCGGGTGGTGCAGTACTGATTGTGCCAATGGTGAATTCAGAAACGGTTTTGTTAATCAGGGAATACTCTGCCGGCGTACATCGCTATGAACTGGGCTTGCCCAAAGGTAAAACCGACGCCGGCGAATCTTTTTTTGAAGCGGCAAACAGGGAACTTAAGGAGGAAGTCGGTTTTGGCGCCAGAAGCCTGCATCACTTAAGCTCCTTCTCCATCGCGCCTTCGTATCTTGAACATATGACCGAAATTATCATTGCCCAGGATTTGTATGCGGAAAAACTGCCCGGCGATGAACCTGAAGAACTGGAAGTTGTGCCGTGGAAGTTAGCTGATATCAATGAATTGCTGGCTACCGGCGAATGTACCGAAGCGCGTTCGATTGCCGCGTTGTTTATGGCGCTGGAATATTTCAAGGCGCACTGATTACAAGCGGTAAAGCGGTTCCAGACTATCCTCTTCAACAGCGGCTATTTTTTCCCGGGCATTATTTTCGACAAACGCCTGAAATAGTTTTTTCCCCTGCCATTGCTCCGCTTCCCTGCCATACAAAAGCTGATTTAATTGCAGTATTTCATCTCTTAATCGCGCATCGCAGAAGGCGGCAATTGCGCCCAGGCTGGCAGCCTTAAATTTTTGCTGCCCCCATTCAATCAATGCATCTTTGGCCGCGGCTGCGTTATTATCGGTACAGGCTTTTTTTAACTGTTTAATGCTGTCTTTTAAAGATTTATCAACTTCATTATTTTCCATAACCGGCTTTTTTGCACGGTGCCCGGCTAAAAAATACATCAGCGTTGCCAGCCAGCCCGATGCCAGAAATGCTGACGCCCAAATCCAGAAATTATTCTTTTGCGGCTGGGTAGTCTGGGTTGATTCAATTTTCTGTGGTTTTACCGTTGTGACGGCCGGGGGCTTAACGGCTGTTTGACTTCCTGCCGCCGAATTCGCAGTTATCACTGTTTCAGGAATACTGGCAACTTCCATTTTCCTGCTTTGCGTATTAAACCAGGGCACTTTTATTGCAGGCAATGTGTAGCTGCCGGCTCTGGAAGGTATCAGCGCTATTTTCTCTTCCCTGAAAGCTAGCAATCCATCCGGTTTTTTCTGCTCTTTCAATACCGGCTGATCAGGATAGGTTTTCAGCTTATCATCGGTTTTGGCGTTATTTAATTCAGGCAACTGACCGACTGTTGTGCCGTTCGCCAGCAAGGTCAGGGTTCGGGTCAAGGGTTCACCGACTTTCATTTTCTTGATATCGCCCGACCATTGTTCTTTTAAAACCATCTGCTCAGCGGGCAGCCAATGCGGCCCTGTGAAAAAAGAGGGTACCGGTTTTACAGTCAGCGTTATGGCTTTAGATGAAATTTTTCTGGTCATGGTCACCTGAGAATTAAAAAGTCCGTTAAAACCAAGGCGGTTGCCAGTCACTACTTCTGCAGTCAATACCAGCGGTTTAATGGTTATTTGGCCGCTTTTTTGTGGAAAAACTGCATATTTTCGTTCCGTAACCAAATAACCCACGCCGTTGATTTGGGTATTGTAATTGCTGTCTTCGCCCAGTTTTTCTATTACCGCCTCGGCGAGTTCCGGCTCATCCAGACTGGCTTGGGAAATATCGACCTTGCGGTATAAACGCATAGTGTACAGAACCTGCGATTGTACATAGGGATCTTCAGGTGTGGCTTCAACTTCGAGAAACAAATCCGCATCAGTATTGATGGTTTTACCGGCTGCATTGCCGCTCTTAACCAGAAGGGGTAATGGCCGGGTTATGTCATCGCCAAATTTCACTGCCGGGATGATCAGATCGCCGGCCTGCTTGGCCATGACGGTGAGCGTCCATTGAATAGTCTTGCTCGACTTGCCGTTAATCCATGAGGAATTGCTGCTTTGGCTTTGACTGAGTATGTCAAAATCCTGTTCCAGCGGACTGAAATCCGGGTCATCATCGGGCGATTCGGCAGCAGTAAAAATTATCTGGAAGGATTCATCAATACTGACCGGATTACGATCTACCGAAACCTGGATTTCAGCCGCCCAAGCCTGTTGCGGTGCAAAAGCAAATCCTGCACCCGCTACTGACAGGAGAAAAAACAGCTTCATCTTGACTAAGCTGTTCATTAACAGTGTTAGCGCTCTCATATATTTATCATCATTTACTATGAAGAATGTTTAATTCCTTAAAGCTCTACCAGGCACTGGAATTGCCGTTTGATTGATGTTCCCGCTGTCCGTACTGGTATTTGAATTTACGCTTCAGCAAGCCGGCAGGATCATCCGGGATTCTTTTAAGCCACTGTTCATTAGCTTGTTCTGTTTCATCCTTGGGCTGTACCTCGGAAGATATTTGGCCGGCCTGTTGATCAGGTTTATCCTGCTCTTTATCTTGTTGCTGCGGCTCAGCCTGTCGGGTCTTTTCACCCTCCTCTTTTTTTTCTTCGGATGTGCCTGGCTGTTGCCGGTTTTCAGAAGACGGCTGTTTATCTGATTGCTGCTGTTCAGATTCTTTTGCAGATTTTTTCTGATCCTCTTTATCTGGTTGAGCAGATTTATCATCCTGTTTTTCTTTCTGTCCAAAGTTCTGATCTTTACCGGGATTTTCTTTGGATTGTTGCTGTTTGTCGTCTTTTTGCTGGTTCTGTTGCTGTTTTTTCAACTCTTTTTCTACAATAGCTTTATTGTATTTTGCATCTTCATCGTCAGGATTTATAGTCAAGGCCTTTTCGTAGGCTTTTATAGCGTCCTCAAGCTTGCCTGCCTGAGCGAGTGCATTGCCTTGGTTATAAAAACCGGTAGCGGTCTTGTTATTTCTCAAGTTTTCTATCGCCTTGTCATATTCCCCGGCCCGGTAATAAGACGCCGCTTTCCAGTCCGGATTTTCAAATAACTGCGCTGCCTGATCGTAGTGTTTATTTTTATAAGCCTGCTGCGCCTGCTGATCTTTGGTTTGCCATAAATCCTGCCAGTCAAAGGCATAGCTGTTTTCAGGCAAGGGCAATAGCAGCAATAAGGCAAAACCCAACAGGCCTTTTCTAAATGTCAATGCCGCCAACGGTAAAACCAGCAGCAACAGCCAGGGGCCTTTGTCTTCCCACTGATCCAGAAACAAGGTTTTTTGTTCTTTGCCCTGCTGCAGCGTCGGCTCATCCAGGCCTGACAGCAGTGTTTCAATATCGACATCATTTGCCGTTATGCTTTGATAGCTTCCATTTCCAGCCTGAGCGAGTTTCATTAATTCATTACTATTTAAGCGGGGAATAACAATATTGCCTTGCTCATCCTTCAAGAATCCGCCTGCCGGAAGCGCTATCGGCGCGCCCTCGGGAGTGCCGATTCCCAATATGGACAAGCGGTAACTATTGAGGGATTTCACTGTGGCCAGGGTTTGATCCGGATCAACGCCATCAGTTACTAACATTATCCAGCCTTTTTGGAGGCCCGCCTGTTTAAACAGCTCAACTGCTTTTTGCAGGGCTGCCGATGTATTGCTTCCCTGATTGGGCATTATGTCGGTATTTAAAGCCGATAACTGGCTCTCTATCGTCTCGGTATCATTGGTGAGCGGGGTGACGGTAAAGGCATCTCCGGCATAAACCAGCAATGCGGTCTGGCCGTCTTTCCGCCGCTTTAAAATATCGGCGATTTTGTAGCGCGCCCGCGTCAGGCGGCTGGGCTTGATATCTTTTGCATCCATGGACCGGGATAAATCCAGGGCAATCACTAAGGCTGAATCATTTCTAAATACCGGTAAAGGCAAGCGCTCCCAGGTTGGCCCAGCCAGTGCAATAATCGCCAGCAGCGCGGCAAAAGCGCCTGATGTCAATTGCCAGCGGCTTTGCCTGACCGGCTTTTCCTGCAATATAAAAGGCAGCAGCGCGGCATCGCATACAGCGGCCCAATTGCCCTGATTGAGTTTATGCCGGAGCATTAAAAGCAATATCACCATATACGGAATAACGGCGAGCAGCCAGTAGGGCCGGATAAAATGAAAACCGGCCAGGCTCATAACAGATTCGCCCGTAACAAACAGATAACCGCCGCCACACACAGCGCCGCTGACAAGGGCCAATAATACAGTTCACGCCTGGGTCTGAAATATTGTTTGTCTTTTTCAACAGGCTCCAGCTGATCCAGCAACCGGTATATCTTGTTCAGCTCCTCGGCATCCCGCGCCCGAAAATAACGGCCGCCCGTTTTCTCCGCGATAGCGGTCAAGGTTTTTTCATCGAGATCGCGGGACGGGTTGACTTTGTGCGTGCCAAAAAAACTGCGCACCAGCATTTCATCGGCGCCAATTCCGATGGTGTAAATTTTTAACTGGTTTTCTGCAGCCAATTCAGCCGCTTTTAAAGGTGAAATTTCTCCGGCCGTATTGGCCCCATCCGTCAGCAAAATCAGCACCCGGCTATTGACCTGCTGATTTTTAAGGCGCTTGACCGCCAGTCCGATAGCATCGCCGATGGCGGTATTGTCGCCGGCAAGGCCTATGGCGGACTCATTGAGCAAGGTGTCTACGGTTTTTCTATCGAAGGTCAGCGGTGTCTGCAGGTAAGCCTGAGTGCCGAATAAAATCAGGCCCAATCGGTCGCCGGCGCGCCTTTGAATAAAATCTCCGGCCACCCATTTAATTGCAGTAAGCCTGTCAACGCGCTGATTGTTAATACTGAAATCCTGCTCTTCCATACTGCCCGACAAATCCACCGCCAGCATCAGATCCCGGCCGCTTACGGCCTGTTCAATCGGTTCTCCCAGCCATTGCGGTCGCATAGCGGCTATGATTAATAAAAGCCAGGCGCACACTGCCAATAATAATGGCCATCGGTTGACCTGCGCAACAGATCGGCTCTCGGCATCGGAAAAATCCTCGAGAAAAGGCACTTTCAAAGCCGCCTGTTCAACCTGCGTATCGGCCGGAGCCAGCCAGTAAACTAATAAAGGCAAAGGCAAAAAGGCGATAAGCCAGGGCCATTCAAAATGAATCATCTTTTTTGTTTTTCGCAGCTTTTAAGCCAGACTTCGCATAGGCTGATTAATTGTAGAATTTGGGCATCGGTTGGCGCTGTATCGCGGTAAGGCGCATCAGCCAGCAATTGACCGATTCCTAGACTAAAAGGCGCGCCGGTCATGCCCCCATCCAGAAACGCCAGCCATGCCTTTCCGGTTAAGCCGGCAGCTTCAGCTCTAGGCCAGATACTGATGACTACGCGCCGGACCAGGGCCGAAATTTCCCGCAGTTTTTGTAAATTATCAGGAACAGGATCCTGCTGGATTTTAGCGAGTAATTTTTTTGCTGTTTTAAGGGCGGTTTTACGTTTAAGGCGCCTATAAAGCCAGCTGAAAAAAATAATCAGCAAAATAACCAGAACAGCTACTATCCACCAGCCTGTAGCCGGAGGCCACCAGCTTATCGCTTCAGGCAAATGTATATCTTTAAGAGGAAGTTGAGCCGGCGGCATTTATCTAAGGCTTTGTATGGGATCGTCTGCAGTGCTGCATTGAATTAATGCAAGACTCATTTTTTTGGCTAACAGTTCCAGCCGCTTTTGACGCTGAACAAAGCGGCACCGATAATTTAACAGGCGCTGCTGATCGCCGCTATCGATAACCACATCGCGCTCATCATCGGTAAAACGGTAGCGGCCTTTAGCCGGCAAACAGCTTTCCAAATTATCATAGATAAAAATTAACACGACATCGCAATGCTGAGCCAATTTTGCCAGATGAATTTCCGCTTTATCAGTGAGACCTCGAAAATCGCTGATAATATAAACCAGACTGCCTGGGCGGGCATGTTGCGTAAGCCTTGCCAGCACATGTTCCAGGGAAATCAAGGAGGGCGGACTTGATTGACCGGCAAGGCCCTGCGGTTTAACCAGAGCATTAAAAAAGCGCAATACCGCATGTCTGCCGCTTTGCGGCTTTAATTCAAGACACGCCAGATCAGAAAATATCTGACCGCCGATCCTGTCGCCGTGCTGTTCGGCTGTCCATGCAAGCAAGCCTGCCAGCTTGGCCGCCAATACTGACTTGAAAACCCCGCGGGTTGCAAAATGCATGGCCTGCCGCATATCCACGGAAATAAACATTGGCCTTTCCCGCTCTTCGCGAAAGACCTTGGTATGGGTTTTTCCGGTACGGGCGGTTACCCGCCAGTCAATACTGCGGATATCATCCCCGGGCTGATATAATCTGGCTTCATCAAACTCCATGCCGCGGCCTTTAAATCGGGAAACATAGCTTCCGCTTTGCCGAGAGCGAATCGATAAATAATGCAGATTCAGGCCGGCTGCCGGTTTTGCCAGATTGATCAGGGCTTTTAAAGTGACGGCAACCAGCTCGCCGGCTTTTAAAGATGAGCCTGCCTTCTCAAGCTGTTTACTGAAAAACATTAAGGCACTGCAATCCTGGAAATAAGTTCCTTGATAAAATAGTCGGTCGTAATGCCTTCCGCCTCTGCTTCATAAGATAAAATCAGCCGATGGCGCAATACATCAAACGCCATGTCCTGAATATCTTCAGGCCCGACAAATTCACGCTGCGCCAGCCATGCCTTGGCTCTGGAACAGCGATCCAGAGCAATGCTGGCTCTGGGACTGGCGCCATATTGCAGCCATGAAGCCAGATCTTTTCCATAAACGGCAGGACTGCGGGTCGCCAGAACAATTTGCAGCAAGTAGTCTTCGAGACTTTCCGCCATATACAAATCCAGCACTTCATTACGGGCGGCAAACAGAATCTGTTGATTAAGAGGCTCGAACTGATCGCTGTTTTTTAACTTGGCCAGCTTTGCTTCGGTCCGAGCCAGGTGCAGAATGCTTTTTTCATGTTCGGCTTTTGGATAATCAATTTTTACATGCAGTAAAAAACGATCCAGCTGCGCTTCCGGTAACGGATAAGTGCCTTCCTGCTCGATAGGATTTTGCGTTGCCATTACCATGAACAATTCAGGCAATGGATAGGTCGCCTGACCCACTGTTATTTGGCGTTCGGCCATTGCTTCAAGTAATGCAGCCTGCACTTTCGCCGGCGACCGGTTTATTTCATCAGCCAGTATCAGATTATGAAATAAAGGCCCTTGTTGAAATTCAAAAGTACCCAGCTGCGGACGATAAATTTCTGTGCCTGTCAAATCAGCCGGCAACAAATCCGGGGTAAACTGTACGCGATGAAAGTCCCCCTGAATACCTTTGCTCAAGACCTTAATCGCTCTGGTTTTTGCAAGACCGGGAGCCCCTTCAACGAGAATATGGCCATCGGCCAATAAGCCGATCAGCATTCTTTCAACAAGGATATCCTGGCCGATAATTTCCTGGTTAATAAACTTTTTCAATCGCATTAACGACGCTTGAGCCGTGTTTTTATTGCTGTTTTGTTCTGACATGATTCAGGTTATCTGATTTAAATCCATAGTAAAGATACTTCAAACAAGCGCCTAAGTTTTAACCGTCTATTGCAATTTCGGCTATCCCAATAAGAATTTGCCTAAATATCCCTTCAGCGCATTTTCTAAATAAACAGCTTTTTTGCGCAATGGTTCCTATTTTATACGGATATGCGGTAAGACAACATAGAGTAAAGTTGTGAAATAACTCTTGCTTAGCTGTGGATTTATTTGTGCATAACTTCAAGCCAGAGTTTATCCCCAGATTGTCAACAAAATGCGGATAAGCCTGATTACAAGATACAATAGCAAGCAAGTTATTGATGCTATAAATAAAAAAATGACTTAAGCACAACTTTTTACGGCTGTAATAATAACAGTAGATTTTAAATATTTTAATTTTGTTATTATTATTGCCCGCAATTAACTACAAAAACCTTCGATGCCAAAATATAAAACCGGGCCAGCCGCATCAAATACAATTCCCCCGGGCATCCCCTATATTGTTGCCAATGAAGCTGCTGAACGCTTCAGCTATTATGGAATGCGAGCAATTCTGGTTATATTTATGACGCAGCACCTGAAGAATTCATCAGGTCAATTGGATGTCATGTCGGCAAATGAAGCGCAAGGCTACTATCACTTATTTGTGTCGGCTGTGTATTTCATGCCGCTGTTCGGAGCCTTGTTAGCTGACAGTCTATTGGGCAAGTACCGGACGATTATTTTTTTGTCGGTTATTTATTGCCTTGGCCATTTTGCCCTGGCTGTTGACAATACGCGTATGGGCCTTTTGCTGGGACAAGGGCTGATTGCCATCGGAGCCGGAGGAATAAAACCCTGCGTTTCAGCTCATGTCGGCGACCAGTTTGGCATTGCCAATCGGCATTTACTCAGTAAAGTGGTTGGCTGGTTTTATTTTTCCATCAATCTTGGCGCTCTTACCGCCATGCTCATCATTCCCTGGCTGCTGGATTTTTATGGGGCTGCCACAGCGTTTGCCGTGCCCGGTTTTTTAATGCTACTGGCGACAGCTATATTCTGGGCTGGCCGTTTTCGTTTTGTTCATATTCCGCCATCGGGAACCCACTTTATCAAACAAGTATTTAGTACAGGCGGGATTAAAACTTTTGGCAAACTGGCGGCTATTTATGCCTTTATTGCCATGTTCTGGGCATTGTTTGAGCAAACGGGCTCATCCTGGATATTACAGGCGCAAAAAATGGACCGTATAATATTTGGGTTTGAATTGCTGCCTTCACAAATCCAGGCTGCCAATCCTTTATTGATCATGATGCTGGTACCCCTGTTTTCCTATGGGTTTTATCCGTTTTTAAACCGGTTCTTTGTATTAACGGCATTAAGAAAAATGACTATCGGTTTATTTCTGACAGTTATTGCTTTTGCCATTCCCGCTTTTATACAAATGCAGTTAGACCATGGATTAACGCCTCCAGTTATCTGGCAGTTACTGGCTTATTTGCTGCTGACGTCTGCTGAAGTTATGGTTTCGATTACCTGTCTTGAGTTTTCCTATACTCAGGCGCCTAATGCCATGAAGTCATTTATCATGGCGTTTTATTTTCTGTCCGTCGCTGTCGGCAATCTTTTTACCAGCGCGGTCAATTTTTTTATTGAAAATGATGATGGCAGCAGCAAGCTTGCAGGTGCGGATTATTTCTGGTTTTTTACCGGCTTGATGTTGATTACCGCCGCGTTGTTTTTATTTACGAGCCGTTATTACACAGAACAGACTTATTTTCAGGATGAGCAGAACTGATATAGCTTATAGTTTTTAAAATCTGAATTTTGTACTTCATAGTAAACCGGGGAAAAACATGCGCCTTATACTGCTTATTCTGGGAAGTCTTTTTTCTGCTTGCTCTTATGCCGGCGTTTACAAGTGTACTGCTGTTAATGGTGCTACAGCATACCGTTCCAAACCTTGTGCGGCAGGGCAAAGTAATATTAAAATCAATATCAGAACGGGCAGCTCTACAAATCTTGACGACCAAAAAAACCACCAGGCATTAGCGCAACAAGAACAACAGGCCATGCTTGAACAACAAAAACTTGCGCAAGAAAAATTACTGCAACAGGAAGCACAACTGAGACAGAAAGCCATTAATGAAAGCGCAAAAAATCAGTTCCTAATCAAAAATAATCCGGAAAAATTTTCCGCTTTCGCTATTCCTCCCTATGCACCCGAACAATTACCCGCTTTAGTCAGTAAATACCAGACACGCCTGGCTGATATCGAACGGCTAAGAAGATATGCAGCCGAGAAAGCCTTGGCAACCAGCCAATGTTCGAGGGTTGAAGCAGCCGAATTAAATATAAAAAGCACCAGGGAAGCGCTGGTTTTTTTAGTCGATTGCAGTAGCGCAAAGCATTTTTACTTTACCGAGCAGGAACTGGTGCGTTAATTGCCAATAAGGAGTTCACCCCAAACCATACTCATCACCGGCTGCTCTTCCGGCATTGGCTATGCGACCGCAATGGAATTAAGGAGCCGCGGTCATAATGTTATTGCTAGCGCAAGGAAACCGGAAGCTGTTGCGCGGTTGATACAGGAAGGATTTACCGCAGTGCAGCTTGATTTGGCTGATAGCGAAAGTATTCAGAAGGCGGTCAGACAGGCGATTGAATTAACTGACGGTAAAATTGATGCACTGTTTAATAACGGGGCTTTTGGCCAGCCGGGAGCTGTTGAAGATATAAGCCGTGAAGTGCTGCGTTATCAGTTTGAAACTAACCTGTTTGGCACCCATGAGTTGACCAATCTGATCATTCCCCTGATGCGTAAACAGGGGCACGGCCGGATTATTTACAACAGTTCGATTTTAGGTCTGGTTGCGATGACTTATCGCGGCGCCTATAATGCCAGCAAGTTTGCCCTTGAAGGTTTGGCCGATACCTTGCGTCTGGAACTTCACGGAACCAATATTCATATTTCAATAATAGAGCCGGGCCCGATTTTGACTAACTTTAGGCAAAATGCTTTTGCGCTGTATCAAAAAAATATAAATTCCACGCACAGCTTCCATAAGGAAGCTTATAAAATGATGGAAGCGCGCTTGCAAAAAGAAGGCGCTGCGGCAGCATTTACCTTGCCTGCCAAAGCCGTTGCCGAAAAAGTCGTCCATGCCCTGGAAACCAGACACGCCAGGATTCGTTACTACGTTACCGTTCCAACTTATTTATTGGCCTTTTTTAAATGCATTCTGCCTGTGTCCTGGCTTGATGTCCTGCTCCGGAAAGTTTAAATGAACTATCAGGAGGAAATTATCATCGTGTGTCCTTATTGCGGTGAATCTATCAATGTCGTGGTAGATACATCTTCAGGCACACAGGAATATTATGAAGACTGTCAGGTATGCTGCGCGCCGATTTTATTTACAGTGTCCCTAGATGAGGCAGGAGAATTATGCCTGGAGGCCAAAAGGGATGATGAATAATTTTCATTGTTGCCATTTTCAATCCCTTCTCACGAGGTATTCTGTGATAGAATTTCAAGCGGTGCTTAGCCATTAAATAATTTGCAGCTTGGCCTTATTATTTTTCGATGCTTCATTTGATGGTTAAGTCTGACTACTATAAATATTAACAGCGAGATTTATCAAACATGAGAATATTAAGAAAAACAGTCATTTCATTTATGATAGCGGCATTTATTGGCGCAGTTTCATCGGTAGCTTATGCTGCAGCTACGGGCGAGGCAAAAGTTACCGAAGCCAGTGAAAACGCCGTTGCCAAAATACAGGAAGCGGTTAGCTTGGCCGAAAAAGGCAGTGACAAGGCAGAGATCATAAAAGTAATTAATGAAGCTCGCCAAATACAAAAAGAGTTTCGTTACGAACGAACCGAGCGTCAGCGTGAAAGAGCAAATAATATATTGAGAGCTGCTCGCGATGCGTATACAAAAGATGATTTAAAAAACGGAGAAGCAAAATTAAGAGAGGCTTTAGCTGCTTATCAAGAAATTAAAGCAATATATGACTCCAAACACTAGCGGGCATGTCAGCCCAGATTCAATTAATTAATACGATATTGAATCTGAATCTGATTTCTTAAAACTTTCCGGATTTACTCCAGGCCGATCTATATAGCATTATTCATAAATATGAAATCTTTTAAAATGTGCTGGAAATTAGAAGTTACATAATTAATGCTTGGCTCATCAACTTTAAATCTATTATTAAAAAAATAACTTGAGGATTAATAGAATATGAAAATCTTGAAAAAAATCTTACTCTCTGCATTTATCGCAGCTTCCATTTCCATGAGTGCTGTTTCAACGTCGGTTTTGGCTGAACCCGGCGAGGGCAGAATTGTGTATTCCCCTGGGGACGCCATTGACCTTGCAATGGCTAAAATACAAAAAGCCCTTGATGCCATCACTACTGGCTCAGATCCTGCCACAGTTGCCTCTCTTATAAAAGAGGCGATTGATGCAGGCAAGGAGTTAAACGCTAATGATAAAGTGGATATGGCCAAGCAAAGAGCTAATAACAAATTGAAAGCAGCGCGCGGGCATGCCAAAGAAGGCGCTATACAAGAAGCTGAACAGGAATTAAGAGAGGCAAAGAAAAGTTACAATGATATGAAAGGACTCTTGTAATATCATTGCAAGGCAAACTCTATCAGGACTTTCGGCTTCCTGATAGAGTTTGCCTTTACCCCGCCAGTGCTGGAAATTACTCTTACTTCCAAATCATCCTGCCGTTTGATTTCTTTTGAAGTTAATTATTACTTTAAACATTCATACCCTTCTTCATCAATCCATTCCGAAAACTATCTGGCAACTAATTCACTAAAGCGTAAATAGTGATCCTGTTGAGCAAGGGGTTTTGCCTGATAAGTCCAGCGAAAAGGTTTAGCCATCGTTTCATTAACGTAACGAATAAACTTTTCGATCTTACTTTTCAACTCATCTTTTGATATAAGTTTAAGCAGGATTATACGGATATGAGTTTGCAGTCAGATTAACCTAATGCGTCCTGCAAGCGCTGGTATATTCCCCCGAAACTGCCATTGCTCATGAGTACAAAGTGGCCGCCATAAGGGGCTTCTAATTTGAGTTTAGCGATAATGTCGTCGAGCGACTGGCAGATTTCTATATTTGCCGCGTATTTTTTTAGACGGCTTAAATCCCAGCCCATGCTTTGGGGCTGATAAATGATGGCAAGATCGGCATTAGCCAGGGATTTGGCCAGCGTTTCGGTATGGACGCCCATGCGCATGGTGTTTGAGCGCGGCTCTACAATGGCGATAATGCGTTCTCTTCCCACCTGTTTGCGCAGGCCATCCAAGGTGGTTTCTATGGCGGTCGGATGATGGGCGAAGTCATCGTATAAGGTTACGCCATTAATAACAGCAATGACTTCCATGCGCCGTTTGACGTTTTTAAATTGCCTTAGCGCCGCTATGGCGTTCGCCGGCCTAATGCCGATATGGTTTGCCGCAGCGATGGCGGACAAGGCATTGTAGACATTGTGCTTGCCTGTCAGCGGCCAATCGACTATTTCCTGGGCTTTGGCGTCCATCATTACCGAGAATTGGCTGCCGTCGATATTAATCAGTTCAGCATTCCAGCGCGCATCCGAAGCAATGGACGTTTTTTCAACCGGCGTCCAGCAGCCCATTGCCAATACCTCGTTTATATTGGCGTCATTCTCGGGATTGATAATCAAGCCTTGGCCAGGAACCGTTCTGATCAGATGATGAAACTGCTTTTTAATGGCGTCCAGATCGGGAAAAATATCGGCATGATCAAACTCAAGATTATTCAGTATGGCCGTTCGGGGACGATAATGGACAAACTTTGAGCGCTTATCGAAAAAAGCCGAATCGTACTCATCGGCTTCAATAACAAAAAATTCCGACTCGCCCAGGCGCGCGGAAATGCCGAAGTTCAACGGAATGCCGCCGATTAAAAACCCCGGCTTTAAGCCCTGATGCTCAAGTATCCAGCTCAGCATGCTGGAGGTCGTGGTTTTGCCGTGCGTTCCGGCCACCGCCAGCACCCATTTATCCTGTAATACATGCTCTGCCAGCCATTGCGGCCCCGATACGTATTTCAGACTCTTGTTAAGCACCGCTTCAACTTCCGGATTGCCGCGCGATAGGGCGTTGCCGATAATCACCAGATCGGGATTCCCATCAAGGTTCTCAGCTTTATAGCCTTCCATCAACTGAATGCCCTGTTCTGCAAGTTGAGTGCTCATGGGCGGATAAACATTTTGATCGGAGCCGCTGACCTGATAGCCCAGCTGCCTTGCAATCACTGCAAGTCCGCCCATAAATGTTCCGCAAATGCCTAAGATGTGAATATGCAATGTCTTGTCCTGATAGTTTTTGTAAGTAAATTATTTCTCTTCAGCCGGCTTTTCTCCGGCAATTTTATTAGGCGGCGCTTCTTCTATCGGAACCTGGACTGCTTCCTGGGCTCCGGCCTTTTCGAGAATTTTAATGACCGGCCCGTGCGCTGTTTTTTTTGCCCTGGCCATGACGGTTACATTCTGTTTATCGGCGGCATTGACATCCGCCCCGGCCATAATCAATAAATTCACCAGCTCTTCATTTCCTGATACCAGCGCATCCATTAATGCTGTAGTGCCGGTGTTATCGGCCAGATTCACATCCGCGCCGTAGGCCAGCAAAGCTTTGACGCTGCGCAAGTTGCCGTTAAAACTCGCGCCCATAAGGGCGCTGCGGCCACTGGCTGTTTTACTGTTGACATCAACTCCCTGCGCCAGTAAAGATTCTATTCTTTGAACTTTGCCGGCCATAGCCGCTGCCACCAGATCCTTGCCGTCTTCAGAATAAGCCGTTTGCGATAAGGCAATGAATAAGATAAAAAAGCACCCCAGGTAATTCATGATTAATACTTGCTTGCGTTTATTGATAAGTTACGATGAAATAATCACCAAAAGTCTATATGATGTAATAATGAACGAAAAAAATAAAATATTAGTAGAAGCGACACCCCATTTCGTAGAAGTGCAATCTGCTCCGGATAAGGATCGCTATGTCTTCGCTTATACGATTACTATTACCAATGCAGGCGCAGTCCCGGCAAAGCTGCTAGACCGTCATTGGCTGATTACCGATTCCAATGGCAAGATTCAGGAAGTCAGGGGCGATGGTGTTATTGGCGAGCATCCCTATCTTAAGCCCGGCGAGTCATTTCGCTATACCAGCGGCGCCATGATCGAGACGCCGGTAGGCACGATGCAGGGTGAATATACCATGCGTTCGGATGATGGCAATAATTTCAGCGCCAACATTCCCAAATTTACCTTATCCATTCCCAGAGTTCTGCATTAGTTAGATGGCGATTTATGCTATTGGCGATATACAGGGCTGCTTTGATGAGTTGTTACGGCTCCTTGATAGTATTCCATTTGATCCCGCTAAAGACCAGCTCTGGTTTGCAGGCGATCTGGTTAATCGTGGGCCCAAGTCACTGGAGACATTGCGTTTTGTTAAATCGCTGGGCGATTCGGCCGTAGCCGTGCTCGGCAATCATGATCTGCATTTGCTCGTTGCGTCCTGCTCGCCAAAATTAGCCAATAAGAAAGACACGCTTATTCAGGTACTTGAAGCCCCTGACCGGGACGAGCTGATAACCTGGCTGCGGCACCGACCGTTATTTCATTATAACGATGAATTTTGTCTGCTTCATGCAGGTCTGCCGCCGCAATGGACTTTTCAAAAGACTCAAAAAATGGCTTTGCTTGCCGAACAGGCCCTGCAAGGCCCGGACTATGCGGCTCTGTTGAAACAACTATACGGCGATAAACCAAATTTGTGGTCATCCAGCCTGAAAGGTATGGCTAAATTACGTTTTATTATCAATTGCTTCACTCGCATGCGCTACTGCGAAGCCAACGGCCGGCTGAACTTTAGCCAAAGCGGTCCTTTAGGTTCTCAGCCCAAAAATCTTTTACCCTGGTTTGAAGTGCCGAAACGCAAAAACGCCGATATGCGCATTATTTTCGGCCACTGGTCTACATTAGGCTATTACGAGGGTCCGAATTGTTATGCCATTGATACCGGTTGTTATTGGGGCGGGCAACTGACCGCATTGAAAGTGGATAAGCCGATGCAGCGATTCAGCATTGCCTGCCCCGGCGCTAAATAACGGGTCAGCCGGACTTTACACTGTTTCGGTTATAACCTGGAAAAATCAAACTCTGAAAATACACAAGCTGTTGAAGACCTTGAAATAGGCCTCATCTTTGGGTGCTTGTGGCATCTCGCTGAAAATTTTGCGGCGATGAGGAGTACCACTGCCGTATTACCTTGCCGATAACAGTTCCTGCCTTCGATAAAACCCTTAATCTGCCTGGAAGTTAATGCCTATCTTAAAAGCGATAACGATCAGGGCGGGTTAACGGCTTTATAATCACAATTACAACAAGGCCGGGGACCCGGCCTTTAAGATATAGTCAACTTAAGCAGCTTTCATGGCGGCGGCCGCTTTCTTCAACGATCGGCATAATAGCTTCTATATTATTTAATGATCTGTCAACAGTGTTGAGCATGCTCATCATTTTATTGCCCCGGATTTTCATATCCTCCTTGAACAAGGGCTTGACTTCCGGGGCAAGTTCAACCAATTGGCCATAAAATAATTCAGCCGCCGTAGCTGATACGGATACAACTTTTTCCCATGATTTCTATACTAAATAAATTTGCTGTTGAGTTAATGACATGAAGTTGTCCCCTCTTAACTGGACAGCAAATCTTCATACAAGGCCTTGTGGGGATGAAAATTAGAGCAAGCTGGCAAACTGTATCCGCTGATCTGTTTATAAGATGATTCTGTCATAATTCATCAACAAACCATTCGAAGGCGCCGATTTGCCAGTAAACACTGGCTCGCGCTATTAAATAGGAGTCGCCTGAAAAGGACGTAAATATGCAAAACCCAGCACTTTACAGGCGCGAACTGGTTTGATTCGGCTTCCATGCAGTTCCTCTATCAAGGATTGGCACGAATCGCATACCGTTGCCGCCCTGGCTAATGGCATTGCTTAACTTCCCCTGGGTAATCCGGCTGCAATTACAAACGATGGCGCTTTCAGGCCGGAAAACCACTTAAGAGGCATCCTTATCTGCGCCAAGCTAACCGGTACGGCTTAATCTTTCAAGCTGCTGGGGTCCAAGTCGCCATTGTCATTCAATAGCCGTTCTGATTCTGCTTAATTCGCTGCATTCGACCAGCGCCATACTGACGGTCAGGCGATGCCCATTCACTACCGGCTTGCGGTAAACATAATTTGCCGAATTTTTATAATAATATTCCTCAAGAGGACTCCCCGTCTCATTTTAAGCGACTTGGCCCACAGTGAAAACCGGATAATCCGGCATTTTGGATCGGGTTTCAACAATGGAGCCCGAATAGTTGTTGTTGCGGCCGTCAAATTGTCAGCCATGACCATGGTCTGCTCAAGCCCCGGCGCCCCAATGTTGTAAGTTATGCCTTAAAATTCCGCGGCTGGTATTTAACCCCGCCTGCCTGGCAATCTCTATATTAAGGCGTATGCCGACCGCCAGCACTAGCGTGTCGCAGCTGAGGATTCGGGCGCTCTTAATTGCCCGCCCTCGAGGCATTCTATGCCGAATACCCTGGCGGCTCCGTCGGCGAGAATGAACTGAATGCCCAGATTACCAAGTAATAGGTAGGTGGTTTTAAAAGCCATTCGCAGAATCTTTTTTTGTATAGGGTCAATCGACAGACGCGACTCCATCACAGTACCATCCATAAATATCCCGCTCGCGCCTAAACCCATCAGCAAGCTATAGCTTATTAGAAGTATGAAACGGCTGTCTTTTATTGGAGGGCCTGATTTTATGGTCATGGACGGATTAAGTTATGAAGCGGTAACTCACTGGTGTATGAATAGCTATCCATTGAACGTTAGACTATTCCAGTGTAAAGAAAGCAAATAGCCGGTAATCGCGTTATCATCCATAACCTAATATAGCTCGCATTCTTTAGCAGGAAGGTTTCAAGCTGGTACAATAGAATTTTAAATCTATTTTGAGAAAATCAGTCATGGAGACCTATCCCGAGAAAACCTGTTCGATAGAACGGCTGGTAACGCATCCAAAACTTGTGGCGGCGGCAAAAGCCGGGCTTAAAACCCAGCAGCGCCGTGATGGAGTATATGCCTGGCCTGGAGAAACCTTTGCTCTGGAAGACATTACTTTTATTGTTACCCGTTTGGAGCGCCAGCGTTTGGGCGATCTCACCGACGAGCACGCCAGAGCGGAAGGATATCCCGCTCTTGAAAGTTACCGGAGTATGATTTTAAGAATGCATCCTGGTATGACCTGGAATCCTGACAGCCTGGTATGGGTGCATACTTTTGAAGCCAGGAAGGACACTTAAAACAAGGCTTAGGAGTTGTCTTTTATGGCTTCATTTGTCTGTCCTCTTACATATTGCTTTTATAATGATTAAAATGATTTGTGCTTTTCAATTATAAAAATAGCTATTACCTGATTGAAAAGTGTATTGAATTCCTTTCCCAAAAAAATAATGCTCTAATATTCAACCTAGGAGCAATACGAGGCAAGGCGGCTAACCCAGGTATATAAAGGGCCCTTTTTCCGGCTCATTTATCTATGTAGAGAATACGGGCCTAACTACCAAGCCTAAAATAATCATTAATTACGAGAAATTAACTATGTCTAATTTTCCAATCGATCTTGGCGCTTATCAGCGCATACATCTGGATCCTGCCAGTCCCACCCTTAATGCTGAGCAAAAAGCCGGCCTTAAAGCCAATATTCAACTGTGCCGCGATGCCATCGTATTTTTTACCGCCACGGGGGCGGCCAGAGGCGTAGGCGGACATACCGGCGGACCTTATGACACCGTGCCTGAAGTAATGATCCTGGACGCCCTGTTTCGCGGAGCAGCCGGTAAATTCGTGCCGGTGTTCTTTGATGAAGCCGGACACCGGGTTGCTACCCAGTATCTGATGGCTACCCTGAACGGCGATTTGCCAGCAGAACAGCTCATGCATTACCGCGAAGCCCATTCTCATCTGCCGGGACACCCTGAGCTGGGGCTTACGCCCGGCGTGAAATTCAGTTCGGGACGCTTGGGCCACATATGGCCGTATGTCAACGGTGTGGCCATGGCTAATCCCGGCAAGACTTTGTTCTGCCTGGGTTCCGACGGTTCCCAGCAAGAAGGAGACGATGCCGAAGCCGCACGCTTGGCTGTTGCGCAAAGCCTGAATATCAAGCTGATTATTGACGATAACGATGTGACTATCGCCGGCCACCCGTCACATTATCTGCCGGGCTGCAGCGTCGCTAAAACACTGGCAGGTCATGGTTTGCAGGTTATGGAAGGTAATGGCGAGGATATCGATGACCTGTATCAACGCATCTATGCTGCAGTAAACACTAGCGGGCCAATCGCCCTGATTAATCACCGGCCCATGTGCCCGGGAATTGCAGGCCTGGAAGGTTCCACGCACGGCCATGACGTTATTTCAGTGAAGCTAGCGATAGAATATCTGGAGTCGCGTGGCCAACCGTCGGCCGCCGATTATCTTAAAGGCATTAAAGCGCCCAAACAGGACTATACCTTTCTTGGCTCCAGCGACAAGTGGGATGCCAACCGCAACGTTTTTGGCGATGCCGCAGTCGCGATTCTGGGCCGCATGAGCGAAGCCGAGCGGATTGAAAAGGTGCGCGTGATCGACAGCGATCTGGAAGGCTCCTGCGGCTTGAAGAAAATTCATGATGCCCACCCTGAAGTATTTATTTCTTCCGGCATCATGGAGCGCGGCAACTTCTCGGCCGCTGCCGGTTTCGGCATGGAAAAGGGCAAGCAGGGCATTTTCGGCACCTTCAGCGCTTTCCTGGAAATGTGCATTTCAGAAATCACCATGGCTCGGCTGAATAACTCCAATGTTCTCTGCCACTTCTCCCATTCGGGAATTGACGACATGGCTGATAATACCTGTCACTTCGGCCTGAACAATATGTTTGCCGACAATGGGCTCAGTGATGCGTATGCGACCCATCTGTATTTTCCCGCCGATCCGCTGCAAATGAAAGCCTGTCTCGAAACCATTTTCTTTGATCCTGGCCTGCGCTTTGTGTTCTCCACCCGTTCCAAAGTGCCGAACATTCTGGACAGCGACGGCCAGGAGTTTTTCGGCGGCAGCTATAAATTTGTCTCCGGCAAGGACGAAATCATCCGTGAAGGGTCTCAAGGCTATATCGTCAGTTTCGGCGAAGCCTTGTACCGTTCCCTGGATGCAGTAGAACGTCTGAAGCAGGAAGGCATCGATGTCGGCCTGATCAACAAACCGACCCTGAATACCATCGATGAAGACATAATGGCTAAAATCGGTCAATCGCCGATGGTGCTGGTAGTGGAATCCTTCAACCGTAAAACGGGGTTGGGAAGCCGCTTTGGCTCACTGCTGCTGGAACGAGGTCTTACTCCGAAATATGCCCATCTGGGTACTTACCAGGAAGGCTGCGGCGGGCTGTGGGAACAGTTCCCGCACCAGGGCGTTGATCCGGCAGGCATTATGGCCAAGGTAAAGGAACTGCTGAAAAAATAATCCGTTTGTTTTCAGCAAGGGTACGCCAACGTGCCCTTGCTGCTCATAACTTTTAAATAAACAGTCAAATAAACAGAGCCTGTTCAACCGCTTTACCCTTCACAGAAAATAGCTATTCAAGCACCTGTACTTGAACTTCCTAAAAACCATCTGACTAAAGTCTGAACCCGATTAAATAGCCTGATGGCTTTTTCAATCTTTTCACCAGGATCAGCACGCATCAGATAGAGGCGCAATTTCAATCAGCACTTCATCAGGGTTAGCCGCTTCACCTTTGACCACATGGACGGCCTTCACGAGGCCCGCTATCGGCGCAGTAATTTCTGTTTCCATTTTCATGGCTTCGGTTACTAATACCGCCTGGCCTGCAGCCACTGATTCACCAACTTTGACCAATACTTCAAGAATATTGCAGGGCATGCTTACGGTAATATCGCCTGGTGAAGAAGGCCTGGGTCTTTTCCTGGCAATCGTGCTGGTAACAGCGCCCTGAGCGCCGCCGGCCAGAACTATTTCATCCAGCGTTTCGACAACGATTTCTTCGGGAACGCCGTCCACTGAAAAATAAAAATGCCGAAGCATCTGGTTTTTAGGGCCGGCGCCTGTTACTTTGACATGATAGGATTCACCGTGCAGCGCCACATTAAACTCCGTCGGCGCTTTTTTAATGCTATCTGCATCTACGGCTGTTAGCTCTAACTCCAGCACTTCCGGCACCAAGGTGCCGGTTGAACGTTGCTCCAAAAACTGCCTGCCGACTTCAGGAAACAGGGCGTAGCTAAGCACATCCTCGTCGTTATGAGCCAGCGCGCCTATTTCCTGGCGTAATGCCTCAAATTCGGGTTTAAGCAGGTCAGCAGGCCGGCAGTCAATTATTTCCTCCTTGCCGATGGCGCGCTTTTGCAGGGTTTCGTTAACCGGCGCCGGGGCCTTGCCATAGCCGCCCTGCAGATAGCGTTTGACTTCATTGGTAATAGTCTCATAACGCTTGCCCGTCAAGACATTCAGAACCGCCTGAGTGCCGACAATCTGGGAGGTGGGCGTGACCAGCGGCGGATAGCCGAGATCCTTGCGAACTTCGGGAATCTCTTTATAGACTTCGCCAATGCGATCAAGCGCATTTCTCTCGCGTAACTGGTTGGCGAGGTTGGATATCATTCCGCCGGGGACCTGATAAACATGAACCTGGGTATCGATGCCGGTAAATTCGCTTTCAAAGCGGCGATATTTTTTACGGATTTCAGTAAAATAACGGTTTACCTCCTGTAGTTTATTCAGATTCAGGCCGGTGTCGTATTCTGTTCCGCGAAAGGCGATAACCATGCTTTCAGTAGGTGGATGACTGGTGCCTCCGGCCCAGGAGGACAAGGCCGTATCAATATGCCGGCAGCCTGCTTCAATGGCTTTCAATTGGCACATTTCGGCAAGACCTGAGGTTGCATGCGAATGCAGGTGAAGCGGTAAATCGACCGCATCTTGGAGCGCCTTTACCAGCTCGCTGGCAGCATAGGGCGTCAGCAAGCCGGCCATATCCTTAATGGCAATTGAATCACAGCCAAGCTTAGCCAGATCTTTACCCAGAGTCACAAAACCACTCACATTATGCACCGGGCTGGTGGTATAACAGATCGTTCCCTGCGCATGCTTGCCAGTTTCCTTGGCCGCGACAATAGCGGTTTTAAGATTTCGAATGTCATTTAAGGCATCAAAAATGCGGAACACATCTATACCGTTTTCCGCCGCCTTTAAAATGAACATGCGCACTACGTCATCGGAATAGTGACGATAGCCAAGCAGGTTTTGGCCGCGCACGAGCATTTGCAAGCGCGTATTCGGCATTGCCGCTTTCAGTTGGATTAAGCGCTGCCACGGATCTTCCTTGAGAAAGCGCAGGCAGGCATCAAAGGTTGCTCCACCCCAGCATTCCAATGACCAATAGCCGATGTTATCAAGCATGGCGCAGGCCGGCAGCAAATCCTCGATGCGCAGTCGGGTAGCAATCAGGGATTGATGGGCGTCACGAAGGATAACATCGGTAATATAAACTTTTTGCATCGGTTTTTCCTGTGTTACAAGCCGGTATGGGCGGCCATAACAGCCGCTATTACGCTGGCCAGCACGTCCGGTCGGGGCTTGTTCGAATAATTGATGAGCTCGGGATATTTGTCAACAAAGCCGGTGTTGAAAGTGGCGGCGCGAAAATCCGCGTGCTGAAGAATTTCCAGATAATAGGGAATCGTCGTTTTAATGCCAAATAGCCCCATATCACGCAAGGCGCGCTCGCCCCGTTTAATAACATCTTCCCAGGTCAGGGCGTCGACAATAACCTTGGCCAGCATGGAATCGTAAAACGGCGGTATCTCATAGCCAGTATATATGGCGGTATCGGTGCGTACGCCTGGGCCTCCCGGCGCATAGTAGCGGGAAATCCGCCCGAAACTGGGCAGGAAACTGTTTTGGGGATCTTCGGCATTGACCCGAAACTGGAGCGCATAGCCGCGCCTGACAATCTCATGCTGCTTGAAGCGCAAGGGCAAGCCGGCGGCAATCCGGATTTGTTCTTCAACAATATCCACGCCCGTGATCGCCTCGGTAATAGTGTGCTCGACTTGTACGCGGGTATTCATTTCCATAAAATAAAACCGGTCATTATCGTCAAGCAGAAACTCCACGGTTCCGGCATTGGTATAGCCGACGGCTTTAGCGGCTATAACTGACAGTCCTCCCAAATACTGGCGCTGGGCTTCACCCAGTTGCGGCGAAGGCGCAATTTCGATCAGCTTTTGATTGCGGCGCTGAATGGAGCAGTCGCGTTCATACAGATGAATGGTATTGCCGTGATGGTCGGCCAAAACCTGCACTTCAATATGCCGGGGATTGACAATGCACTTTTCCAGAAACACGTCGGCGCTGCCGAAGGCTTTCGTGGCTTCGGAAATAACCCGCTGAAAATTGCGTTGCAGATCAGCCGCATTATCGCACCGTCTGATGCCCCTGCCGCCGCCGCCCGAGGTGGCCTTGAGCATAACCGGATAACCGATTTTTTCAGCGACAGTCAAGGCTTCGTCAGCATTTTCGAGGTTGCCGTCGGTACCCGGAGTGACCGGAATCCCGGCTGCCGTCATAGCCTTCCGGGCTTCGGTTTTATCGCCCATACGCCGGATAACGTCTTCACTCGGGCCTATGAAGATCAGTCCGCGTTTCTTGCAGGCGCTGGCAAACTCGGCATTTTCGGAAAGAAAGCCATAACCGGGATGAATGGCGTCACAACCCGTCGTTGCCGCAAGATTCACCAAACCATAAATATTAAGATAGCCCGCAAGCGGCTCGCTACCAATACAGTAAGATTCATCGGCTTTTTTGACATGCAGGGCAAAGCGGTCGGCTTCTGAATAAATAGCGACCGAACGTATGCCCATTTCAGCGCAGGCCCGAATAATACGAACTGCAATTTCGCCGCGATTGGCAATTAGAATTTTACGTAACATTTAATTATTTGCATTTCAAAAGCAAGGGTATGATTTAGCATAAGTCAATTTATCGTTTGAGGCTATATATTCCTGATTATTGGCAGTTTTTCCCACTCCTGCCAAGGCTCATGGCATTGCCGGTATTCCCGTACATTATCGCAGGTTTCCAGTTTCACAAAGCCATCAGGGTTTTTCAAGGGCTAAGCGGTTACCCATAAGTCTTTGAAGTCCTCAGAAATCTGAACGCTTTATTTTAATGTATTTGTTCTGCAAGGGTTTATTAAGAGTTGCGAAAAAAAAATCTGACGCTATAATGTAGCGTCTAAAGTTACTTAAACTTCAGGCGCGTAGCTCAGTTGGTTAGAGCACCACCTTGACATGGTGGGGGTCGTTGGTTCGAGTCCAATCGCGCCTACCATACTCTTAAAGCACTGCTCAGCGGTGCTTTTTTTATTGCAGAAATTAAAAAATTTAATTTAATAGTTGACTGTGTGAATGATGGCCTGCCCCAATATAATTATTACCGGCTCAATAAGGCGTTATCTTTCAGAATGCAGCACTACCCAGGTTTTAAATGATGCCAGTAATCACGCTTCCTGACTGCTCCCGTCGTGAATATGACCAAGCTGTTACAGTAATGGATGTGGCACAGTCTATTGGTTCGGGATTAGCCAAGGCGACTTTGGCGGGCAAGGTAAATGGCAAGCTGGTGGATGCCAAAGAATTAATTGAGCAGGATGCCACTGTCCAGATTATTACAGCCAACAATAAAGAAGGCGTCGAGATTATTCGTCATTCGACCGCTCATTTATTGGCCCAGGCAGTTAAACAGTTATTCCCTGAAGCACAGGTTACCATCGGTCCGGTCATTGAAAACGGCTTCTATTATGATTTTGCTTATCAACGGCCTTTTACCCCGGAAGATCTGAAAGCAATTGAAGAAAGAATGCATCAGTTGGCTGCTGAAGATTATGAAGTCAGCCGTTCGATATTGTCACGGAATGCGGCGATAAAATTCTTCCGTGAGCAGGGCGAGCAGTATAAGGCCGAGATTATTGAATCCATTCCCGAAGATGAAGATTTATCTTTATATACGCAAGGCGGATTTACCGATTTGTGCCGGGGACCTCATGTGCCCAGCACCGGCAAATTAACGGCATTTAAACTCATGAAGATTGCCGGAGCTTACTGGCGAGGGAATTCCGAGAATGAAATGCTGCAGCGTATTTACGGCACCGCCTGGGCTGATAAAAAAGATTTGCAGGCTTATCTGCACCGGCTGGAGGAAGCGGAAAAACGTGATCACCGCAAGCTGGCGAAGACGCTGGATTTGTTTCATGCTCAGGAAGAAGCGCCCGGCATGGTGTTCTGGCACGAAAAAGGCTGGATTATTTATCAGCAGATCGAGCAATATATTCGCGAAAAACTGCGGCTAAACGGCTACGGGGAAGTTAAGACCCCACAGATAGTAGACCGTTCTTTATGGGAAAAGTCCGGCCATTGGGAAAAATTTGGCGACGGCATGTTTACCACCCGCTCGGAAAATCGCGACTATGCCATCAAGCCCATGAATTGCCCCTGCCATGTGCAGATTTATAACCAGGGCATTAAAAGCTATCGCGATCTGCCAATTCGCATGGCGGAATTCGGCTCCTGCCACCGCAACGAGCCGTCGGGCACGCTGCATGGTCTGATGCGGGTCAGGAACTTCGTTCAGGATGATGCGCATATCTTTTGCACGGAAGCCCAGATTCAGGATGAAGTAGCCGTTTTTATTGACCTGCTGTTTGAGGTTTATAAAGATTTCGGTTTTGAAGAAGTTATCATTAAATTATCAACGCGTCCTGAAAATCGGGTGGGCGATGATGCGGTTTGGGATAAAGCCGAAAGCGCTCTGGAACTGGCGCTGAATACCAAAGGCTTGAAATGGGATCTGCAGCCTGGGGAAGGCGCTTTTTACGGCCCTAAAATAGAATTCTCCCTGAAAGATTGTATTGGCCGGGTTTGGCAATGCGGCACGATTCAGGTTGATTTTTCCATGCCGGAACGATTGGGTGCAACCTATATTGCCGAAAACAGTTCAAAACAAGTGCCGGTCATGCTGCACAGAGCCATTTTGGGCTCGTTGGAGCGTTTTATTGGAATTTTGATTGAACAGCATGCCGGCACTTTTCCGGTCTGGCTGGCTCCGGTACAAGCGGTATTGCTGAATATTGCCGATAAACATGCAAAATACGCCGTGCAGACCATGAAAGAGCTGGAGCAACAGGGTTTCCGGGTTAAAATTGACTTGAGAAATGAGAAGATCGGGTTTAAAATCCGCGAGCATTCAATCCAGCGTGTACCATATCTTCTGGTTATCGGTGATAGAGAAATAGAAGATAACACCGTTACAGTGCGTACACAAAAAGGTGAAAATCTGGGCAGTCTGTCAATCAGTGAATTTACGGAAAGGTTAAAAAAAGAGATTGAAGATAGAAAATTATAGTGTTTTTGGAGGATTAGGGTATCGCTGCTAAAAAAGATGAAACGCGCCTGAATGACGCAATCACTGCCAGACGAGTGAGAGTGACCGGTGCAAATGGTGAAGCCTTGGGTATTATCCCGCTGGATGAAGCCAAACAAATTGCTTATGCCGCCGACCTGGATTTAGTGGAAATATCGCCCAACGCCGATCCTCCCGTTTGCAAGGTGATGAACTACGGCAAATACCAGTTTGAACAAAACAAAAAACTGCAAATTGCCAAAAAGAAACAAAAGCAGATTCAGGTCAAGGAAATCAAATTCAGACCTGGAACCGACGAAGGGGATTATCAGGTTAAACTAAAAAATTTAATCAAATTCCTGAATGACGGTGATAAAACCAAAATTACTTTGCGTTATCGCGGGCGTGAAATGGCCCATCGGGAAATTGGCGTCGATCTTTTAAAGCGTATCGAGAAAGATCTCGAGGAAATGGCCGTCGTTGAGCAGTTTCCGAAAATGGAAGGACGCCAGATGGTTATGGTTATGTCACCGAAAAAGAAAAAATAACTGGGCAGGCATGGTATTTGCCATGTCTGCCGAGCGATAGCACAGGATAAGCTATTGAGTGTCACTTATAGTGGCATGGGTAATTCTTCCGGGCCTTGCATTTTGCCTTGTGGGGTTATTTTACTCAGGGAATTTTTATTTTAAATTATTGGAGCAAACAAATGCCAAAAATAAAAACTAACCGTGGCGCAGCCAAACGTTTTAAACGTACAGGCAGCGGCGGTTTTAAATGCGGTCACTCGTATAGACGTCATATTCTGACTAAAAAATCGACTAAAAGAAAAAGACAGTTACGCTCACCGGCAACTATTCACCCATCCGACGTGCGCATGGCTGCACGCTTGATGCCTTACAGTTAACAGGTGAATAACAATGGCTAGAGTAAAACGCGGCGTAACTGCCAGAGCAAGACATAAAAAAATTCTCAAACAAGCGAAAGGCTACTACGGCGCACGCAGCCGGGTTTATCGCGTTGCCAAGCAAGCGGTCATCAAGGCCGGTCAGTATGCTTACCGCGACCGCAAACAAAGAAAACGTCAATTCCGGGCATTGTGGATTGTTCGGATAAATGCGGCGGCACGCTTATATGGAATATCTTATAGCCGTCTAATCAATGGCTTGACCAAAGCGAATGTAGCGGTAGACCGTAAGGTTTTAGCTGACATTGCCGTACGTGATATTGAGGCATTTGCCGAGATAGCAAAAATCGCCAAAGCAAATCAAAGTCAACCTTAGCAACAAATAATTTTTCACTGAAACAGTAATTGATCTCCCTCTTCGTTACGAAGAGGTGGGGTTAGGCAGGATAATTTTAACCTCATCATTAATAAAGTCCTTCCGGATCCTCCCATCCATTAAATAACAAGCGAGCTGAATCGTGTCCGCTAATCTAGATGAAATTCTCGCTCAGGCATTACACAGGCTTGCAGAAGCAAAAGATTCTATTCAGCTCGATCAGGTTCGGGTTGAGTACCTTGGCAAAAAGGGACTGTTTACCCTGCACATGAAAGATCTCGGCGCACTTGATCCTGAGTTGCGCCGTACTGCCGGCCAAGCGATCAATAAAGCTAAAGATCAATTTCAGCAAACTCTGGACGCTCGAAAAAATGCCCTGGAACAAGCTGCCCTGGAAGAGCGTCTGGCCAGCGAATGCATTGATGTGACGCTGCCCGGACGAGGACAGGATATCGGCGGCTTGCATCCGGTTACTACCACCCTCAGAAGAATTTCCAAAATTTTTGCCAGCGTCGGGTTCAAGGTTGTTGAAGGCCCTGAAATCGAAGATGATTATCACAACTTTGAAGCTCTGAATATTCCAGCCCATCACCCGGCAAGGGCCATGCACGATACCTTTTATTTTGATGCCCATACGGTCTTGAGAACCCATACGTCTCCGGTACAAATCAGAGTCATGGAATCTGAAAAACCGCCCTTGAAAGTCATTGCGCCGGGCCGCGTGTACCGATGTGATTCAGATATCACCCACACGCCGATGTTTCATCAGGTGGAAGGCTTTCTGGTTGATACCGACGTCAGTTTCGCCGATTTAAAGGGCGTCGTTTACGAATTGCTGCGCGCATTTTTTGAAAAAGACATTCAGGTGCGCTTTCGGCCGTCCTATTTTCCCTTTACCGAACCATCTGCGGAAGTCGATATTGAGTGCGTCATGTGCAATGGCGAAGGCTGCCGTGTATGCAGCCAAACCGGCTGGCTCGAAGTCATGGGCTGCGGCATGATCCATCCCGAAGTCTTTAAGGCTGTTAACATCAACAGCGATGACTACAGCGGTTTTGCTTTCGGCATGGGCGTGGAAAGACTGGCCATGCTACGCTACGGCATCAACGATTTAAGGCTGTTTTTTGAAAATGATCTTAAATTTCTGGAACAATTTCATTAGCTTGGGTTACACAGGAAAGTTTGAATCATGCAAATTAGTGAAGCCTGGTTAAGAGACTATGTCAATCCGGCCATAAGCACAGAAGAACTGGTCGAGCAATTGACCATGGCAGGCCTCGAAGTCGATTCAGTAACACCTGCCGCCGCCATATTCAGCGGCGTGGTCGTGGGCGAAGTGCTGGACCTGCAGCAGCACCCTGATGCTGACCGGCTCAGAGTCTGCAAAGTCGCGGTCGGGGAAGCGGAGCCTCTGCAAATTGTCTGCGGCGCCAGTAATGTCCGGGTTGGTTTGAAAATTCCGGCGGCCCTGATCGGCGCTGAATTACCGGGCGATTTTAAAATAAAAAAATCCAGACTGCGGGGCGTTGACTCGTTCGGCATGCTGTGCTCGGAAAAAGAACTGGGCCTGGCGACTGAAGCTAGCGGTCTGATGGAATTAGCCTCGGACGCCCCGGTAGGCGTCGATATCCGCGACTATCTGTCCCTGAATGACGCCATTATTGAAGTCGACTTGACGCCGAACCGGGCGGACTGTCTCAGTATGGAAGGTATTGCCCGTGAAGTGGCGGTTTTAAACCGCATGAATTGGTCACCGGTTCCAATTGAGGTCTGCGCAGTCAGTCATCAGGCTGCCCTGGCGGTCAACATCGAAGCAATTGAGGCATGCCCGCACTATCTGGGGCGATTAATCAAGGGCGTGAACGCCAAGGCCGAAACGCCGCTGTGGATGCAGGAGCGCTTGCGCCGCTCCGGGCTGAGAAGCCTTGGACCACTGATTGACGTTACCAATTATGTTCTGGTCGAACTGGGTCAGCCCTTGCATGCCTTCGATGCCGACAAACTGACCGGCGCCATCATTGTGCGTCGGGGTAAAGCCGGTGAACAACTGGCTTTATTGAACAGTCAAGTAATCACGCTTGATCCTGATACGCTGGTCATCGCCGATGACCGGCAGGCCCTGGCGCTTGCAGGCGTTATGGGCGGCAGCGACTCGGCCGTCAGCGATACCACTCAACATATATTTCTGGAATGCGCTTTTTTTGCCCCGCAAAGTCTAGCCGGTCAAGCGCGCCGATTCGGTTTGCACACGGATTCATCGCACCGTTTTGAGCGCGGCGTTGATCCCACCTTGCAGGAAAGAGCGATTGAGCGGGCTACGCAATTGATTATTGATATTGCCGGCGGCAGTGTGGGCCCGATTACAGAGGTCAAGAGCGAAGCTGCTCTGCCTCAACGCCCGTCGATCTATCTTGGAAGCCAGCAGATAGGAAAAATGCTGGGTATTGTTCTGGCTGATGCAGATATTGTTGATATTTTCCAGCGCCTGGGTATGGAGGTTAAAGCACAGGCCGATGGCTGGCTGGTTACACCGCCTGGCTTTCGTTTTGACATCGCTATTGAAGCTGACTTGATTGAAGAAATAGCGCGCATTTATGGCTATAACAAGCTGCCGAACAGCAGTTTGCTGATGCGCACCCAATTAGGCCAGGCAACAGAAGCACTACTGGATATTGACAGAGTCAAGGATCTGCTGGTGGACAGAGGCTATCAGGAAGCTGTTACCTATAGTTTTGTCGATGAAGACCTGCAAAAAACCGTCGCTCCTCATGATGAATTTATCAGCTTAAAAAACCCGATTTCTTCTGAATTATCGGTCATGCGCACCACTTTATGGTGCGGCTTATTGAAAGCCGCTTTATATAATATTAATCATCAGCAAAACAGGATTCGGTTATTTGAAACGGGTCTGCGCTTTCTAAACAAGGACGAAAAACTGCATCAGCAGAACATGCTTTCAGGGCTGGTATTGGGCAGTGCCTATACTGGGCAATGGGGTCAAAAAACCCGCAATGTTGATTTTTTTGATATAAAAGCCGATGTGCAGGCCATATTTGCCTTGACAGGCCGGGAAGTGAAATTTTTGTCTGCCCGGCAATCTGCTTTGCATCCAGGACAAACCGCCGAAATTTTATCTTGTGAAGGTGAAGTAATAGGCTGGCTGGGCATGCTGCATCCAGTGCTGGAGAAACAATTGGGATTTGATACCGAGGTTTTCCTGTTTGAATTGGATCAGAATCTATTATTGAATAAACGTATTCCCCGATTCAAACCGCTCTCAAAATATCCTTCGCTGCGTCGTGATTTAGCCCTGATTGTTAAAGAAGATATCTCAGCGAGCGATATAATAAGCAGCATTCAGGGCTGTGCAGAACAAGCCCTGAAGGATATTGTAATTTTTGATGTATACCGCGGAAAGGGTATTGATGAAGACAGTAAAAGCATTGCGTTAAGTTTAATTTTACAAGATGACTCACAAACGCTAACAGATTTTGAAATAGATGCTATATTAAACAAAATGTTAGAGACCGTGACCACTAAAATTAATGCAAAGCTGAGGGATTGATTGAATGGCGTTAACCAAAGCAGATTTTGCCGAAAGGTTGTTTGATGAGCTTGGCTTAAACAAGCGCGAAGCAAAAGATATGGTAGAGTTATTTTTTGAAGAAATTAAAAGATCTTTGGAACATGGCGAGCAGGTAAAACTTTCCGGCTTTGGAAAATTTGAACTTCGTGATAAAAAAAGCCGTCCTGGTAGAAACCCTAAAACAGGTAAAGAGATACCTATTTCTGCGAGACGTGTGGTAACATTCAGGTCTGGTCAAAAACTTAAAGTCCGAGTAGAAGCTTATGCTGGAACCGAGTAATAATAATGAACTTCCTGTCATACCGGCCAAACGCTATTTCACTATAGGTGAAGTCAGTGAATTATGCGGGGTAAAGCCTCATGTACTCCGTTACTGGGAACAAGAATTTACCGAACTTAGCCCGGTAAAAAGACGCGGCAACCGTCGTTATTATCAGCGCCATGATGTATTGATGATCCGTAAAATCAGATCATTACTATATGAGCAAGGTTATACTATAGGTGGCGCCAGAGCTCATTTGACTAATAATGAATCTAAAGAAGATTCAACGCGTGCCAAGCAGTTGATAGCACAGATGATTGTAGAGCTGGAAGATATTCTGGAATTATTAAAATAGAATTGTATGCTGATTATTGCGGCAAATAGCGTATAATTTGTCTTATCAGTTTCTTTAGGGATTGTATTCACAATCCTTTCCTACATAAAATTCAATACATCGGGGCGTAGCGCAGCTTGGTAGCGCACTTGCATGGGGTGCAAGGGGTCGAAGGTTCAAATCCTTTCGTCCCGACCAATTGAATCAATGACTTATAAAAAATAATTTCGTCCAAAAGCTAAAGTTAGGTTTTTCGGGGACTCATACGGGTACACTATAGATAGTTATTACTGTTTTCACATGTTAGTAATCTATCAAAGCCCTCGGTCAGTCACAATCCCCAATTTTGCGGTAATTCCCATTAGCAACTGATTCGAATAGTTTTCATGTGTTGCGACCAGGTGATCATAGGTAAGCCAGTGCATCCCTTTGGGTTTCCAGCCGTTGCCATTGAGTATGCCGGGTTCCCAATTCAGTTTGGCCCTGATTTTGTTGGCTCTGCGGGCCGCTCTGTCATCAACTGTTTCCCGTTGGCTTTTATAGACAAGCTGGTAGCAATGACGACAAGCGAAAATTTTGCCGCCCAGGTACAACACCGCTATCCGCCGACCACAACCAACTGCCGGACAAGTAAACCAGTAACGAACACCGCCGTAATTGCAAGCTGTTGTTTGTAACCTAACCGGATAATCAAGGCTTTCCCATTCGCCGCCATTTCTTCGGTAATTATAAATCAAGCGTATTCGTCCGACTTTGATTTTAGCGTTAATAGCTGAAATCTTCTCACCGTAGCGCGACCATTGACAATCGATGTATCGCCCCGGCATTAGATAACCATCCCGCTGCCAGCGTCTTATATCAATCGACTGATAATCTTCCGTGCACTCCGCGCCAAATTTTCTGCCACTACCGTATCCACCCATTATGTTTTTCCGAAATCATTAGTCAAATTAGGTATTTTGTATATCGTCAAAATCGGCTGTAAGCCTTGCTGTCTCTTGTCTAGAGATGGTTTTTATTACTGTAACTTTTCCGTTAATTCAGCCGCAATAGTAGCCTTTATATTCTCTTTCCAATCATCTTCGGGAAACTCCATATTCCAAACGGTTTTATGTGCCAATTTCTCTACTACAGGATCGGCATTGTTTAACTGCTGCACTACCACGGTTAAAGGCGTTGGAGCTTTACCGGCGGGCTTGCCTACTAAATATTGCGCCAGCCATGCCCGCGCTCCTAAATCCCCTTCCTTTGCTAGTTTCAGCGCCCCCGCCACTACAGCCTGCCAATCGTCAAGCGTTACTGTATCGAGTAACACCCCCATGTAATCGTCTTCGGTTCGTCTATGATGTGCTGTGCCTTTAATTAAATTTTGCTGCTTACGTTTTGCCATATGTATTCCTCTTACTATTCAAAGTGATTTTATATATATTCGCGCCACTTTCGTAAAAGCGCAGATACAAAACCGATTAACCTATAAAACCGACTCTACTTTCCATTTTGCGGCATTGAGCGATGCAGTGTCCTGCACAAATCTCAGGCCATTCACCAGGCGCCCGGCATGACGTTTTATCCACCACCCCAGCCGTTTGCGGTTAATGCCGCCATCTCGCTCTCCGGCGATGTCGTTAATCGCATCTAATAAGGTTTCATTGGGATAATCGAAATTTATGCCACGGGCTTGGGCGGCATTAATTGCATCCTTAACCAGCGCCGGCGTTTTGCCAAATATTGCAAACCAAGCCTGCAAAAATTCGCCCAATAATTCGCGGTCGGGATCATCATTCATAGCTTCAAAAATACAGGCTGCCGGGTCTGGTAAACCCAGCCATAATAAAGGCTGACGGCAATAGTCCGACCAGTCGGCGTAACTGGCAATGGCTTTACATATCGTTTTAGGGCGCTCCGCACAATACCAAGCGCGGACAATGGTCAAGGCCAGAGAGACATAATGGCCTCGACCTGTTCGGACTTCACTAACAGGCTGTTTATTGAATTCACGCGCCGCCGGTATTTCGCAGGCAGGGTCAAGGTTAATGGTTACGGTGCGCCGGGTCATGTCGCGTACCGGTTCGACATTGTTGCCGCTGGATAGAAACAGCGCACGGGTGCCGACTTCGGCGGTTTTGCTTTGCCCAAGTATGCGTCCGGATATAAATTCGCTGGTCAGCGTGGTGCATAGCGATTTATGTGGTATTAAGTCGCTGGTAAGATTGTCGAATTCAACTACGGCAGGCGCGGTTAGCAATTCAGCAAGCAACAGTTTCCGGCATTCTTCATCATCGGCAGGGAAAGCATGGGGTGTGCCTTTTTGAGGTGTGGCAAAAGCGGTGAGCAATTCGCACAGATAGCTTTTACCGCTGGCTACACTGGGCGCTTTAACATGGAACATCGGCGCTTGCGGCAGTGACGGCCTAACAACAGCGGTCAAGATACCCGCCAGCGCCGCCGCCTTATCATATTGTGTTTTGAATGAGAACTCGCTCAACAGCTCTGATAATTCAGCGAGAGCTTGTTCGGCCTGCTGCCGTGTTGGTGTAGCCGGTACGCTGAATTGCAGGGCATTAAATACGCCAAACATGCCAGTTGCCGCATCATAACCCGCATCCCTCATCAAGCTGCCGTCCGGCCTTAAATATGGCTGCCGGGCAATGCCAATCAATACTGGCAAATGCGGGTAGACTGCCGCATCGTGCAATATGCGGGCGTGTTTTTCCGGCGGATCGCAAATCACCCATTCCTCACTGCGCTTGTCGTAACGCTGCCAGATTGCCAAGCCAGCCAGCGCACGGGTCAAGCTTGGCAAGGATAACGATTTGACAGCGGTCTCCCGTGTGCCGGGGTCGGTGGTTATGGTGACGATAATTCCTCCGCGTTGATATTGCCGAAATGTTTTTGCCAACTCATTTTCGGCGGCATCACAAATGCGCGGTAATTCACCTGGCTGAACTAGAATCATGGGTTTGTGTTTAGCGTCAATCTTGCTAATCTCAAAAAAGGCATATAAGGCGCTGACGCGCCTCTCTGCACAGTGTCCATGCAGACACTTGAAACCGCCTAAAGGGTAGGATTCGCTCGGCTCAAAATAGGCGGTACCCTGATCTATTTGGTTTGTGTGCTCATGCAGCCACGGACAAGTTATATCGTGCTTACCGTCGCCCAATGGCTGTTTGTAACGGCCAGTGGTTTTTAGCGCGGCAATTACTGGGTTTTCATTGGCGCGGGGTATATGCACATCATCATGATGTTGATCGAGTGCGACAATGCTTTTTCGGCTGTGCGCCCGGCGCTGCGGCGGAGACTCTTTAAGTTCAATTTGCAGACCATCAACAATGTCTTGCACTGAATAGCGTAACTGGGGCCGCCAGTCTTTTAAATCACACTGCCAGACTAAGCCTTCTTCGTTTAGATGCTTGCCATTGATTGCTACGGGCAGACGCCCAAGGCGTGAGCAAGGGCCGCTTGCGCCGGGGTCGGTCAGACCAGCGTCAATGATTGCCGTCAATAATCGGTCGGCTTCCGCTGCGTCCGTGATCGGCTCTACCAGGATAAACCCTATCTGGAAGTTATCCTTTGACGTTTCAATCGTCCAGCTTGGGGCAAGACTGATTCTATCCAGCGGCACCTTGCCGCCAACATCATCCAGCATCACGGCGTACAGCGCCGCGAATTGCCTTTTTTGCCGCCGGTACTTGCCTTCGTCATCGGGCCGGAAAATCGCAAAGCTGATGTAATTGTTATGGCCGGCAGGCAAAGATGTTTTGCCGAAAATCCACGGCTTACCAAACCATGCGCCCTTCCCGACGGTAGCCGGGTTGCCTGCGAAGCTTACTACAACGGGCCTAACAGACCCGGCAATATCGCCAAATACGCCCGCCATAAAATCAGCGTTACTGATCGTTACTGAATCGGTTTTATCGCTTTTGTCGGTTTGATTTTTCGCTGTTTCAAAATTCGACGGTGAAGATAACGACTCGTTCATAGCAACGCCCCTCCGATAACGGACAGCCACGCTGCCAGCCGATAACAGGCCGCTTTAAATGTTTTAGCAATTCGGCTAAAATTGAATACGTAATTGTATTGTTGAGCCGTTTGGGTGTCCCCACACCCGGCGGCTTTGTTGTTTCTAGTCATTGCTCCCCCTATCCAGTCTTACGGCTTTTTTCGATTTGGGCAGACAGCCAGGCTTCGATTTCGCTTTCGATCCAGCCGACCGCTCTCGCCCCCAAAGAGATAGATGGAGGAAATTCATTTTTAGAAATGCGCAAATAAATCGTGCTGCGTGATAAACCTGTTAATTCTTTAACAGAAGGAAGTCGTAATATTCTGTGTGACATGCTCGAATCTCATAAACGATTAATGGAAAATTCGAGAAGAGCTTATCTGTGCGATTTGGGCGATAAAAGCTTATTTATCACTCATGAAAATATTTTTAAAACGAATAAAAACAAAGAGTTATAGATTATGCGAGGCGATTTTTTAATTAATAAATGGGGTTTTCAATTAGCAAGAAATTATGGGAATGGTGAAATATAACTAATAAAACAATAAGTTATGAACGGAGGTTTTGGGCGAAAAAATTCCGCCCAACTTTTTTACTAAACCATGTTTTTACGGATAGTTTCAGCATCCCTGCCTTTGGCAATGTCCAATTTGGATATTTTAGCGGCGTACCAGGTATCAGCCATATTGGGATGTTGAACTTTAAGCCTCGAATACTCGTCTTGCCAATCTTGGTGCATTGCCTGAGTTTCAGATTTTCTGACTTCACGCTTGGTTGTCGATGGCGTGTATTTTTTACCTTTGTTTAATGCTTCGCTATTGAGCAGATCGTCAATTTTATAACGGTCAATAACCAATTCCTTGTTATCAAAATATAAAACTTCATCAACCGGAACGGTGTGTTGATTTATTTCAATCGATAAATCTGAACCATTCAGAGTAGCCCAGCGCCGACCTTTTTTGGCCTTCAACATACCCAATTTAATAACGGCTTGATTCGCTGCAAACGTGATCTTATCTTTAAGCCCTAATAAATCGGCGATAACCCCAGACAATTGTTTAACGCTGCCTTGCCATTGCTGCAATCGAAGCAAGGGGATTTTTACCCGTCCCATTTGGCTTTGCATTTCAGCATCATCGCAGACAATAAAAGCGCGGGTTAAAGCAGGATCATCATGAACGAGCGTGATAACATCCATAAAACAATGGTTATCACAGGCATGACATTCAATAGATTGAGCAGCGGGTGCAGGGATGAGCAAGCCCAGCTGTAAAAATGTATTTAACACGCCTTCAGGCCATTGTTGAGCCGTATCCCAGTTAACCATAATAGATTTATTTTCAGTGCGTAAATGTGCTAACAGCTCCACTAAAACATCATTGTAAGTCATGGTAGACATTACTTTTTAAGGCTTAGGCTCAATCCCTGATTTTTCCAATATTTTACGAATTTTCAGATCATCCCCATCATGACCAAGGGCGCAAGAATTAGGATACGTAATATTAAAGGTGCGTGTCCTGGCGCGTTTGCCTAATTTTGCTTCAAAAATAACTTTAATACGGCTTTGGGTAATGAAATAAGCAGGAGGATTAAGCTTTGCTAATAAATCATAAACCGCTTGAGGATTATTTTTAGTATCGGCTTCCAGGACAATGCGCCGCTTTGTACCATGTTTTAGCGTGAGCCTCAATTGAGTCACAACAATTTGTTCAATACCCGATTCAGGTTCAACTTGAAAGGTAAACTCAGCGTCAGCCAAGGGGTCTAAATTGTAAACGCGTTTATCAATCGTACCGTCTTGGAGCGAATCAAAATTAAGGATAGTTTTTGCGAATATCTTCTGTAATTCAGGCACCGCTTTGGTGTTTTTAGGCGCGTAAATATCTAGCGAACCTTCTGATTCGCAATACACAAAAATAATCTTAAATGCGGGATGACTGGCGCGAGACTTTAAATAATTGCTCACCCACTCAACAGCAGACAAGCCAAAATCTTCGGGAAAAGCAAAAAAATATTCTTTATTATGGCGGCGGTACGGCTCAACCTTACAATTTCTGCCACGGCCTTCCGTTTTGTTAAAATAGGCACTGATGGAATCAGCTAAAGCCTTGATAGCATTGTCTTCAAAATCAGGCGGAACTTGTGGAAAATCATTCCGTTTTTTCCAATACGAACTACTCACATTATCGGCATGAAGAAACAGGGTAGCCCCTTGCCATAAATGATGCTTTTCAAGAAAAGCCCACATCACCTTGGCATGAAACCCATCGATAGCCGCAATAGACGCTACAAAAGAATCATCCTCATGAAATGCCGCCTCATCAATCAAAGCCGCCACACCGCCCTCACACGCCATGGCATGTATATCCTGAAACTCGGCTTCTATCGCTGTTTGCTGATCTTCCGGCAAGGCGGTAAAGGCGGCAAATAAACCATCAACTTGCTTTTCGTTGTATGTACTAAAATCAATGCCTAAATCGACCTGTTGAGTAGCAAAATAGCTTGCCAACTGAGCAGGCGGAATCTTCCTAAAAAACTGTTTATGGGAATATTGACCAGCCAAGTGTTACTCCAAAATAAAAACCGAAAAAATCTGTCGTAGTTATTATGGGAAAGTATAGGAAAATTTGAAAATAATGCTCGTGTCCGCGCCACCTCAAATCCCTTAGAAGCTGTTTGGAAATTATCGCGTCAAGCCAAACGATTCACCATGATGCGAGTCATGGCGATGTAAATCCAAGCTTCGTCGATGCGAGTCAGTCGTTCGTAGGCTTTACTGAGACGA
>NZ_CADCXN010000048.1 GCF_902806695.1 Candidatus Methylobacter favarea | reverse complement strand
CGCCATGCCCCCTCACTCAAATTACTCGGGTAACGTTTTTTCCGTTTTTTGTGCTCATACTATTTATTTCATAATCAAAATTGATACCTTATGGGCGAAAAGATGAATTTCCAAACAGCTTCTAAATGCTGCCGATCAGTCGGTATGGGAAAGCTATGCGGCCATGACCTGTTTTATCTGGTTTATGAAAATGGGGGCAGATACAACTGTATCAGAATTAATGCTGCCGGCTTATGCTCAGCATAAACCGGCCTGTCTGGGCAAGGCTGCGATAACAAGGACAGACCTATCGGGCAGTTTATTCGGCAATGCTTATCAACGTTTTTATCTTTCCTTGAGTATCGATAAGTCGGCTCTTCAACAGGGCAGACTGAATCAGTCACGCGCCCTTATCGTGTTCAATGACGAGTCTGCGCTCGAAGAGTCCGATCTTAAACAATGGCAAGCCTTGTTAAGATTTATGAATCTTTTTCAGTTTCAGCCTTACAGTAGTTTTCTTACGGTTAAAGGTATGGCTGAACAGGTTTATGCCGATTTAACAGTGAGCCATCCTCCGCCGGTAATGGCGTCTTCTCAGTGGGACCTGTTATTAGCCGATGCGATCGGAGACGAATCTGCCATTATTACCAGGCTTAGCGGTTTAGCTTTACCGATACCGCAATGTGGTTTTGAACTTAACAATGAGCTGGGAGAAATTGTTGCAGAAGCTTTTTTGGCCTGGCCTGATCTTAAAATTGTGATTATTTTTGATGAGTTTGAAGATGATAGTGCAACATTTACCCAGGCAGGCTGGAACGTTTTTTTGAATAGCGGGCTGGAAAAGGATATTCAATCCCTGCTTAACGCCTTTGCATAGAATCAGGAGTTTTCATGCACCCCAAAGTTGCCATTTCTTCCGAATTTTTTAGCAGCGTTTTGAAGCTGCCGAAGGCGCAGCAGGAAAAAGCCGTCAAGTTTATCGAGTTGTTTCGGCAAGACCCGACATCGCCGGGAATTAATTATGAATCAATTCAGTCAGCCAGAGACAGGAATTTGCGTTCGGTCAGGATTGATCAAGCTTACAGGGCGATTGTTTTGGCGCCGGAACGAGGGGATGTTTATATTTTGCTGTGGGCGGATAAGCACGATGATGCCTATGAATGGGCCGGTAATAAAGTTTTAAGGATCAATCCTGAAAATGGCGTGCTTCAGATTCTGGAAGCGCAATATATTGATGAAGCGCAGCAGCTTCAGCAGCTAACTGGTCAGAAAACAAAACCGGGATTATTTGATGCCATCAAGGACCGCTATCTGGTGAGACTCGGAGTACCGGAAGAGCTTATGCCCTTAGTGCGGCATGTTGAAATTCCGGTTGACGTGGATGATTTAAAAGCCAAGCTGCCGGATGAGGCTTATGAGGCATTAGCCATGTTAGCCGATGGCGTCAGTCTCGAAGAGGCGTTGTCAGTTTATGATGTCAGCTTGCAGGATGAACCCGCTCAAATCGATACCCATGACTTTGCCGGCGCATTGGATAATCCGGATAGCAAAAGACGGTTTTTGCTGGCTTCCGATGATGAAGCCTTACAAACGATGCTGGATGCGCCCTTAGAAAAATGGCGAGTGTTTTTGCATCCTCTGCAGCGAAAACTAGTTTTCAGGGACTGGAATGGCCCGGTTCGTGTCTTGGGCGGGGCCGGTACCGGAAAAACCGTAGTCGCGATGCACCGCGCCAAGTGGTTGGCTGAACGAGCATTGACGGATCGTGAAACGAGGATTTTGTTTACCACCTATACCAAAAACCTGGCTATTGATATTGAACAAAATTTAAAACACATTTGTGCGCCGGAGGCGTTGCGTAAAATTGAAGTGATTAATCTGGATGCCTGGGTCAAACGTTTCATGGATAAGCAAGGCTACCCGACCAATTTTGCCTTTGACAAACGTCAAAAAAAGCAGCTTTGGGATAATGCCTTGGTGCTAAAGCCTGATGCGCTGGATTTGCCGGACTCCTTTTTTCATGAAGAATGGGAAAAAGTAATTCAGCCGCAGAATGTTAATTCGCTGGAGAATTATTTCAAGGCAAGACGTTTGGGGCGCGGAGTTCAATTAAATAGAACGTTGAAAAAAGCGGTTTGGCCGGTATTTGAAAATTATCGATCGGGGCTTGATGATGCCGGTCTAAAAGAAACGGAAGATGCCTATCGCGATGCGCTTGCCCTGATTCAAACCAAATCGATTCAATTACCCTATACCGGCATTATTGTCGATGAGGGGCAGGATTTTGGTTTGAACGCCTTCCGGTTAATTCGGCAGCTGGCCCCGGAACAGCAAAACGATCTGTTTATTGTCGGCGATGCGCACCAACGCATTTATGGCAGTAAGGTGGTGTTGGGTCAATGCGGCATTAAAATCATTGGCCGTAGCCGGAAGCTGCGCATTAATTATCGAACAACCGAGCAAATCAGACATTGGGCAGTCTCATTATTGAACGGAATTGCATTTGATGATCTGGATAATGGCGTCGATGAGCAAACGGGTTATCGCTCCTTGATGAGCGGTACAGAACCCATAATTCAATGTTTTGCTAATGCCCAAATGGAAGCCGAATTTATTGTGAATTCATTAAAAGAATTAACGGATCAGGGGTTGGCAAAAGCCTGTATTGCTGTCAGAAGGCATGCCGATATGGAACGTTACCGGCTAGCCCTAACCGAATCCGGCATTCCCTTTTATCAAATTGATCAGAATGCACTCGATAACACCGCCCAACCCGGCGTCAGGCTGGCGACCGTGCATCGTGTCAAGGGCCTTGAGTTTGACGCTATGTATGTTGCCGGCATCAACGAAGGCATTGTGCCTTTGGCTATTCTGGATTCAGATGATCCGACGATTATCAGAGAGCGTCAACAGCGGGAAAGATCCTTGCTTTATGTAGCTATTACACGTGCTAAAGGGTTCTGTTCAATTTCTGGATTTGGCAAGCTTTCTCAGTTTATATCGAGTAAGCCTGCGTAACATCAGTTAATACTTATCGATAATCTTGGCTCATCTGGCGACTGCTTTGGCCGTTGCTAAGCCCCCTGTTTACGATTTGGCTAAAAATCATTTATAGCCCTATTGCCGCGCAGGGTCCGGGTTCAAGGCATTTTGGCAATGCAGGGCCACTCGGAAGTGGGCCTGGTTAAAACCAGCTTAGCTTTTTATGTTCAACTGGTTATGTTCAACTGGATGGCGGTCCGCGAGATGTCTTTTGCATTGGAGGGAGAACGGTAATCGCGTTGCCAAGCTGAATAATCTATACTTTATCAAAAATCAATTTAAGACCGCACATTCCTATTACACAGCAAGAACTCGAAGATTTACAATTCATTATTTATTAATAGCATAGCTAGAGAGGGTTAAATGGATAAAATGAGTGAAGAAGACCGCAAGCGCATTATCGAAAGCCCCCCGGTCGGCACTTTTGCGCTGATGGCAATGGTAATTGGGGGCATGGTAGTCGCTTGGGCTTTTCTTTATTACGGCGTGTTTCTGCCGCGAGGCTAGGGATTCAGGATGCAAACAGAGTCAGTTAAACAAAAATGTGAACATTTCCTGCGAGATTTGAATACGCAGCTTCATGAATTTTATATACAATTTCGAGCTATTCATATCGATCCCCTGGAACGAAAATGGATCGCCGTTTCACTGCTAGTGGTGGGTCTTTTGGTCAGCATTATCGTTATTGATGCGTTTTTCCACGGCATTAATCCGCCCGGTAAAGTTGAAACCGTTGACTCCGACAGTCTGCATTTAAATAAGGAATTTGCTGAAGACAATCTGGGCGTACAAGTTGACGGCAAGGGCGCTATCATCATTAGAATGGTCGCCGGACGTTATTCCTTTTTCCCAAAGCACATCGATGTTCCGAGTGAGACGCCATTAACGTTCCGCTGGGTCAGTATGGACGTTTTACACGGCGTTCATATCCCGATGACCAACATGAGCACGATGATTGTGCCGGGTTATGTGGCTGAAATAACCACGACCTTTCCGAAACCGGGCGAATACCCGATGCTCTGCAATGAATATTGCGGGCTGGGTCATAATCATATGTGGAGCAATATTTCCGTCATCGCCAAAGAAGACTGGACTGCTCCGGTAAAGTCACTCGCTAAAGGAGGATCAAACAATGAATGATGCAGCGACAAGAAAACTGGCGTTAAGCCATCTATGGGTGGCATTTATCGCCTTTATCCTGGCTTGTTTCATGGGTGTATATCAGGTACTGGAGCGCAGCGGCTTTATCTCTGCTCTGGACTCCCCCAGTGTTTATTTTGCTTCGGTCAGCACCCACGGGGTATTGATGGCGTTTGTACTGACAATCTTTTTTATTATGGGCTTTGGTTATACCATTGCCGCTTCCAGCTTGAAGCAGCCGGTATGGAATATGCCTCTGGCATGGGGCGGATTCTGGCTTGCATTAACCGGCGTAATAATGGCCGCCATTCCTTTGCTGGCCGGTAAGGCATCGGTGCTTTATACGTTTTACCCGCCCATCGTCGCGCCTGCTGCATTTTATATCGGCGCTACCTTGCTGGTTGTCGGCTCCTGGGTCTGGTGCGTCATCATGCTGGTGATGTTTAGCCAGTGGAAACAAGCCAATCCGGGGCAAGCTGTGCCTTTAGCCATGTTTGCAACGGCAATGAATGTTTTGTTATGGCTTTGGACCAGCGCCGGCGTCGCCCTGGAGGTGCTCTTCCAATTGATTCCGTTGTCCCTGGGCTGGATTGATACGGTTGATGCGGGTCTGTCCAGAACCTTATTCGCCTGGACTTTGCACCCCATCGTTTATTTCTGGCTGATTCCTGCCTACACCGCTTTTTATGTCTTTGTACCCAAACAGGCGGGCAGCTTTGTGTTCAGTGATGAAATGGCCAGACTTGCATTTATCGTATTGGCAGTATTCTCGCTGCCGATAGGCTTTCATCATCTGTATATGGATCCGGAACAGGCTAAGGGCTGGAAATTATTACACGGCATCGGCACTTTCATGGTCGCACTTCCAACACTGGTGACAGGTTTTGCCGTCATTGCCTCGCTGGAAATTGCCGGTCGCCTGCGGGGCGGCAAAGGACTTTTCGGCTGGATAGGCAGCTTGCCCTGGACTAATTCCATGGTGCTGGCGGTCATTTTATCGTTACTGATGCTGATTTTTGGCGGCTTCGGCGGCATCGTCAATGCCAGTTATGCGATGAATGCGATGATCCATAATACTGCCTGGGTGCCAGGCCATTTTCACCTGATTTTTGCCGGCACCACCGTTATCATGTATTTTGCCATCGCCTATTATTTATGGCCCATTCTGGTTAAAAAACCGTTATTTTCCAGTTCAATGGCATTGGTTCAGCTTTGGACCTGGTTTATAGGCATGAGTATCTTGACGACGCCGTGGCATATACTGGGATTATTGGGCCAGCCCCGCCGAGTTTCCAGTGTGGTTTATAATAATTTGCTAACGCTGTCCTGGCAACCCTATGAGCTGATGATGATAGTGGGCGGATTGGTTTTATTGGGCTCGGCTTGTTTATTTATCTATAATCTGGCCAAGACGCAGTTGAATCCTTCTTCCGAAGCAATTGATCAACACATTGAATATGCCGAGCCGATTCATGCGGCAGAGTCTGTTCCTGAATGGCTGAATGACTTAAAACTCTGGAATAAAGTAATTGCCGTATTAATGTTTATCAGCTTCGGCTATCCAATACTGCAATTCTTTATTATGGATACGTATGGCTCAAGCCCATGGGGATTTTAATGATGAAACGGCTGCTACTGACTATTTTGTTTATTGCCCCGATTGTCGTTAATGCGGGCCCTTCCTCTCAAGCCGCCTGGACATCCAAAACCCTGAAATTTGTTAAAAACGGCAACCTTGACAAAGGCAGGGAGCTGGCGGGCTCCTGCACAAGCTGCCATGGCGATAAAGGGCAGGGCATGAAAGAAGAGACGATGGATGATGAAACACTGCCGGCAATTCCAGCACTTGCAGGACAGGTCGCCACCTATACCTACAAACAGTTGCGCGATTATTTCAACGGCGATCGTAGTCACGAATCGATGACTTCAATCGCCAAAGGCCTTTCTGAACAGGATGCCGCCGATCTGGCGGTCTGGTATGCTTCCTTGCCCTTGCCGGTAAACAAATCGCCTGGCCAGAAATTCGCCAGAGCGGAAAAAATGGTTGAACAGGGAGATGGCAAACGCATTCTGCCGCCCTGTTTTGTTTGTCATGGCGCTAAAGGGCAGGGCGAAAAACAGGATATTCCAGCCCTGGCAGGACAACAGGCCGATTATTTTACAAGAACCCTGCTGGCCTATAAAAACGGCCAGCGCCACAATGATATTTACAGCCGTATGCGTTTGATCGCTGGCCAATTGAGCGACGCAGAAATCAGGGAACTGGCTCAGTATTATCAGCAACTCAAATAAAGTTTTGCTGAGGCAAGTCATATTTAAGTCATATTAGGCGGGTACTTTCTTTTCATACCCGTCATAAAAATGGCTGATAAGCGGGGCAACCACCTGTCCCATACCACCCTTGCACAGACTCATTTGCCGTGGAAGCCAGACTATCTTGGCAACTTTTTTGTATTTAAACATAAATAAAGTTGCCAATTGACTTTACTCCTTCTCCTGATGAGGGGGTTGGAAGAGGAGAATTAAATCAATTATTTATATCACTCAAGCCTGCCCCTTCTCCTTCAAGGAAGAAGGGGCAGGCTTGAGTGTAGATGCCTATGCCCTGGAAGAGAATCATAATTGATGTTTGATCCAAGGTGTGTTAGGTTTATACCCAAGCATAGTCAGATATGCGGCCGGGGAAAGGCGCGGCAAGGTTGCTTCTTATCAGTCAAAACATCGCTACGGCGACTGCGAGGTGGGAATGAACAGAATCATGCCCGTGCTTGAGCATAGCACGACTAAATATAACGCCAAAGTCCTGATCTGCATCTGTTTGCTCTTGGCGGGCGGTTTTGCAGGCACAGCCAAGGCGGGCATCAACAAATGGACAGCTATTGGACCGGGAGGAGGTGGATCAATTAATACTCTGGCTATTGATCCCAGTGATCCTATGACACTCTATGCCGGCAGCGGAGACAACAGTTTTATCTTCATGAGCACCAGGGATGGCGGCGTATTCAAAAGTACCGACGGGGGCGCTAATTGGCACGCCGTCGGTACAGGGTTGCCTGGTTTCTTCGATGTCCGGGCCATCGTCATTGACCCCCTTAAACCATCGACTGTGTATGCTGCCGGCGGCGGTAGACTTTATAAAAGTACCGATAGCGGCGCCAGTTGGCAAGCGGTTAATACCGGCTTGTCTGGTCTCGCTATAACTACCCTTGTTATTGATCCTCTCAATCCGCTGACTCTATATGCTGGAGGTTATGGCGGCGTTTTCAAGACCACCAACGGCGGCGTTAGCTGGCAGGCGGTTAATGCCGGGCTTGGGAACAGGACCTCGCTCAATGGACTGAGTGATGTTTTTGTCTCTGTCCTCGTCATTGATCCCCTTAACCCGGCGACTCTTTATGCCGGCAACAATGGTTCTGTCGACGATAGCATAAGCGGCGTTTACAAGAGCACTAACGGCGGCGCCAGCTGGCAGGCGGCTAACATCGGCTTGCCGGACTCGGTCTCTGCCATCGCGATTGATCCTCTTAATCCGCTGACTCTATATGCTGGAGGTTATGGCGGCGTTTTCAACACCACCAACGGCGGCGCCAGCTGGCAGGCCGTGAATACGGGGCTACCATTTAATTCCTCTGTCTCTGCACTTGAGATTGACCCCTTCAACCCGTCCGTCATATTTGCCATCGTCCAGGACGAGCTTGGCGCTACAGTTGCGTTCAAGACCGCCAATGGCGGCGCCAGGTGGCAGGAGGTGAGTCGGGAGCTGCCTTCTTATTCCTCTATCTCTGCGCTTGAGATTGATCCTCTCAACCCTGCGACTTTATATGCCGGAGGCGAAGGCGTCTTCAAGACCGCCGATAGCGGCGCCAGCTGGCAGGCTATCAACATCGGATTGAATAACCTTACCGTCTCTAATGTCGCGATCGATCCGGTTAATTCCGATATCCTTTTTGCCGGAATTGACGCCTACTATAAGGACCCCCTCAACGTCACTCTTTTCAAGAGCACCGATAAAGGTGATACGTGGCAGGCGGTAACCGGTATAGGTCGCGCGCCTATCATTGAGTTTGATCCTTTAAACCCGACCATCCTTTATGCTGGCAGCTCTCATCTTGGCAGCTCTTCAGGCAGCGTTTTCAAGAGCACCGATAGCGGCGCCAGCTGGCAGGCCCTCAGCACCGAGCCGCCGCTAGTCTTTGGCGTTAATGCCATCGCCATTGATCCCACCAATTCCTCGACTCTTTATGCCAGCTCCGCTAGCCAGATCTACGGCCGATATGGAGTATTCAAAACCACCAACGGCGGCGCCAGCTGGCAGGCGGTCAATACCGGACTGACTAGCCTTGATGTCAATGAACTGGCGATTGATCCTGTCGACTCCGCGACTCTGTATGCCGGTACCGGCGGGGGCGTCTTCAAAAGCAGCAACGGCGGCGCCAGCTGGCAGGCGGTCAATAGCGGACTGGCTAGCCTCGGTGTCAATGAACTGGCGATTGATCCTGTCGACTCCGCGACTCTGTATGCCGGTACCGGCGGGGGCGTCTTCAAGAGCAGCAACGGCGGCGCCAGCTGGCATGCGATCAATACCGGGCTGCCTCCTGACTCTTTTATCTCTGCCATCTTGATTGATCCTCTCAACCCGGCGATGCTATACGTTGGAACCAACGGCGGCGACGTTCTTTCCCACGAGAGCGGCGACGTATACCAGAGCGCCAACGGAGGCGCCAGCTGGCAAGTGGTCAATAACGGGTTGCCTTCTAACCCTGGCGTAAATGTTCTCGCCATAGATCCCCTGGACGGGGCGACTCTGTATGCTGGCACTCATGGCCACAGCGTCTTCAAAATCACCTTCAAAACTCTAGGCGACATTGACCAGGACGGTGACATTGACCGCAGTGATCTGGCCCGGATTACGGCGGCTTTGAACCAGCCTGCCGACGGCCCCGACGATTTGCGCGACCTCAACGGCGATCTGAGCATCGACGCCCTCGATGCCCGCAAGCTGGTGCTGCTGTGCACGCAGCCGCAATGCGCAATGTCCTCACCCAACCGCTAGGAGTAATATCATGACTACTTTCCTGATTCGGCTCATTGGTATGGCGCTGCTGCTGGTTTCCCTGCCGTCCAAAGCGGTCACCCTCAGTTGGACGCCGCTTACGGCCTCGGCCGCAGTGGGCTCATCGTTGGATATGGCTTTAATAATTTCCGGGTTAGGTGATCATGTTTCCCCTTCGCTGGGCGTATTTGATATCGATGTTGATTACGAGCCCTCCATCCTGGGCCTGGGCGGGGTCGTTTTCGGTGATCCTGGATTGGGCGATCAACTGGCGCTGGACCAGAGCGCCGACCGTTCCTTTACGCCCCGAGACGGTTCAGTTAATCTCTACGAGCTTTCTTTCGATACTGTCGCTGATTTGAATACGCTACAGGCCGGCAGCTTCACCTTGGCGACCTTATCGTTCAACGCCCTTTCAGCCGGGGTGAGCCCCTTGAATATTTCGCTGAACGCCATCGGTGACGCCAACGCCGATGCCCTCCCTATCGAGCCTGTCATGGCAGGCCCTGTTACCGTCGAGGCTAATGCCGATGGCTCAGTCCCCGAGCCTGCAACCTGGCTGTTAGTCAGCTTGGGCGTGCTGGCCATGAACCGATTCAGTTGGCGACCGGCCAGAAATATTTCCTGCCTGTTTTCCGGCTCGCCGTGAAGGATTACTACAACGTAGATGCACACATACTTTTCGTGCCCATCATTAACGCAACGTCTGACGTAGTCGGGTGGAAGGACGCAAGTTTTTCATGCCTGCTCTGATGATTTTTAGTCAAAAATACAGCACTCCGTCAGACGCATTTAGCATTAGAAGACGCTTGCGCTTGCATGAAGTATCAGCTTTTCGTTATTATTCTGTAACAGTAAATATTTATGGGAATAAATATTTACTGTTTAGCGTTAGCGGAAATTTTAAATTGGGTTTATAGCAGAGATTTCTGACAGCTTTTGAAAGCTTTATTGATTAAGCTTCGGAAAATTATTAAGTTTAAGGAAAATTAATGAAAACACCCATTCATATAGCTGTTACCGGCGCGGCAGGCCAGATAAGTTATTCTTTACTTTTTCGTTTGGCGTCGGGTGCTCTGCTTGGCCCTGATCAGCCCATTATATTACACCTGTTGGAAATCAGCCCGGCAATGGCTGCTTTAGAAGGCGTGGTAATGGAATTAAGTGATTGCGCCAGCCCGTTGCTCTATCGCGTGGAGACGACTGATGATCCCAAGCTTGCCTTCAGGAATGTTGATTATGCTTTCCTGGTGGGAGCCAGGCCCCGAGGCCCGGGAATGGAGCGCAAGGATCTATTACAGGTCAATGCGGAGATTTTCTCGGTGCAAGGCAAGGCTCTGAATGAAGTTGCGAACAGGAACGTCAAAGTATTGGTGACTGGTAATCCGGCCAATACCAATGCCTTGATTGCTTTGAAGAATGCACCGGATTTAAGACCCGAAAGCTTTTCTTCAATGACGCGCCTGGATCATAACCGGGCGCTCAGTCAGCTGGCTGCAAAATGCGGCGTTTTTACGACGGATGTAAAAAATGTGACCATCTGGGGCAACCATTCAACTACGCAATATCCTGATATTCATCATGCCAAAGTAAAAGGGCAGGATGCTATGTCACTGGTTGGTCATGAGTGGTTTGTCAATGAATTTATTCCTAGCATTCAACAGCGCGGTGCGGCAGTGATTAAAGCCAGAGGTCAGTCCAGTGCCGCATCAGCCGCTAATGCAGCGGTTGATCAGATGAGAGACTGGATTACTAGCACCGAAGAAGGCAATTGGGTGAGTATGGGGATGCTTTCAGATGGTAGCTATGGAATTGAGCACGGATTGGTTTATTCTTACCCTGTAACAATCGTTAACGGTAAGGTTAATATTGTAAAAGGCCTGGATATCAATGAATTCAGCATGCAAAAGATGCGGACAACCGAGTCTGAGTTAAAAGAAGAAAGAGATGCTGTGAGGCATTTGTTTTGATTTTACCGGTGTTTTTATTTTATAAAAGGTTCCGCTATCGCTCTTTTTGATGCAGAATGAAATGTGATGAATTTTAATTGTATCCTATTTACTCAAGGGTCTAACCTTCATTAATTCGACTTTTATTGTTATAAAATAACTAATTCTATTTAAGGTAGCAGAACGGTGGCCATACTCGATTTATTTCAAATTAATCTGACATTCTGTCGCAACCTATGGCACATAGCTTTCGCGCAGAGCCAGTTACAATTGAATACTGTTCTTAAACCAACCGTTTCCTAATACCCAACCTTTGTTGAAAGCATCCTTAATTTCATTATCCGGGTTTCAAAAACCGTTTTATTGAACAGGACACGATAGCGTGCTTGACACTCGCTATCGTTATTGCCCAAACGTCGCAATTGAAAATGAAGCGCAAACAAACTATTGGCTTATCCGATTGCATTAAAACAATAGCTCGATCGTATATAAACGCTTGGGTCGACAACTATGCCTGTGCGCACAGGATTTAATTGGATATTGCGCCTGCAAGTAAGCAAGTATAATTCTCTGCCGATCAGTGTTGCCTTGTTTCGCTCTTCCTAGAGCGAAGTAGTGCAGCGGTAACAGTAACTAAAGTATTGCACATAACACTGTCTCCAACATTTGCAAAGTTTTGCCCAGGCTGATTTTGGAAAAAGGCCTTATTAGCAAATGCACTTAATGGGTCATCAGCAGATAAGCCTGTACTTGACAGTCTTGTTTTTTGTAGGTGGCCTGAAGTTTTTTTAGGTAAAAAGATAGCCTGCATCGCTGCAAAAAATCACAACACGATTGTTACCGCAAACGATAATGTTTTGTAATTGGCAAAAGGATTTTTAACATAGGAGACAAGCCGGGGCTTAATCTAAAACAAAACATAAGCGATATTAACTTATTTTAATAATAATCAATTTAATCCCGCCGCATTAATTTACATCAGGAGGAAATGCCAATCCTCTGCGACTTTTATATTACATCCCCCGTAGAGTTAAGGCCGCACATATAGTAGATCCCGGCAAGCCAAGACGCTAATCTCGGGCCGTTTATTCCATTAATAGATATAAGAATCTGATTATATTATTTTATTTAAAATAAAAGACATCTTATGCTATTCCCAACGCAACTATAAATGGTGGGGCATAATCGGCATCGGGCTGTATAACACATATGATAAACAAACCACAAAAGGAAAAAATATCGCTTCGACAATTAGTCAATTATTTTAATCATCGGTTCGGACATGAACATCATACCCATTTGTGGCCTTTCCTGTTGGAAAAGGGCCGCGTGAGCGGTATTTTCGGACCTATTCGCATAGCAAGCGCTTATTCAGCTATTTGGGTTGCCAATAACAATGAATTACTGGTAGGCCATGCCGCAAGAATGCTCGCCAGCCCTTGTGAATAGGATATAGATAGCAAGCTAGATGTAGATTTTCAATTCGTCATTAATTTGGACCGATTGTGCCGTACGATACACATGCTGAACTATCTGCCGTATTCCGTGCACGGCGGCGTTCTGTTTTTGAATGTCGACCCCAGACATATTCTTAAAATTGCTCAAAATCACGGCGTATATTTTGAAGAAATCATTTTCAAATGCGGCTTGACACCCCATAACGTGGTGAAATCTACAGACTTTAATCATGATTATGCGATGCACTACGAGCAATTGCTGGCCGGTCTCAATAACTATCGCAGCAGGGGTTATCAGATTGCCCTTAATATTGGCAATTTGCATGTCGTCAAAGATTTCATGCCCTTGATCGACAGGCCTATCGCCAGACTATTTGCGCATCACAGCACCAGCCGCTGAAATAATCGAAAGCTCCAGCTCTGCCTTGCAATCAGCAATAAAGCCCTTGATTAATTTACAAAAACAGCTTGGGGGCCTGAGCATAATCGAACATGTGGAACAGAAAGAACAAGCATTTATGGTGGAAACGGCAGGATTTAATTTGGTGCAAGGTTGCTATTACGACAAATTGGCGACTGACCATTTAAGGTGCCTGTAAAAGGCTGCAATTAAATGATACACGGGTTCGATTTATAATTCATCCGATCCGATTTTCGGGCTTGCGGCCGTTAAAAATGAGCAGAAAGACAGCTTAACTAAATTGCAATACTACCCGGTGGGTCAATTGTAATGATGAAAAAATTTCTTGGCGACGACACTGTAATTAAGAACTTAACCACAACAATCACTCTATGAGATCTTTTGTGAAATCTGTTCTCTGACACCTTACAATCGCTAAGCCCTTAGAGTTTGGGATCCAAATACCAAAGCTATATTACAGCCATATTCCTGGTATTTAATCAATATTCCATGCTGGTTTTAGACCTCGGTCTTCAGGCCGAAAGGAGCGCCCCGCAACAAGCGAAGCGACGTTGCTTTCTCAGGCGCGGATTGGGAAGGGGATGCAGACCCCTTGCCAGTCATTGGATTCATCCTGCAGGGAGGTTTCCTTATTGCTTGCAATTATAAAATAGCTTATTTTTACAATTAAATTTCGGCAAAAAACATAAATAAATTCAGCCTCTGAAGCATTAAATGAAAATATTCGCGCTTTATTTGCCGATTCATCATCAGAAAATATTCTGTGATTATAGCTGGGATCTAATAGATATTTACTTAGGCAGGGTTTGCTACCGAGATTGAATCATGTCAGAAATTGTACAAGTATTGCACGAAAGACTCTGTCGGTTGGACATAAAAAATATAGCTATAAACGTTTAGAACTAATCTTGGATGTTCTGTTCGGGATGTTCTCGCCTTTGCCGTCATTAGTGAGTTTGAGGGAGACTGGAACAATTTATTCTTGTTCAGAGTGAAATATGAACCCTATCCGTTCTTCAAACCACTCTATCCTTAGGCTCAAGGCCTGCAAAAAATGCCGCAATATTTTCCATGACCCGATTACCCATGGCGACGCGGGTCTCTTCGGTTGCGCTACCGAGATGTGGCAGCAGGGCAACGTTATCGAGATTCAGAAAGCCAGGATCGATATTAGGTTCACCTTCAAATACATCCAGACCGGCACCGGCAATCCAGCCTTCTTTTAGCGCCTTGATAAGGGCTTTGCTGTCAACCACATCACCACGGGCTGTGTTGATTAAATGGGCGCTGGGACGCATCAATTGCAGACGCTTTTCGTTGATCAGATGCCGGGTAGCATCGCCGCCGGGGCAGTGCAAGGAAACGAAGTTGGCTTCTGTCAGCAATTCCTCAATAGTTTCACATCGGCTTGCCTGTAAATCATCAATGATCTGCTGGGCCGGCGGGTAAGGATCACAGAAAAGAATTTTCATGCCGAAACCATAATGCGCTTTTCTGGCCATAGCTTGAGCAATGCGGCCAAAACCAATCAAGCCCAGGGTTTTACCCGTTACTTTCTGTCCGAGCATATGGGTCGGGCGCCAGCCTGTCCATTGCTGATCGCGGACGAGGCGATTGCCTTCAGCGGCGCGGCGCGCCGACATTAACAGCAGCAACATGGCGATATCGGCAGTGCAATCGGTTAATACTTCGGGCGTATTGGTGACGACCAGGCCGTGTTTTTTGGCGATATTGATATCAATATTATTATAACCGACGCCAAAATTACCGATGATTTTAGCGCGTTTGCCCTCAATGCCGAGCACCTCGGCAGTAAGCGGGTCAGTTACTGTGGGCAACAAGGCATCAGCAGTTCTCAAAGCTTCCTTGAGCTCGTCTGCGGTCATCTGGATGTCATTTTCGTTCAGCTGTACATCGTAGAGTGCTTTTAATTGTTCCTCGACTTCAGCGGGCCATTTTCGGGTTACAACGACTTTAGGTTTGCTCATTGAAATTTCTCCGCACGTGATAGAAGATATATTTCCCAGCTTTGATTCCTCGCCCCTTTTTACCTTATTTTGCTGTTGAACGATAGTATTCCATGGCTGCTGCAACGCCGCTGCCAGGTTTAATGTTAAAACCGTTATCCAATAACGCCATTTCAACACCAGCTAGAGCACCCAGCATGGACACATCATTCATATCGCCCAAGTGTCCGATACGAAATACCTTTCCGGCAACCTCCGATAATCCTGCTCCTAAGGAAATGTCATATCTGCTGAAAGCAGTGCTGATGACCTCGCGGGCATCCTTGTTTTCAGGGACGACGACTGCAGAAACCGTGTCCGATTCAAAGCCGGGTTGTGCGCATAATTTTAATCCCCAGGCAAAAACGGCTTTACGGGTGCCTTCCGCCAGGCGATGATGACGTGCGAATACATGCTCCAGCCCTTCTTCCAATAACATTTCCAATGACTTGCGCAAACCGTATAAAATAGGCAGGGAAGGCGTATAGGGCGTATAGCCGTTTTGGTTGGCTGTCATCTGGTCTTTTAAGTCCAGAAAACAGCGTGGATAGGTTGAATTTTCAGTGGCCTTTAAGGCTTTTTGACTGAAGGCCAGAAAGGTGCCGCCAGCCGGCAGCATAAAGCCTTTTTGGGAGCCGCTGATAGCGCCGTCCACACCCCATTCATCCATGCGGAAATCGATGCTTGCGATAGAACTCACGCCGTCTACAAATAATAATGCCGGATGGTTTGCTTCATCCATTGCTCTTCGGACGCCGCCGATATCGCTGGTAACGCCGGTAGCGGTTTCATTATGCGTCGCCAGAACGGCCTTGATTTCGTGTTTAGGGTCTTCTTTTAAACGGGCTTCCAGTTTATCTAAGGGAATGCCTTTGCCCCAGGTTTCCTCGTGGATTTCAACAATAAAGCCCAAACGTTTTGCCATTTCGGCCCACAAATGACTGAATTGACCGAAACGGTAGATTAACACTTTATCGCCGGGATTTAGCGCATTGGTCAAGGCAATTTCCCAGCCGGCAGTGCCGGTTGCAGGAAAAATAAAGGCTTGTCCGGCTTCGGTCTTAAATATTTTTTTCAGATCCTGTAAAAGAGGCGTTAACAGTTCAGGAAACACGGGAGAACGATGATCTTCCATGTTGACATGCATGGCATTGAGAATTTCACTGGGCACATTGGTAGGGCCAGGAATATATAGGTGGTTACGACCAGCCATTGTATTGCCTCTTTAAATTTAAATAATGGGAAAGGTAATTAGAATTGTACATTAAAAGCGAAAGACCCAAAATTATTCAATAATGACATAACCGCTGCTAATTGGCAAGAATAGATTGGTATAGAGCCGAAAAAAGCGCATTAAAAATTGACTTTAGTGCCCCTGAAAGTAAAATATAAATTTATTGTATGTTGCAGTTAAGCTGCGCATAATTACCACTCCAGGCATTGGATTCGGTGCTCCTTATTAAAGCAGGCATGTAGAATGAGTCACACCTTATATACACCCTCAGTACAGCGCGTTCAACGTTGTGAACTGGCTGTTCCGGGGTCAAGCCCTGAAATGTTTGAAAAAGCGATAAAAAGCGGTGCGGACTTTATATTTCTTGATCTTGAGGATGCGGTTGCGCCCGACGATAAATTGCAGGCCAGAAAAAATATCATTGAAGCGATTAATGATCTGGACTGGAAAAGCCATGGCATAACCATTTCTGTGCGAATCAACGGTCTGGATACTCAATATATGGTTCGCGACATAGTTGATCTGATTGAGCAGTGCGGGGAAAAACTTGAGACTATTCTGATTCCTAAAGTGGGCGTTTATGCGGATGTTTATATGGTTGAAGCAATGCTTAATCAATTGGAAATGCAGCAGGGTTTAAAAAATAAAATAGGTATAGAAGCCTTGATCGAAACTGCATTGGGCATGGCTAATGTTGAAGATATTGCGCGTCAGGGGACAGCCGGCCGTCTTGAGGCGTTGCATTTTGGGGTTGCCGATTATGCGGCCAGCAACCGCGCGCGAACCACGAATATTGGCGGCTTAAACCCTGATTACCCCGGCGACCAGTGGCATGCAGCCCTCAGCCGCATGACCGTGGCCTGCCGCGCTTTTGGCTTGCGTCCCATTGATGGTCCGTTTGGAGATATTAAAGACCCGGATGGTTATAAAATGGCAGCCAGAAGGTCGGCAGCTTTAGGTTGTGAAGGTAAATGGGCGATTCATCCCTCTCAAGTGGCATTAGCCAATGAAGTTTTCACACCCCCCCTTGCAGAAGTTGACAAGGCTAAACGTATTCTGGCGGCATTAAAAGAAGCGGCGTCGCAAGGCAAAGGCGCTGCTGCGCTGGACGGTCGTTTAATTGATGCGGCTTCAGAAAAAATGGCTAATAATGTGGTACGAGCGGCCGAAGCGATTGCTGCAAAAAAGAGCTAACGATAAGCTGCTTTAGGCAGTTTTTTTAAGATTTAAAATGATAGAGGATGGCGGTGGATATTCATGAGTATCAAGCAAAGGAAATTTTAAGCAGCTATGGAGTCAAGATTGCTGAAGGCGGTTTAGCCTACAGTCCATCGGATGCCGTCCAGCGAGCCAGGGATATTGGCGGACATGTTTGGGCAGTCAAAGCACAGATTCATTCCGGTGCACGCGGTAAGGCAGGCGGTATTAAAATCTGTAAAACTCACGATGAGGTGGAAGCGGCCGCCGAGTTCTTACTGGGCAAAAGACTGGTTACCCATCAAACCGGGCCGGCAGGCAAAGTTTGTGCAAGATTATATGTCGAGTCAGGAATGGACATCGCCAGAGAATTATATTTCTGCTTCCTGGTAGACCGTGGTTCAGAACGTATCGTTATGGTTGGTTCTGCTCAAGGCGGCATGGAAATCGAGGAGTTGGCGGCCAACCATTCCGAAGCTATTATTAAAATCTACATTAAACCCTCTGTAGGGCTGCAAGATTATCAGGCACGGGAAATGGCATTCGCGCTGGATTTAAAAGCTGAAATGTTGAGTCATGCCGTTAAAACCATTAAAGGCTGTTATCGAGCCTTGCGCGACCTTGATGCCAATATGCTGGAAATTAATCCTCTAGTCATTACCGGAAGCGGGGAGTTGGTAGCTCTGGATGCAAAAATGGGCTTTGATGACAATGCCTTGTTCCGTCAACAGAAAATCTCAGAACTGCGCGATAAAACCCAGGAAGATCCTCGGGAAATGGCGGCCGCTGACCGTGGGCTAAGCTATGTGGGTCTGAACGGGGATATCGGCTGCATGATTAATGGCGCCGGATTGGCCATGGCAACGATGGACATGATTAAACTGGCCGGCGGCGAGCCGGCCAACTTTCTTGATGTTGGCGGCGGCGCTTCCGCTGAGCGTACAGAGAAAGCATTTCGTCTGGTATTGGCTGACAAAAACGTTAAAGCCATGCTGGTTAATATTTTTGCCGGCATCAACCGCTGTGACTGGATTGCCGAAGGAGTAGTCGAGGCCGTTAAAAAAATTGATATGCAAATACCTTTAATTGTAAGACTGTCGGGTACGAATGTTGAAGAAGGCCGAAGAATTATCACTGAAAGCGGGCTGCCTATTATTACCGCAGAAACGTTAGCAGAAGCGGCAGAAAAAGCTGTACAGGCGCGTAATAAAGTAGTGGCAAAAGATATGGCTAGGGAAATATAGAAATGGCTATTTTAATTGACGAGCATACTCGCATTGTCGTTCAAGGGTTCACGGGTAAAATCGGTACTTTTCACGCCCAGGACATGATTAAATATGGTTCCAATGTGGTAGGCGGAATCACGCCGGGCAAAGGCGGCCAAAAGCATTTGGGTCTGCCGGTCTTTAACACCGTAAAAGAAGCCGTACAGCAGGCGGGCGCCGAGGCCAGTATTATTTTTGTTCCACCTGCATTCGCTGCCGATTCTATTATGGAAGCGGCTGATGCAGGGATCAAATATTGTGTGGCGGTTACCGATGGTATTCCTACCCAGGATATGATGACCGTTAAAAACTTTCTGTGCCGTTTTCCTAAAGAACAACGAATGCTTCTAACCGGGCCTAACTGTGCCGGTACAATCAGCCCGGGCCGCGCGATGCTGGGTATTATGCCTGGCCATATTTATATTCCGGGTAATGTTGGTGTTGTGAGTCGCTCTGGTACTCTGGGCTACGAAGCCGCTGACCAGATGCGGCGGCTCGGCATCGGCATTTCCAGCTCCGTGGGCATCGGCGGCGATCCTATTAACGGCAGTTCCCATCGCGATATTCTGGAAAAATTTGAGCAAGATCCCGAAACCCGGGTGGTGGCGATGATTGGTGAGATTGGCGGGCCACAAGAGGTTGACGCCGGTATTTTTGCCAAAGAAAATATGAGTAAACCCCTGGTTGCTTACATCGCCGGCTTAACTGCCCCGGAAGGCCGCCGCATGGGCCACGCAGGTGCAATTATTTCGTCCGCCGGTGAAAGCGCTGCAGAAAAAGTGGCAATGCTGAAAGATTTGGGAGTCACTATCTCACCAACTCCGGCGGCAATGGGCACAACGGTTGCGGCAGTATTGGCGAGTATGTAAGCTTCATCTGATTCCCCATTTCTCAGTGGGGACATTTTCCTAAGAGCGCTGGTTTGCATTAGCAGCGGTCTATAAATTCTCAAGCCTGGCAATATTACCGTCAGCAGTGAACCTGATACTTTAGCAAAAGCCGTTGAAATGCTATGCCGATCATCCATACAGCCAATAATTCAATTACCTTCTCCATTGCAATAAGGCCGGCCAGGCCGTCCCCTGCCTATTGCCGGAGCCATAGGCAGAATATAATGTATTATAGGAAACAGCCGCCTTACGCCTTCTTAACTCGGCCTCACTAGATCTGCAAGCTAAGTCATGAATACCTCGCAACAGGTTCAAAGCCTGCTGGATTTTATTGATGCCAGCCCCAGTCCCTGGCATGCCGTTAACAGCATTGAAATCAGGTTGGCGGCGTTTCAGTTTATAAAGCTGGAAGAAACAGACCTGTGGGTATTATGCCCGGGCGGGCGCTATTACGTCAGCCGCGATGATTCTTCCATTATAGCTTTTGTAATCGGGCAAAAACCTTTGGTTGAAACCGGCTTTAAAATCATTGGCGCCCATACGGATTCGCCGGGATTAAGAGTAAAGCCGAATGCGGCAAATGCTGTGGATGGCTATTTAAGAGTGAGCGTTGAAATGTATGGAGGGCCCATTCTCGCGACGTTTGCCGACCGGGATTTGAGTCTTGCCGGGCGGATTAGCTATAAAAATGATACAGGAAGCATAACCAGTTCGTTAATCAAATTTGACAATGTCCTGTTGCGCTTACCTAATCTGGCTATTCATATGAATAGAAACGTCAATGAGGAAGGCTTAAAACTGCATAAGCAGAATGAGTTGCCATTGATCTTGTCGCTCACCCGGGAACAATTGCCGCAGCCTTATTTTGTCTCATTGCTGCAACAGCAATCAGGTATTGAGGCGGAGCGAATCTTAGCCTGGGATCTGAATATTTATGACACGCAGAAAGGCGCATTCTGGGGTGCTGAAAATGAATTTTATGCAGATAGCCAGCTGGATAATCTGGCATCCTGTCATGCCGCTATAGAGGCATTGCTGGATGAACCGGCTTTAAAATCCGATAATACGCTGGTATGCGTTTTATTTGACCATGAAGAAGTTGGCAGTGAAAGTAATAAAGGCGCCAATGGCAATTTTCTGCCGGATATTCTTCAGCGAATTGCTCTGGCTCATGAAACCGGCCGGGAAGATTTTTCCCGGGCCCTGGCTCAAAGTTTCATGATCAGTGCCGATATGGCGCATGCTTATCAACCCGGTTTTCCCTATGCCTACGATCCGGACCATAAAGTCATCGTTAATCAAGGTCCTGTGATTAAGGTGAATGCCAGTCTTCGATACAGCTCGGAAAGCATTTCCGAAGCCATGTTCGCTGACTGGTGCAAGCAGGCCCGGGTGCCCTATCAAAAGTATTCTCATCGCAGCGATCTGCCTTGCGGCAGCACAATCGGCCCCATCATTTCAGCAAAGCTCGGTATCCGGGCCGTGGATGTCGGCAACCCCCTATGGGCCATGCACAGTATCCGGGAAAGCGCCGGCGCATTGGATCATGACTATATGATAAGAGTAATGAAAAGGTTTTTTGCCGGGTAACAATTTTCTCCTTGTAGGCTAGACTTGGGATAGGATTAAGCGGTAATCCCAGGAATTATCAGTAGAAAATTGCGGCTTCCAATCTTTTTGCACAACTACACGCCACGGAGAAATGAAGATTATCCACTTACCTTGGGCTTTATTTGGCTTAACCTTTTTACTATTCTCGCAGCTACTGCTAGCTGAAGATTCAGATTCAAATGTAGAATATAAAATTAAGGCAGGTTATTTATATAACTTCACTAAATTTGTCACTTGGCCTGAAGATAATTCTCAAACCTTTAATCTTTGTATTCTCGGGACAGATCCTTTTGGCAGTTTAATTGATCCCATCGAAAAACGATCGGCATTTGGTCGGCCTATTAAGCTCTTCAGATTTGAGGATTTAAATGCCTTCCGACAGTCTGCTCTGTCCGGGCATGAAGCCCCCAGCAATAATCAGCAATGCCATATTCTTTTTATTGACGCTTCGCTTGATAATAATTTTTCTATTAAAAATGTTTTTGCCGGCCGTGATGGAGATAGAACATTAACCGTCGGCCAAAATGAAGGCTTTGCAAGACGAGGAGGAATGATTGGCTTTGTTCAAAGGCAAGGCAAAATAAAATTGCAAATCAATATGAATGCGCTTAAGTACAGTCATTTGACAATCAGTGCAAAATTATTGGAAGTTGCTGAGCTTGTTGAAGGACAAGGCAATGATTAGATTTGTTCGTACTCTGTCAATAAATCAGAAGCTGTTGCTGATTTTAGTATTTTCCGGTTTTATCTCGCTATTATTTGCCGGTGTGTTTTTGATAATGCTGGAAATTTCCGAGTTTCAGCGCAACACCCGCGATGACTTGTCAACTCTGGCAGAAATCGTGGGAAATCGCAGTACGGCGGCGTTAATGTTTGATGACAGGAATCTAGCCAATGAAAACCTTGCTGTGCTCCTTAATTTACCCGAAGTACAAACTGCCTGTCTTTATGATTCCAAAGGCGCGGTTTTTGCCAGGTTATTAAAAAATACTACAGCAGAATCTGCATGTCCTTTAGCAATAAAGGATGAAAATACACACTTTGAAGGTATTCAGCTAATCGTCGTCAAACCAATTGTGGTGGATGGCGATGAACTGGGTACAGTGTATATCCATGCCAATTTGACCACCACCTATTGGCGCAAAATGCAATTTATCGGCATTATATTTTTAGTGCTGGTGGGTGTCTCGGTACTTACTTTCTTTTTATCAACACCTTTGTTGAAACTTGTTTCCTCGCCGATAAAAAAACTTCTAATCACTGTTAAAGCTATCAGTGATACTAAGGATTATTCATTGCGTGCCGTTAAAGTTAATAACGATGATCTGGGCGTTCTGGTTGACGCCTTTAATGGCTTGATTGGCATAGTAGGAACTCAAAACCAGGCTCTGACCCATGCAAAAGATCGCTATCTGGCTTTATATGACGATAATCCGACCATGGTATTCAATCTTGCCGATGACGGCCGTATTTTTTCGGTTAACTGCACCGGGGCCAAACAGCTTGATTTAGCTGTTGAAGAATTACAAAACTGTTCGCTTTTTGATTTTATTTACTCAGAGGATTCGCTCATGTTGCAGGATTTGGTGGAACGCTGCCTGAACAAACCTGCGCGCGTGCATAAACAGGAATTCAGAATGGCCTGTCAGAAGGGCCGGCTTATTTGGGTAAGAGCCACCGCCCGGCTCAGTGAAAATGAAAACCAGCAGAAGAGTTTATTGCTGGTCTGTGAAGATATAACAGAAGCCCGCCTGCTCAATGAAAAAATCGCCTATCAAGCCAGTCATGACGCGTTGACAGGTTTGGCCAATCGCAGCCAGTTCGATAGCTATATCAAGCAGGCTGTAGCATTAGCGCATACAGATAGCTCTGAACATGCCCTGTGTTATCTGGATCTTGATCAGTTCAAGGTAATTAACGATACCTGCGGACATCTTGCCGGAGATGAACTGCTCAGGCAATTAGGCGACTTATTAAGAAAACATGTACGGCAAAATGATTTTGTAGCTCGTCTGGGAGGCGATGAGTTTGGCGTGTTAATGTATAACTGTTCGTTAAGTCAGGCTATTCTTGCCTGTGAAAAATTACGCGATATAGTCAGGGATTTTCATTTTGCCTGGGAAGACAGAAGCTTTACGGTCGGCGTAAGCATAGGCATTTCAGCTGTAAATGATGCCAGCGGCAATGCTGTCAATTTGCTTAAAGAAGCTGATGCGGCTTGTTACGCGGCAAAAGATAAAGGCCGAAACCGGGTGCATGTCTTTCGCCCTGACGATGAAGAGTTGGCTATGCGCCAGGGGGAAATGCAATGGGTGGAAAAAATAAAGCAGGGTCTGGATAACAATCGTTTTCGCCTGTATGGTCAGCCGATAGTGCCGCTGTGTGGGGGAAACAAAGAGGAAGGATTGCATTTTGAAACTCTGGTTCGCTATTGTGACGGCCGAAATCATATTATTCCTCCCGGAGCCTTTTTACCGGCGGCGGAAAGATATAATCTGGCTTCTGCGATGGATAGATGGGTAATTAGCAATCTGCTCCAGTGGATTGCCGAAAAACCCGGATTTCTGAACAACCTGTCGCTGTGTTCGGTCAATTTATCCGGCCTGTCGATGTCTAATGAATCCATGCTGGCTTTTATTTCAGAACAACTCATCAGATGGGAAGTGCCCACGCATAAGATCTGTTTTGAAATTACCGAAACCGCGGCTATTGCAAATTTATCCTATGCGACTAAATTTATTAATAAATTGAGGGAGCAGGGCTGTTCTTTTTCACTGGATGACTTTGGCAGCGGCTTGTCTTCTTTTGCCTATTTAAAAAACCTGCCGGTAGATTTTCTTAAAATTGATGGTTTATTTGTTAAAGATATTCTGGATGACAAAGTTGATTTGGCTATGGTTAAGTCAATTAACGAAGTTGGACACGTTATGAATAAAAAGACGATAGCGGAGTTTGTTGAAAATGAACAAATCTTCAACCTGCTGAATGTGCTAGGGGTCGATTACGCGCAAGGTTACGGTATTGGAAAACCGGTACCGCTGGATGAACTTAAATTGATTAAGCCCTTTTCAGGGGCTGCGGCATGAGTATTTCCTCCAAAATAATTATCCGTTGTTTAGCGGTTTTATTCTGCTCAAGTTTGGCCATAACTAAAGCAAATGCTGAAGAAGAAGTAGAGGATTTCTTTTCCAAGTCGCCTGCTGAACTAGCTGCGATACCGGTCACCATTGCTACTGGAACGCCAAAGCCGATTTTTCAGTCTGCTGCTGTGACCAGTGTTATTACCGCTGAACAAATTAAGTCAATGGGCGCGACAGAACTGCATGAGGTTCTGGAAACAGTGCCGGGCGTTCATGCCAGTCTTCAGCAGAATACCTATGATTATAGTTACAGTATTCGCGGCATCCGTAATACGCAAAACTCTCAAGTTTTAATGTTGTTAAACGGCACACGTATAACCACGCCTTTTCAGGGAACATTAATGACCGGTACCGAACTGCCTATCGATGCTATTCAGCGCGTGGAGGTTATCCGCGGGCCAGGCTCGGCATTGCATGGCGCCGATGCTTTTGCCGGCGTTATCAATATCATCACAAAAAATGCCAAAGACATCAACGGAGCCGCACTGGGTGCGCGTGCAGGGGACCACAGCACTCAGAGTGGATGGGGACAGTATGGTGCTCAGTGGGCGGGCTGGGATGTTGCGGCCAGTCTGCAATATCAGCATACTGCGGGCGAGGGCGGGCGCATTGTTAACGCCGATGCTCAAAGCGGTTTTGATAGGTTATTTGGAACGCATGCCTCTCATGCTCCGGGTGCATTAAATACGCGCTATGAAATTTTCAATGGCCATCTTAATCTGCAGCGCAAGCATTGGAATATTGGTTTCTGGGCATTTAATACTATTAACTCAGGCACTCGTGGAGGCGCGGCAGGTGCATTGGATCCCAAAGGGAGCGGCAACGGTGAACAATATCTGGGCGATGTGCAATTTTCTACCGAAGACTGGCGTGAGAATTGGGAGCTGACAGCTCATCTGAGCTACCTTCAGACTGATGCTCAGGGTAAATTTCAGCTTTTCCCGGACAATGCGTTGTTGCCTATAGGTTCTGATGGCAATATAAATGTCTCCTCTTCCAGTTCATTAGTTGCATTTCCTGATGGAATGATTCTTAATTTAGGTCGGACAGAGAAGATACCCTCACTGGAATTGAGTTCAATCTACAAGGGACTGGACCATCACCTACTGCGATTTGGCGCCGGTTTTCGCTATGAAGAAATTACTCCAACGGACAGTAGAAACTTCGGCTATGGTGCGCCTCTTCCCCCTGTGGTAGATGGCAGATTAACGAATGGAACGGGTACATCTTTTGCATATTTGCCAAATGTTCACCGGACAATCTGGTCTTTGATAGCGCAGGATGAATGGCAGCTAGCTGATAATTGGCGGTTGACCGCAGGCATACGTTATGATCAATATTCTGATTTTGGCGGCACCGCCAATCCGCGTGTTGCTCTTGTCTGGGATATTAATAAACAAATCACCAGCAAGATTTTGTATGGAAGGGCATTTAGGGCACCTAATTTTGCAGAACAGTTTACCCAGAATAATCCGGTAGTGCTGGGCAATAAAGATTTAAATCCCGAAATTATCAATACTTATGAATGGGCCTTGGACTACCGGCCGTTTTCATCCCTGAGAACCGCTGTCAATGTGTATTATTATCAAATTCACAATCTTATATCGGCAGTTCCTGAACCCGGCAGACTAATAAATATCTATCAAAACAGCGGCGATCAAAACGGCTATGGAACTGAATTCGAATGGAACTGGCAATGGAGTGAGCAATGGAATGTGAAAGGCAATTATGCATGGCAACATGCAATTAATGAAGTAACCAATCAACAAGTGGCAGTTGTACCCGAACATCATGTTTATGTTGCTTTTCAGTGGCAATTTATGCCGAACTGGCACTTTCAGCCCCAGCTTAACTGGATAGGCGGCAGAAACCCTTTACCCGGCGATAACCAAAAGTTGAACGATTATGAAACAATCGATTTTACACTGCGCGGTAAAAAACTGTTCGGCCATCTCAATCTTGCCGCCTCTTTACGCAATGCGTTCGATACAAAATATTATGAACCGGCGGCTCCTTTGCCTCAAAATCTGCCTATGCCTGGAAGGAGCTTTTATCTTGAAGCATCGGTTAACTTTTGATGCTATCCAATGTTTTTGACTTGTGAAGCTTATATCAAGGGCTCCGCCCTAATACAGGTAGACAAAAAGGAGCGGTATTTAACTGTCTGTTCATTGCTCCATGCTCTCTCTCTGTTTCGAGGCTAAATCTCGTAGTATGAGGCTCCATCCGGGCTATTGAGTCTTGCGGGTTTGGCTTGCTTCATGAGGCCGGGCTTGTCCAACACCTCCTGTATTAGTCAGAAAATTCCAAACCCCCATGTTTTTTTTAGCTATGCAATCAAGCATATTGGTTATTTTTATCACCGCTGGCCGCCGGTTGCCGTGATAATTTGTCAACGGGCCTATTTTTATTAAATTGATACCCAAGTGTGATTTAAGACGGAAAATAGCCGGCTCTATAGCGCCAAATAAATAATGAATATCGTTTTCATAGCTTGCTTTAATGAAACAAGCAATTAAAGCGAGACTAAGATGGGGAAAAACCCGGCGTTCGTCCGGGGTGAAATAATCTTGCCAATTAGAAGTAATAGCCGCTAACGTATGGGCTTCATTTTTTCTTTTTTTAAATGCTTTCGATATACCAAAGCGGGATACTTCCCCCAAGTGCTTTCGATCAATAGGCTGCATTTCGGCAACATTATCTATCTGGCAATATAGTTCAACAGGAAATAATTTATCCGCGTTATTCGGGTCAGGTAGGATAAGTCGAGTGGTCGCGGCATATTCGCCGGACTTGCGGTGACGAATCAGATAATGAACCGAATGCTGGTCAAAGTCATCATATTCAAGGTTATCAGGATAGAGTTCAGGATTAAATATTTCATTTTCAATGCAAAACACCTGATAACGCAGTTTATAGACTTCATTTTTAAGTTCATCGGAAATCGCGGGTACCATTTCAAAATATTGATCAAAATGATCAATGATTGTATTGGTCAAGAAACTGCCTCTTATTTAATGGTTATTGATAGCGGAAATAATTGTTAACTACGAATTCTGTTGAATGGCTTCGGGATGTTGAAAAGGATGTTTGCACTTTATGCATTCTGAAACTCTTCAATTTATAACAACCCGAGTAAACTCGCATCAAACTGATTTAAAATCCTCAACACAACTGATTGTTTCAGTTCTGGGAAACTTAAAATAGTATAGTTTCTATCGGCAAAAAAAGCTATGGAAGGACTACAGGTTCATTTGCTCTTTTAATTAGCGAAGAAAGCTATTACGCTGAGCCAATGAATAAATACAGTTTCACTTGCTGAGATATAGTCAATAAGCTTCTCGTTAAAGCTTGCTACCCAGGGTGGACAGATTCTATAAGTAAGCAATTGGAAGTTACTTTTTGGCAGCTTTATTATCCGGGCATTCCCGTTAAGTCATTAACAAGATGCCAGAGTGTCTTTAGCCCGCTGGATGAGCAATTGCAGATCAATAAGCAGCTAAAGGCGATTCATCTGATTTGATCCGCTTGCCATACATAGAACATGCCATTGGAAAATGTTCAGGTTCGACATACTGATAGATTCAGTCTACACTTAATATTTGGAGTTTTTACATAATATTGCCGGTTTTTTTATATCTTTTGTTTATGGAGTAAAAGAGCTTGAGGTGCAGCAAAACTATTCGCTACTTTGCGAATTATAAATTTCAATTGTTTAAACAAATTCAACATGACCCCAACTGGCAAGGATAAATAATGGCTCAATCCAAAGGCTATGTAGACCCGGAAGTCCTCCGCGTCATGGCAAACCAGCTTCATCCCATCAAGCAGCGCTCGTACGGGCTTATGCATATTCAGCCCGGCCATAAGGTGCTGGATTTGGGTTGTGGTCCCGGCACGGATACGATTCCTTTAGCGCCATTGGTGGGCGTAAACGGCCAAGTCATTGGCGCAGATCATGATGAGGCCATGATTGCCGAAGCCGAGCACCATGCTGAGCAGGCAGGGGTAAATACATGGGTTAGACATCAGCGAGTTGATGCTATGTCACTGCCCTTTGAAACAGATTATTTTGATGCCTGCCGTAGTGAGCGCTTGTTTGAGCATTTATCCAATCCCGCTCAAGCTTTATCGGAAATGACCAGAGTAACAAAATCAGGCGGCTGGCTGGTAGTAATGGATACGGATTGGGGAAGCCTTTCAATAGATAGTGATGAAACTGATATTGAGCGCCGACTTGCTCGTTATGTTGCTGAAGGTTATTTGCAAAATGGATACTCGGGACGAAAATTATACCGCTTGTTCAAACAGCAAAATCTGGCTGATATTTCATTTGAGGTGTTTCCTGCCGCTACTCCGAATTATATCTTGGCGCGCTTGGGAATGCAGGCTGAAAGAGTTGAACAGGAAGCCCTTAGGTCGGGCGTTATTAACAAAGAAGAACTCTATCGCTGGCAGATGGCCCTTAAACAAGCCGATTCAGAAGGCGTCTATTTTGGCAGTGTAAATCTTCTAATGGTTGCCGGTCGCAAGAATTAAATTTGCTGTTGTTGAAGTTGTGGTTAAAGAATTCCTCATTACGTATAACTCTCAGCCAAAGAAGCTACCCCTCAAGTAGCCGTCATACCGGCATGCAGTCACGTCACGCTATCCTGCCTGACGTGATTGCATGCCCGGGTAACATTCCTTGATGAATTCCTCAGATAATACTGTTATTTCGATTATGGCTGAAGCTTGCCAGCAATCAGGAAAGAATTTATCTGTAGAGGCTGATTTATTGCCTTTATAACGTTGCCGCGACTAAACCGTATGTGCGTTCATCGAAGTTGTCTTAATGGCTTTAAAGCCAATATCAGTCCGGTAATAGATATTATGCCAGTGGATGCTGTTGGCAAGCTCATAGGCTTTGGTCTGGGCCTCCCTGATATCAGAGCCTAAAGCACAGGCGCATAATACCCTGCCGCCGGAGGTTACAATTTCCGCGCCGGCTGGAGTGGTGCCGGAATGAAACACTTTGCTGTCTTCGCCGTCCTCAGCGGGTAATCCGGAAATAACAGCGCCGGTTTGATAGGCATCGGGATAGCCGCCTGCTGCCAAAACTACTCCTAACGCTGCGCGCTCGTCCCATTCACAGCCGGTTTGGTCGAGCTTTCCGGCTAAGGCAGCTTCACAAAGTTCTACCAGATCGCTTTTTAAGCGCAGCATAATCGGCTGGGTTTCGGGATCGCCAAAGCGGCAGTTATATTCCAGTACCTTGATCGCGCCATCGGGCGCAATCATCAAACCGGCATAAAGAAAGCCGGTATAGGCATAGCCATCTTCCGTCATGCCTTTCAAGGTAGGTCCTATAATTTTTTCCATTATACGCTGATGAATTTCGGGAGTTACCACAGGTGCTGGAGAATAAGCCCCCATGCCGCCGGTATTGGGACCTTTATCGCCATTATCACGAGCTTTATGATCTTGAGAGGTGGCCATGGGCAAGGCGTATTTGCTGTCGGCAATAACGATGAAGCTGGCTTCTTCGCCTTGCAGAAATTCTTCGACCACAACTCTGTGGCCGGCTTCTCCAAAGGCATTCCCGGATAACATATCTTCAACGGCAGCTATTGCTTCCTGCTCAGTCTGGGCTACGATAACGCCTTTGCCCGCAGCCAAGCCGTCCGCTTTTACAACGATAGGTGCGCCTTGCTGCTGAATGTAAGCGATAGCCCGACGCTTGTCGGTAAAACTTTGGTATTTGGCTGTTGGAATGTTGTGGCGGGTCATGAAGTCTTTACAAAACGTCTTGGAACCTTCCAGTTGAGCGGCTTTTGCAGAAGGGCCGAAGCATTTGAGTCCGGCTTGCTGAAAGCTGTCAACTATGCCCATTACCAATGGCACTTCCGGACCTATAATAGTCAGGTCAATATTTTCTTTTTGGGCAAAATCCAGTAACGCGGAAATATTTTCAGCAGCAATAGCTATGTTTTCAACAGAAGGCTCAAGCGCTGTACCGGCGTTGCCCGGCGCAACAAAAACTTTTTTGACTTTAGGCGACTGCTTAACTTTCCAGGCCAGGGCGTGTTCACGACCGCCGCTGCCGACAATGAGGATTTTCATGGGGAGTCTCGTTTTTTGCATGGGGCGGCTTTAATCGGCCTTTGATGTACTTGGCGACTAATGTTACTCGGCATTTTACTTGGTGGTTTTATGCTTTAGCTAGAGCATAGAGTCTGACGACTGCTAATGTCTGAAATGACGCCTGCCAGTAAACACCATGGCGATGTCGTTTTCATCGGCTGCGGCAATCACTTCGCCATCGCGCATGGAACCTCCCGGTTGAATAATTGCGCTGATACCTGCTTCCGCTGCTGAATCTATGCCATCCCTGAACGGGAAAAACGCATCTGAAGCCATTACCGAACCGGGTATGGCAAGTCCTTCACCATCGGCTTTGATGCCGGCGATCCGTGCCGAATACACACGGCTCATTTGCCCTGCGCCTACCCCTATGGTCCGGTCGTTTTTGCAATAAACGATAGCATTGGATTTAACGAACATGCAGACCTTCCAGGCAAACAATAAGTCCGCTATTTCTTGCTGTGTTGGCGCCCGCTTGCTGACAACTTTCAAGTCATCGGCAGTAATGTTGTCGACATCCTTATCCTGAACCAGTAGGCCGCCTGCAACCTTTTTGAAATCAAGTGAAGGGTATTTAACGCCATTCCATAAGCCGCATTCCAGCACGCGAATATTTTGCTTTTGGGCGAGGATGGGCTGAGCTTCCGGACTTATAGCCGGGGCGATAATGACTTCAACAAATTGCCGCTTGATGATTTCGGCGGCTGTTTGCCTATCCAGTTCCCGGTTAAAAGCGATGATGCCGCCGAATGCCGAGGTGGGGTCGGTTGCATAAGCTTTATCATAGGCTGAAAGTATGTCGTCGGCCTGAGCTACGCCGCATGGATTGGCATGTTTAACGATAACGCAGGCTGGCTTATCATCAAAATATTTGACGCATTCCAGCGCGGCATCGGTATCGGCAATATTATTATAAGATAGCTCCTTGCCCTGAAGCTGTCTTGCGGCTGCGATAGTACCCGATGCAGGTGCTTTTTCGCGGTAAAAAGCCGCCTTTTGATGGGGATTTTCACCATAACGCATGGTTTGGCTGTGATAAAACTGCAGATTCAGCGTTTCCGGGAACTGGCAGCCGCTTATATTGCCCAGATAAGTTGCAATTGCCGTATCGTAACTCGCCGTATGTACAAAGCCTTTCAGAGCCAGATTAAAGCGGGTTTGTTGGGAAAGGCTGCTATTACTGCTTTCCAACTCGGCATTAATGACTGCGTAGTCGGCAGGATTGACAATGACGGCTACGTCAGCATGATTTTTTGCGGCGGCCCGAATCATGGCGGGACCGCCGATATCTATATTTTCAATGGCGGAAGCAAAGTCGCAGTCCGGCTTGGCTACGGTTTGTTCAAACGGGTACAAGTTGACGACTAGCAAGTCAATAGAGCTAATGCCGTTGGCAATCATTACGGCGTCATCTATGCCTCTACGGCCTAAAAGGCCGCCGTGAACTCTAGGATGGAGAGTTTTGACGCGGCCCCCCATTATTTCCGGAAAGCCTGTGTAATCTGATACTTCTGTAACAGCAATATTATGTTCTGCAAGTGTTTTTGCAGTGCCGCCGGTAGAAAGAATTTCAATATTCAATTGCCTCAGTTGCCGGCAAAAATCGACTATACCGGATTTATCCGAGACGCTGATAAGGGCGCGAGTGATTTTTTTTTTCATATTCATATAGGGCTGAAAATTGTAGGCGCTTAAAATATACGGTATTGATCCATTTTTTTGCGCAAGGTACTTCGGCTCATGCCTAGCGCTTTAGCCGCTTTGGTCTGGTTAAAGCCGGAATGTTCCAGAGCCGCCTCCAGTAAGGATTTTTCAACTTCGCCCATGACCATAGCATACAAACCTACCGGATCGTGACCGTTTAATTGCGAAAAATATAGCTCTACTGTGTGTTTAACATAAACAGGTAAAGGAATAGAAATTTCCGTTCTGCGATCCTCGATCCTGCGGTCTACATTTATTTCTCTGCGCTCGATAGCAATGATCTCGGCATTAATGACCTTAGCGCTTTTTTCAGGTGTATCCATATTAGTCAGCACTATTGTGTATTGAAAGATTAAATGCCGAATTAATCAGCGCTATTTATCGGGATGCCGTAGCGGGCTGGTTAATTTTATTTTAAGTATCCTGAGTGTTGAAGTCAGGATATTTAAAATATCGACTGCTATGTTTTCGCGCCATTGTAACACCGCCCGTATTCCCTAAAAACTGTACAATTTATCAAACTGGCAAATGATGTTATTGGGCTTTGCGGTAACAACCAGTTTTTTAAATATTTTTTATGCTTAAAAATGATCACAGTGCATTGCTGAACATTAATCCGGCCGCAGCTCATTTGCCTTGGATCTGTGCTTTAAATCCGTAGAAGGAATATCCCGGCTCGTCTATAGTTCTCTCAAGAGGCGCGACTCGGGCTCCGGCCATGAGGCCTTTTTATAAAGCAAGCGTCGAAGCTGCAGGTGCCGGATTTTTTGACTTCAGGCTTGCACTCGTAATTTTCACCCGTCATTTACGGTAATTTATCTGCCGAATCATTCCAGATTGGATTATCCCGATCTTGTTTTTCCAGCTTGCTAAGATCTTCCGGGTACAAATGCCAGAAGGACTTGTCAATCATGGCATTACGATAACTTTCCTTTTTTTCATGGGTGAACGGACACCACCAGTTTTCCACGATTTTGACCATATAAGCATGCCATTCAAAAAGCGCGACACTGACCGGACAGTACCAGGTGCAGTTTAATATCCAGAACAGTTTTGATTGGGCCATGCTGGCTTTAAATGAGCCTTCCATGGTGATCTGGCTTTTCAGATTATAACGATGACTGGCCCGGTCAGGTATAAAATCGGATAAGGTTTTAATGTTTTTACCGCCAACCAGTCGTAAATGATAATAGGTAAGATAGGCGCTTATAAATACAAACGGAAAGGTTGCCAGAGGCAGGTAAATCAGAATCATCCCTACACCTCTTTGCCAGACGGGGATTTGTCTATGGTTTTTGCCGATTTCAACGCGGCCGGCACAAGAATCGCAAGCTTTCATTATTTTTATATCCTCATTTTGTAGTAGTTGGTGGATTATGGGGGGTTATGTAGTGTTTATTAAGCAGCTGATAAATGCTTAGGCAACCGGCGCAGCAAAAATGCTGCCGGGTTTCCGGAGTGGTCAGGGTGAAGCCTTTGATTTCCACAGGTTGTCCGCAAAGAGCACAAGGTGCATAAAATTCTTTACATTCTATAATGGCCATAAAGATGCCCAATGACTTTATAAACTTGGTGATACCGAACAAAAAAAGGTTTTCAGGTATTCCGTTTCAGGTACTGCCGGATCAATCGGATGATCAGGCCCTTGTCCCCCATAGGAAAAAAATATCAGATGCCGGTCTATGTGCCGGGCCGAAGAACGTAAAATTTCGTGCAGATTTTCACGGCCAAGATGATGTGAACAAGAGGCAGAGACTAATATGCCATTTTTAGCCAAAACCTGCAACGCCAGTTGATTCAGACGACAATAGGCTTCATAACCCTGTTTAAAATCTTTCTTGCGTTTGATTAATGCCGGAGGATCCAGAATAATAATATCATAAAGCCGGTTTTCCTGACGCGCCTGTTTGAGAAATTCAAAAACATCGCTGCGAACAAAATGCATTTTATCCTGAAGCCTGTTCAGGCGCGCATTTTCCAGAGCGAGCGCCAGAGCACTTTCCGAGGCGTCAACGCAAATGACTTCGGCCGCGCCTGTTAATGCGGCGGGAATTCCCCAGGCGCCGGTGTAGGAGAATAAATCGAGCACCTGCTGATTTTTTGCCATAGCGGCCACACAAGCGCGGCTATTGCGATGATCATAAAACCAGCCGGTTTTTTGCCCGTTGACAATGTCGATTTTGAATTTCGACCTGTTTTCTTCAATAATCAATGGCTCGGGAATCTGTCCATAAGCTGTTTCGGATTCAAGGCTCAAGCCTTCCAGTTGCCGTTGACTGTTATCATTTTTCAGAATAATGGCTTTGGGATCAATTAATTCAATCAGCGCTGAAATCAATGCTTCTTTGCGTCTTTCAATTCCTGCGGTTGTTATTTGCACGGATAATACCGGACCAAAGCGGTCGATAACCAAGCCGGGCAAGCCGTCGCTTTCGCCAAAAACCAGGCGGTAATAAGGTTTGTCGAAAAGTTTTTCACGTAGCGCCAGCGCGGTAATCAGGCGTTCTTTAAAGAACTTGACGCCGCATTTCAAATTGGCTTTTCTGGATAGCAGCCGGGCGCAAATTAAAGTCTGCGGATTAATGTAAGCGGTGCCGACGACGGCGCCGTCTGCGCTTTTTACATGAACCAGCTCGCCTGCCGAAAACAGCTCAAGCGGCGAGCGTTGGCTATCAACTTCATTACTGAAAATCCATAGATGTCCCTTGCGCAGGCGCTTGTCTTCGTTTTTTTTCAGATAAACTTCAGGATGAGGCATTTTCTCAGATAAGTTCAAAAGTATAACCGCCGACTTTGGTTTTCGGCGCTGAGATGTTCAGGTTGATTTCTGCTGTTTCATCTGGGGTAAAGGATTTTGAAGCGGAAGCTTTCGGCAGATAGTCCAGTGGCCGGAAAATTCTATGGGCAAAAGGCTGGCCGGTATAGCTGAATAGCGTCAGTCTGAGATCCGGATAAGTTTGCGAAAAAGCCGCCTGATTGTTGATAACGGCCCTGAATGCGATTGCCGGCCCGGGTAAAGGGATAAATGAGCCCTGTAATACGGCAAATTCAGCCGGGTTTTTGTAAGCCGGCAAATCGCCGTTTATTGGTTTGCATATTTTTACCAGCCAGCGACGGAAAGCAGGATTCTGGCTGAAAGAGAAACCTTCAAAATGTATTATCTGCGCAATAAACTGCACCAAACCACTAGCCAGTCCGGCCTTCCCATATACTCCGCCGGATGCTTTCTTTTGAGTCCAAAGCAGGAATTTTGTCGAGCTAATTGTTGCTGGACCGGCTGCAGTATCGCTGATAAATTCCAAGGCGTCAGACAGGGCTGAGCAATTCCGGTAGTGCATTATGCCTCTGTTAAAGCGCAGTGGCGCCACGGTCAACGAGCAGGTTTTTTTGCAATCAGGGCAATGGGTAAACATGGCTTTTTAATACTTGATGCCTTCGAGTCTAATCCATTCTTCCTGTTGCACCGGCGGTTCAAAGGCTATGTTTTGCTTATAGGCGTTCATGACTGCTTCGGCCTGGTCAAACAATATGCCTGACAAGACCAGCCGGCCTCCTGAAACCAGTAAATTTGAAATCTGCCTGGACAAGTCAATTAAAGGTTTAGCGAGAATATTCGCTAAAACAACGTCGGCCTGAAAAGGTGAAAAATGGTCGGGCAAAAAACACTGAATTTTATCCTGGACATGATTTTTTAGAGCGTTATCAGTAGTGGCGGTTAAGGCCTGCGGATCGATATCAACTGCGTGAACTTTTTTAGCGCCCAACAATATGGCGGCGACTGCCAGAATGCCGGAGCCGCAGCCGTAATCAATGACGGTTTTACCGGTTAACTCGTGACTGGCCAGCCATTGCAGGCATAAGGCCGTCGTTGGATGCGTGCCTGTGCCAAATGCAAGACCCGGATCCAGCGTCAGACAAATCGTACCGGGCTCCGAGCGCTGCTGGTCTGTTGGGCAGACCCAGAGCTTATCGGCAAATTTCATGGGCTGGTAATAGTCCATCCAGGCGCGCTCCCATTCCTGATCGGCCAATTCTTCCTGGCGCCAGTCGTGCAGGAGGTTATTATCAAACTGCATATATACCAGGGTTTTGATGAGGGCCGGTTCTGCGTTCACTTCGTAAAGCGCAATAACTTGGGTATTGCGCCATATTTTGGTTGCACCGATAGCAGGTTCATACACAGGTTGATCTTCAGCATCCATATAGGTGACGGAAACCGCCCCAAGCTCGCTGAAATAATCAGCAAGTCCGGGGGCGGTGTTTTCGTCGGTGATAAGCGAGATCTGATGCCAGGCCATAAAAAAGCGGTGCGTAAAGTGGAGGTAAAAGAAAATACAAGGTGAAAGGCTGCCGTGCGAATGAATTCGCCCGCTACATTGATTAAAAAAGACCCAGCTTTTTCTCCAGATAATGAATATTTTGCCCGCCTGCTACGAAAGCGCCATCATTGATAATATCGTGCTGGAGCAGGATATTGGTTTTAATACCGTCTATGATGATTTCACTCAATGCCGTATTCATGCGGGCAATGGCGCTTTTACGATCTTCTCCGTGAGCAATCAGCTTGCCAATCATGGAATCGTAATACGACGGCACTCTATAGCCGTTGTAGATGTGAGTCTCACAGCGGATACCGGGACCGCCCGGCATATGAAACTGGTCAATTGTTCCAGGGCAGGGCATGAATGTTCGAGGATCTTCCGCATTAAGCCGGCATTCTATGGCGTGGCCCTGAATCTTGATCTGATCCTGCGTCACCGATAGCGGCTTGCCGGCGGCGATACGCAGTTGCTCCTTGACAATGTCGAAGCCGGTAACCATTTCGGTAACAGGATGCTCAACCTGAATGCGGGTATTCATTTCTATAAAATAAAACTCGCCTTTTTCATACAGGAATTCAAAAGTGCCTGCACCCAGATAGCCTATATCGATACAGGCTTTGGCGCAACGCTCGCCTATTTTTTTGCGCTGCTCTTCAGTAATCCCCGGAGCTGGCGCTTCTTCAACCACTTTTTGATGACGGCGCTGCATGGAGCAGTCGCGTTCGCCTAAATGAATGGCATGTCCATGCGCATCAGCCATCACCTGAAACTCAATGTGACGAGGGTCTTCCAGAAATTTTTCCATGTAAACGGTATCATTGCCGAAAGCCCCGCCTGCTTCAGCTTTAGTCATTGCTATGGCATTTAATAGCGCTGCTTCTGTATGCACAGTGCGCATGCCTCTGCCGCCGCCGCCGCCTGCGGCCTTGATAATAACCGGGTAGCCCATTTCCTGAGCCAGCTTCAAATTCTTTCTGGAATCATCCGTTAACGGATCGTTATTTCCGGGAACGCACGGTATTCCTGCCGCCAGCATGGCGTTTTTAGCAGAAATTTTATCACCCATCATGCGTATGGTTTCTGCATTCGGACCAATAAAAACAAAGCCGCTCTGGTTTACTTTTTCCGCAAAATCGGCATTTTCAGATAAAAAGCCATAGCCGGGATGAATAGCTTCTGCATCCGTTACTTCAGCGGCGCTGATAATGGCCGGAATATTCAAGTAGCTGTCGGCTGAAGCGGCAGGACCAATGCAGACGGATTCATCAGCCAGGCGCACATGTTTTAATTCTCTATCGGCTTCTGAATGAACCGCAACAACCTTAACGCCTAATTCCCTGCAGGCGCGCAGAATACGCAAGGCGATTTCACCGCGGTTGGCGATAACTATTTTATCGAACATATAGACTTCCGTTTGCGTGTTATTCAATGATGAATAAGGATTGACCGTATTCAACGGGCTCGGCGTTTTCAACCAGAATTGCAGTGATAGTGCCGCTTTTATCGGCCTCGATTTGATTAAGAATTTTCATTGCTTCAATGATACATAAGGTGTCGCCGACTTGAACGGATTGTCCTATATCGGTGAATACTTTTGCGCCTGGCGAAGCGGAACGGTAAAAGGTACCTACCATGGGTGATTTTACAATATGGCCGATAATTTTTTCTTCCTCAGGCACTACTGCTGGGGCCTGGTTCCCTGTAACTGCTGCTGGAGCATAAACGGCAGGCGCAGGAGCGGCAGAATACCGGATAATATGTATCGCTTCTTCGCCTTCCTTGATTTCCAGTTCGGCAATGCCGGATTCCTCGATAATTTCAATAAGTTTTTTTATTTTTCGGATATCCATAGTTTATTGTCTCTCGGCTAATATCTGATGAGCGGCCTGTAGGGCCAATTCGTATCCTGTTGCGCCCAGTCCGCAGATAAGGCCCCGGGCAATATCCGAGAAATAGGAATGGTTTCTAAAAGGCTCACGGGCGTGGATATTTGATAAATGAACCTCTATAAATGGAATTTGTGTAGCCAGCAATGCATCTCGAATCGAGATGCTGGTATGGGTAAAAGCGGCGGGATTAATAATAATGAAATCTACATGATTTTCGTAAGCCTGATGAATCATCTCTACAATTTCATGTTCCGCATTGCTTTGTTTAAAGCTAAGCTGATGCTTTAGTTCCGCGGCTGTCTTTTCAAGAGCATTCTGTATATCAGCCAGCGTCTTGTTTCCGTAATGGCCGGGTTCGCGTAGCCCCAGTAAGTTTAGGTTGGGACCATTTAGTACTGTAATATTTGCCATTAATATAGTTGCAGTAAAATTAGGAAAAAATTAATCAATAATTTTGCCTAATTTGTCTGATTTTGTCCAGATATTATGATTTTAGCGGAAGATAACAGCATTACCTCTGCATTTGGCAGCCATTCCGGACATTTTAGCAATTTTTAAACGATTTTATTTTAAACTCAGCTGATACCGGCTGAAAAAATTATCTCATCAATGGGAGAATAATTTTTAATATTTCATCCCTTGAAAATTCACCCGGCTGCCGGTGAATTATTTGTCTTTGTTGGTCAACCACGAGGGTAAAAGGTACCGCGTCAATAATATTGCCCAGTTGATGGGCAAGCGCTATGCCTTTATCTTCGCCCATTAAAACCGGATAATTAATTTTAGTTGAGCTGAGATAGCGGCTCACTGCTTCCTGTTCATCAATCGCAACTCCGATAAACTGCACTCCCTTAGTGGCGTATTGTTCCTGTAAGGCGATAAATTCCGGAATTTCCTTGCGGCAGGGCGGACACCAGGTGGCCCAGAAATTTATTATCAGAATTTTCCCCTGCCATTCATAAATGCTGTGTTGAACGCCGGATAAATCCGCCAGACTGAATTCAGGTAAAGGTGATTGGCGGGTTTTTTCTAGATGGGCTAAAAAGCGCGCGGCGCTAATACCTGCGCCTAATGCGATAGCGGCGACAAGGCCAATCAGCGCGGCGCGTTTCATAATCTGGCCTGTTGCACTGTTTTAATGAAGGCGCCGGCATCCTGATAGCCTATGACTCTTAACGACCTGTGTTCCTGATTATCAGCACCAAAAAACAACACCCCGGGCGGACCGATTAGGCCGAATTTTGCCAACAGGGCTTTATCATTCTCTGAATTTTCAGTAACATCGGCCTGTAACAATACAAAATCTTGCAGGGCTTGTTTGACTTCAGGATTTGTGAAAGTATAGTTTTCCATTTCTTTACAGGAGATGCACCAGTCGGCATAAAAATCCAGCATGACACGCTGATGATTAGCCGTTGCCTGTTGAATCCTGGCTTCCAGTTCAGCTAGGGAGGTGATTTTTTCAAAGCTAATTCCCTGTTCTGCAGCAGCTTGTGTATTGGTCAAGGTCAATCCTTGCAGAGGCTTGAGGGGATTGCTGTTGCCCATGCTGAAGCCGATCAATAACAACAAGCCGTAGCCTAACATCATTACGCCGACGCCTTTCCACAACTTGCGCCAGCCGGAGCTGTTTTCGCGCAATGGATCGATGGCGCTGAGATAAATGGCTGGAAAGATAAGCAGCATGGCCCAAAGCATCATGATAATGTCCGGCGGCAAAATACGGCTTAGCATCCAGACCGCTACCGCCAGCATGATAACGCCGAACACGGCTTTGGTGGCATTAAGCCAATCGCCGGCTTTGGGTAAAAGTTTTCCGGCAGAGGCGCCTAATAGTAATAGAGGGACGCCCATGCCCAGCCCCATCATGAACAAGGCGCTGCCGCCCAGAACAGCATCCCCGCTCTGGCCAATATAGATCAGCGCACCAGCCAAGGGAGCCGCGACGCAAGGGCCGACAATCAGTGAAGATAATGAGCCCATTATAGCCGCACCCCAGAGCGAGCCGTCGCGGTGCCTTTCGCTGGAGTTATGCAGCTTGGCCTGCAGGGATTTGGGCAGCTCCAGATGATAAAAGCCGAACATCGAGAAGGACAGCAGGACAAAAATAGCGCTGAACAGAGCAATAATCCATGGCTGCTGAAAAGTGCTCTGCAGGTTATTGCCAAATAGCGCCGCCAGAATGCCAAATACTGTGTAAGTAGCAGCAGAAGCAATAACATAGCTGAGGGACAGAAAAAAAGCTCTGGCCGTTCCGATACGATTGCCGTGCCCTACTATAATGCCCGATAAAATCGGAATCATCGGAAAAATGCAGGGTGTAAATGCCAGCAGCAGGCCAAAGCCGAAAAAGCTGAGTAATGTCATCAACGCGCTACCCTGTTGCAGGGATTGAACAATCTGATCCTGCTCGGAAAGCGCCGGGGCGGGTTGCGGGGCAGCAAGTGCAGTCAGCTCTTGTTGTACTACAGGAAGCACCAGGTCGAATTTCTTGCTCATGGGCGGATAGCAAACACCACGGTCGGCGCAGCCTTGATATTTCGCCTGCAGAGTAATGGTTTGCGCTGAGGTGGTCGAGCGTATAACGGGCAGGTCAAAGCTGAGTTCATTATGAAAAGTTTCAACCTGGCCAAAAGCTTCATCATGTTTGGGAACGCCGCGCGGTATGGAGTAGGTGCCCAGCCGGACGCCGGCCGCATTTACTAATTCAATGCGGATTTTTTCCCGGTAAAGATAATAGCCCTCAGCAATTTGCCAGTTGACATGCAACGTATTGGCATCTTTTAATGATGGCAGAAACTGAAACGCCTGGTCAGGCGGTAATAATTCGTCTTCAAAGAGATTCAGCTTTAGTGCCGAAATTCCTTTTACCAGTGGGTTAACCGGTTCGGCTTTGACAGTTGATGCCGCAGCCGGCAGAGTAATATCCAACGTTGCTTTTTGCGGAGTATAGCAAACGCCTCTATCGGCGCAGCCCTGATATTGCACCCGGAGTTGCATGGAAGCTGCCTCGTTGGCGGCTAAAAGCTTTATAGGCACTTGCAGATGCTTTCGGTAATGAACTACGTCTCCCAGAATTTCATTATGGCTGATTTCGCCTTCGGGAAAAACAGGCTCAGCTAATTTAACCAGATCGGTTTTGGATTCAAAACGCATGTTATTGAGATAAAGCATATAACCTTCGGCAATATCCCAGGAAACTTCAATCTGGTCGGCGGCCAGTGCTTTTGCAGAAATTTTAAAAGCCTGTTGAGGAGGCAAAAGATTGTCGCTAGCCAGCGCAAAAGCCGGAAGGCTAATAAAAAACGCCAGCAAGCAGAAAAAAGTTATTTTGAAGAATGGCATGAATCAATCCAGTGCAAATACTCGGGTAAACCGCGTTCAATAGGGACCGCGATTATTTCCGGAAGTTCGTAAGGGTGATGGCTGCGTATGCTGGCTTCAACAGCCTGATAATTATCTTTATTGAACTTAATCAGCAGCAGGTGCTCCTGGGTTGATTCAATCTGTCCTTTCCAGGTATAAATGGAGGTAATGCCCGGCAAAATATTTACGCAGGCGGCCAATTTATCAACGACAAGCAGGCGGCCAATTTTTTCTGCAGACTCTTTATCAGGACAAGTACAGAAGATTATTTGGTGGAAAGACAGCATTTTTGCACTCCGCTAAAACTCAAGGGTGTATATTATCCCGGAAATTAAAGCTTATGCCCTTACTATTTTACCGATAAATGGTTACGTTTGAGTGTTTCCAGATGAAAATTTTCCAGATCATATTTCTGTTCGTGCTGATTATTCCGTTTGCGGAAATTTATTTACTGTTACAGGTAGGTGGAATAATTGGCGCCTTGCCGACTGTTTTTCTCGTGGTTTTTACTGCTGTTCTGGGCGCCTGGTTATTGAAAATACAAGGATTTGCGACTTTACAGCGATTTCAGGCGAGCATAGCGCAAGGCATTGTACCTGCTTACGAAATAATTGAAGGCTCGATTATTCTGGTGGGCGGAGCATTATTGTTAACGCCCGGTTTTATTACTGATATGTTAGGTTTTGCCTGTTTAATACCTCAGGTGCGACGAAAAATAGCCGGCTATGTAATTGAAAATCATCTTATTCAGGCAGGAGGTCATTTTAATCAGGCCAAATCACCTGAAAAAGATGTGCTGGAAGGTGAATTTCGTAAAGAAGAGTAGTCTTGAATACAAGGCTAAGGGAACCTGTTTTTAGCCTTGTATTATGAGATATTCCTAATTAAGGGTGGCCAATATTACTGCCGGCATCAGAGGTATTTTTGTTTAAAGCTGAATATACCGGGCACCAACCCCAATAACCTGTGGCCGTAAGGTACAGGCCAATGACCAATAAAGCAATTTTGGCAGTGAAAATCGAAATAACAAGGAGTGCCGCACCCCCATAAAGACGATATTTTTTTTCTTTGCCGCCAAGATTGTGTTCAAATTTAATCATACGCTTATAGTCAAAATTCATCTCGAAAACCTTCTGTGTTTAGTTATTATTATCTTAAGCAAAGCAATGGTTCAGATTGCTGTTACAGAGCCTAGGCAATATACACAGCTCCAAAAAATGTGCAATAGATAACATGGACATTACTAAAATTATAGATCCTTTAAACGATTCCCAGCGCCTGGCTGTTACGGCGCCTTCTCAGGCTATGCTGGTTTTGGCCGGCGCCGGCAGTGGCAAGACCCGGGTGCTAGTGCATCGTATTGCCTGGCAGATTCAAGTGGAAGGTGTGTCGGCCCACAGTATTCTGGCGGTAACATTTACCAATAAAGCAGCGAAGGAAATGCGCGGCAGAATTGAAGATTTGCTGGGCATTCCTGCTCATACATTGTGGATAGGGACTTTTCACGGCTTAGCGCACCGCCTGTTAAGACGGCATGCGAAACAGGTCAAACTGCCGGAAACTTTTCAGGTAATGGATTCAGGCGATCAGTTAAGGGTTATCAAGAGACTTTTAACCACGCTTAATCTTGATGATGCGAAATGGCCCCCACGGCAGCTGCAATGGTATATTAACGCGCAGAAAGATGAGGGCATTAGAGCCAGGTACATGGCTGCTACAGACGATATGTATCAGCGGCAGATGCTCGCCATTTATCGGGCCTATGAGGCGTTCTGTGATCGCTCAGGTTTAGTGGATTTTGCCGAATTACTGTTGCGCGCCCATGAATTGTTCCGGGAAAATCCCGACGTGCTGGAGTTTTACCGGCAGCGTTTCAGGCAGGTGCATGTTGATGAGTTTCAGGATACCAATACTATTCAATACGCCTGGTTGCGCCTTTTGACTGACGGCAAGGATAATTTGTTTGTGGTGGGCGATGATGATCAATCGATTTATGGCTGGCGCGGCGCGAAAATCGAAAATATCTACAGCTTTCAAAGACATTATCCGAATCATCAGATTATAAAGCTGGAGCAGAATTACCGTTCGACCGGCAATATTCTCAAAGCGGCCAATCAGGTCATCAGCATGAATGATGGCCGCATGGGCAAGGAATTATGGACAGATTCCGGCGATGGCGACCTGATTTCCTTGTATGCGGCGTTTAATGAGCAGGACGAAGCCTATTTTGTCGTCGAGCGCATCAGAGCCTGGGTGAATGAAGGCGGTGCGCGCAGTGACGCCGCTATTTTATACCGCTCCAACGCCCAGTCCCGGCAGTTTGAAGAAAAACTGATGGCGACGGGCACGCCTTACCGGGTTTATGGCGGTTTGCGATTTTTCGAACGGGCGGAAATTAAAAATGCCCTGGCCTATCTGCGGTTAATGTCCAATCGGAATGACGACGCCTCGTTTGAGCGCGTGATCAACACGCCGACAAGGGGCATAGGCGCTAAAACGCTAGAAGATATCAGGAAGATAGCCCGCGAACAGAGTATTTCCTTATGGGCAGCCGCTATTGTGCTGATTAATCAGGGCGATCTGCCAGGGCGCGCCAGTAATGCCTTGACAGGTTTTTTAAATCTGATCAAACGGCTGACCGAACAATCCGAAGACATGGAACTGTATGAAAAGGTAAAACTGGTTGTAGAAAAAAGCGGCCTGGTTGAGCTTTATAAAAAGGAAAAGATGGAAAAGGGCGAAGAAAAAATAGAGAACCTGGAAGAGCTGGTCAATGCCGCGCGGCTTTTTGATTTTACCCAGGATCAGGAAAGTGAGGAAAATCTCAGCGAACTGGATATGTTCCTGGCCCATGCGGCGCTGGAAGCCGGAGAGATGCAAGGCGATGATATTGATGATTGCGTACAACTGATGACTTTGCATTCGGCTAAAGGTCTGGAGTTCAAGCTGGTTTTTCTGGTGGGTATGGAAGAAGGTTTATTCCCGTCTCAACAGTCCGTTGACGATGCCGGACGCCTGGAGGAGGAACGCAGGCTTTGTTATGTCGGCATGACCCGAGCCATGCTGCAATTGCATCTGACCTATGCAGAATCCAGGCGTTTATATGGACGGGAAAGTTATCCCAGACCGTCACGGTTTCTGCGCGAGATTCCCGGGCAATATATTCAGGAAGTCAGGATGCGCGCCACTGTCAGTCATCCAATCACCGCAGTAAAAACAAAAACTTCATCTTTACAGGTGACAAGCACCTATAAACTGGGGCAAAGAGTTGGTCACTCCAAGTTTGGTGAAGGCGTCGTGCTGCAAATGGAAGGTGAGGGCGCGCATGAACGCGTACAAATTAACTTTAAACAGGCAGGCGTCAAGTGGCTGATGCTGGCTTATGCCCAACTGAAGACGTTATAAATAAAGATGGTTGATTTTTAAAAGATTTTCAGGCCAGGAATCTGCCTGTTTTAAGGTTTGTCAGGAGTTTTTGTGAATGTAACAATCAGGCAGTTACAAATTTTCGAAATGGTGGCGCGGCATTTGAGTTTTACCCGGGCTGCAGCCGAGCTGTTTTTGACGCAGCCTGCAGTATCGATGCAAATCAAGCAGTTTGAAGAAATTGCCGGTCTGCCTTTGTTTGAAAGGCTGGGGCGTAAAATATATTTAACCGAGGCCGGTGAAGAAATGTACCGCCTGAGCCGGGAGATTACTTCCAGACTGTATGAAGCTGAAGTTATTTTTGATGAAATCAAGTGGCCTCAGGGCGGACGTTTGCTGGTTTCTGTGGCCAGTACGGTTCAATATTTCGCCATCCGTTTGCTGGCCGGTTTTTGTAAGGAATATCCAAAAGTCAATATTAACCTGAAAGTAACCAACCATAAGGGATTGATTCAGCTGCTGGAAAATAATGAAACGGATATCGTGTTAATGGGCAGGCCGCCGGAAGGCCTGGATCTGATAGCAGAGCCGCTGATGGAGAATCCGTTGGTGGTCATCGCATCCCCCTGCCATCATTTAAAAGACCAAAAAAATATTCCACTGGATGAATTAAAAAATGAAGTATTTTTAATGCGCGAGCAAGGTTCCGGAACCCGGACTTCAGCCGAGCGTTTTTTTGCTAAAAATGGAATCCGAATTTCGACCAATATGGAGTTGAACAATAACGGCGCTATCAAGCTGGGTGTAGAAGAAGGACTGGGATTGGGAATCGTTTCTCACCATACGATCGATAGCGAAGTTAAAACGGGCCGCTTAATAATACTGGACGCACAGTTTTTTCCCGTGGTGAGAACATGGTATATGGTGCGCAGGGAAGGCAAGCGCTTGTCAGCCGTAGGAACCGCGTTTGAGAACTTTGTTCGTAAGGAAAAGCTTCGGTTTGTAAGATTGCCCTAGAAAATTTTCAGCTTTACCGGCATTCAGGCCTAAGCCTGAATGCCGAGTTGAAACTTAAGGTGTTAAACCCTGGCCGACGGTAATGACTTTCAAAGCGTTGGTGCCGCCTTTTACGCCGGTTAAATCACCTTTGGTGAAGATAAATTTGTCGCCTTCCTTGGCCATATTCCATTTCCTGAGCTCTTGCACGATCTCCCGGTTTACTTCAGCGTGATCCTGGGCTTCATGAGTGAAGTAAACCGGGAAAACACCGCGGTATAAAGTCACTTTACCCAAAGTTTTTTCTTCACTGCTAAAGGCAAAAATCGGGATGCCGGAACTGATTCTTGACATCCATAAGGGCGTGGCTCCTGACTCTGTCAGCGCCACAATAGCTTTAATTTTGGTATGGTTGGCCATATACATCGCAGACATTGCAATGGCTTCATCATCGCGCTCAAATTGAATATCCATACGGTGACCGGACTCGCGGACTTTGGGTTGCTTTTCCACTTCAATGCAGATGCGGTGCATGGCTTCAACAGCTTTTATCGGGTATTTTCCAGAAGCTGTTTCCGCTGACAGCATGACGGCGTCAGTGCCGTCATAAACGGCATTGGCAACATCGAACACTTCCGCGCGGGTGGGAATCGGGTTTTCAATCATGGATTCCATCATCTGGGTAGCGGTAATGGCGACGCGATTCAGTGAGCGGGTGCGATTAATCAGTGTTTTCTGTACGGCAGGCAAATTGGCATCGCCGATTTCAACACCGAGATCCCCTCGCGCTACCATGACCGCGTCAGAGGCCAGGATGATTTCGTCCATAACCTCCGGCACTATCGCTTCTGCGCGCTCGACTTTCGAAACAATGCCTGCATGACAACCTTCAGCCAGAAGCAGGCGGCGTGCTTCATGTAAATCTTCAGCACAACGGGGAAAGGAGATGGCGACAAAATCGCAATCCATGATTGCGATAGTTTTAATGTCTTGTTTATCTTTATCAGTCAAAGCCGCTGCAGAAAGGCCGCCGCCCATCAGGTTGATTCCCTTATTATTGGATAGCTCGCCGCCAACAATAACCGTACAATTAACGCGCATGTTTTTTACACTTACCACATCAAGAACAATGCGGCCGTCATCGAGTAGCAGTCTGTTGCCTGGTTTGACTTCATTGGCCAAAGGTTCGTAAGTAATGCCAACTTGCGTATTGTCGCCCGCGGTTGCGTCAAGGTTAATATCGAGGGCAAAATCCTGCCCTTCCTGTAAAAATACTTTGGTATCCCTGAATCTCGCTATGCGTATTTTCGGGCCCTGCAGGTCAGCAAGAATTCCGACGCGCCGTCCGGTTTTGACGCTGAGTTCGCGTACAAGATTGGTTCTGTTGATATGTTCTTGAGCAGAACCATGAGAAAAGTTCATGCGAACCACGTCAATACCGGCCTTAAACAAGCCTTCGAGCACCCCGGGTTTATCCGTGGCGGGACCCAGGGTGGCTAAAATTTTGGTTCTTCTTAACATGATAAGTTTAAATCCGTTATTTTGCGTTTACTAAAGCAATTGTTGTATCCAGCATGCGGTTTGAGAAGCCCCATTCGTTGTCATACCAGGACAGGACTTTGACGAAACTGCCATCCAATACCTTAGTCAATGAAGACTCATAAATAGACGATGCCGGGTTATGATTAAAATCAACCGAAACGAGAGGTTTATCATTGATTTCCAGAATGCCCTTTAATGAGCCTTTGGATGCTGTTGTCAGGACTTCGTCAATTTCTTTCTTGCTGGTAGCTCTGGATGCCTGAAAGGTTAAATCGACAACCGAGACATTAATAGTAGGTACGCGCATGGCGAAACCATCCAGCTTGCCGGCCAATTCAGGCAATACCAGGCCTACTGCGGCTGCAGCGCCGGTTTTGGTGGGAATCATGGATTGCGTAGCGGAGCGGGCGCGGCGCAAATCGCTGTGGTAGACGTCGGTCAGAACCTGATCGTTGGTATAAGAATGAATGGTGGTCATTAAACCGCTTTTCAGGCCAATCGCATCATGCAAAGGTTTTACCAGCGGTGCCAGACAGTTGGTTGTGCACGATGCATTGGAAATAACCGTATCTGACGCTTTCAACGTAGTATGGTTGACGCCGTAGACGATGGTTCCATCTACATCGTTGCCGCCAGGTGCGGAAATGATGACTTTTTTTGCGCCTGCGGACAGGTGGGCAGAGGCTTTTGCCTTGCTGGTAAACAGGCCGGTACATTCGTGAACAACGTCAATGCCCAAATCGCCCCAAGGTAGTTTGGATGGATCTCTTTCAGAAAACACTTTGATTTTATCCCCATTAATAACGATATAATCGCCATCAACATTGACCAGATAAGGAAATTTCCCATGTACTGAGTCATATTGGGTCAAATGAGCATTGGTATCAGGGTTGCCCAGATCATTGATTGCAACAATTTGAATTTCACTAGTGCGGCCTGCTTCATACAATGCACGTACAATATTACGCCCAATGCGGCCATAACCATTAATTGCAACTTTAATTGGCATAGAGTTTTCTCCAGAGTGATGAGATAAAAAGAGACACAAACACGCACACTTAAGTGTGAATCAAGTCTAACTATATCAAAATATAGGGCTATTAGTCCATTGATCTGAAAAATGGCCTGCTGATTTTGGTCTGGAATTTTTTACACATTCCAGAATAAAATCATCCAGTGCATCCAGGGAGGGAGTTTTTATATAATGCACTCCATATTCGCCGGGATTATGCTGATGTTTGATAATCCCGCTAATTGTGATGCCTATGCCGCACTCAGGCAGACGTAAATTTATTTTGATTTTGCCCTCTAAATCTGCGGAAATAGGCGACTCGAGTTTTATTTTTATGCCGGTAAAACTGATGTCAATCACCTCTCCCTGGATGCGAAGCAAATCGTTAAAGGGCTGTTCCAGGTTAACAGAGGCTTTTAAACCTTGCGGTTTGTATCGAGGATAGCTGCGTTTTTCTATGGTCATATAACGGAATGTCTTGATCTGTTTTTGAAGTATAGGCAGACCGCGTTATATTGCAACTGTGCCGTGAGGACCAGTCGAGAAAGCGTTATTGATTCCGGGCAGATAAAATTTCCCTGGGGTTTATCCCGAAACATTCTCTCACCTTAATAACAGTGTGCTATTTACATACACTTTCTCCAAGCTATTAACATATCTCCTGTAAAAAAATTAATACCCTATTTTACTTTCCTTCCTAGCTAAGGCCAAATAGAAGTATTTATTGGTATGAAATGTGCTCAAATTATAGTTATGACTAAAAAACATAAATTTTCAATAATGAACGAATACCCACCCGTAGGTCAGCAAGAATTTTCAATAAGAAGGCCTCATCGATTTGTTTTGGGATTATTAAGGTTTATTTTAATTTGATAAACCTATCAGAGTTTCCGTCAATGTCTCTTGAGCCGGCTATTGCCGTCAAGAATTTGAGTAAACATTACCAGCTCTATGCCAAGCCGCATGACCGCCTGAAACAGTTGCTGTGTCTGGGAAGGCGCCAATATTACCGCGAATTTTCGGCATTGCACGAGCTTAGCTTTGAGGTAATGCCGGGAGAAGTTGTGGGAATTATCGGCTGCAATGGTTCAGGCAAGTCTACTTTGCTGCAATTGATATGCGGCACCTTAACGCCGACTACAGGGGAAGTTGCGGTCAGAGGAAGAGTGGCGGCCTTGCTGGAGCTGGGCGCCGGTTTCAATCCTGAATTTACCGGCCGCGAGAACGTATTCCTGAGCGCCGCCATCATGGGCTTGCCGCAACAAGAGATCAAAGGGCGGTTCGATGAAATTGCCGAATTCTCCGGCATCCGGGAATTTATTGACCAGCCGGTGAAAACCTATTCCAGCGGCATGTATGTCCGCCTCGCTTTTGCAGTCGCAACCAGCGTAGATCCGGATATTCTTGTTATTGACGAGGCGCTGTCAGTTGGAGACGGCGCTTTTTCTCGTCAATCATTTAACCGAATTATGCAGATGCGTGATAACGGTAAAACCATTTTATTTTGTTCACATTCCTTGTTTCAGGTAGAGTCTTTATGTGCACGTGCCATCTGGCTTAATAAGGGCAGAATTATGGCGGAGGGTGACTCAGCGGCTATTGTAGCAGCTTATCAGGAATTTCTGGATAAGAGTGGGCAGCCTCCGGCTAAGGCCCTTGGCAAACATGAAGTAACGCCAATAAGCTTGCCGCCTCACGGGTATGCGCATATTGAATCTGTTAAGGCAGAGGTAGACGGCCATGCCTGCAAAGGGGTTATCGCCATAAGCGGCCGCTCATGCCTTATATTGTATATAAGCTTTGCTTCCGATCCTGACTTACCCTGTCCGTGTGTGGCTTTCACCTTGCATGCTAAGGATGGACGCACATTAACCAGCGCGGCTACATGGGAAGATCAACTGGTTTTGCAACGAACTCCGCATGGATCAGCTCAGGTGCGCCTTGTTTTTGACCGGCTGCCCTTGCTCAAGGGTGAATATCTACTTAGCGTGCATCTGCTCTGCGAACGCGGACTCCATATTTATGATTCAGTCAATGCCGTTGCTAATCTTCAGGTGCGGCAAGAAGGACACTTGCAGGGCTATTTTATGATGCCGCATACCTGGGAACGGCTATGACGCGCGCTTGCGGAGAGCCAATTGCTATGGAGTCCGCGTTGAAGGCAGTTCAGCCGTCGGACGAAAATAAAAGATGGCGATGCCGCTGGGTGTCGGAACAGGATCAGGATGCGTTATTGTCGTTATTCAGCTCAGCTTTCGGCGCGCCCATGCAGCCGAGCCTATGGGCATGGAAATATGCCGGATTGGCTAAGCAAGGCGTTTTAGCGCACTGCGCGGGTAAAGTGATTGCTTATTACGGCGGTATCCCCCGTACATTCTGGCTGCAAGATGAAAAACTGGCTGCCGTTCAAATTAGCGATGTAATGGCTGTTCCTGAAGCCTGCGGCAGTCTGACCCGGCGCGGGCCGTTCGCACATACGGCCGAAATCTTTCTGCAGTCGCAAATAGGCCCTGATAAGCCTTACCGGTTTGCCTTCGGCTTCCCTACTAGTAGAGCTGCGCGGCTGGGCGAGAAGTTAGGCCTGTATGCGCGGGGAGATGCTTTTTTTGAAGCAGCCTGGTCTATGGATACTGCAAGGCGCTTGCCTTTTTGGCTTAAAGTACAGCCGCTGCGATCCATTGTTCCGGCTATCATTGATGGGCTCTGGGAAGATATGAAATCCTCATTGCCTGATATTATGCTGCCTCAGAAAGACGCTGAATTTTTCAGGTGGCGTTACCTTGAGCATCCATTAAATAACTATAACCTTTATCTTGTTTCATGGCGGTGGATTAATAAACCTGCAGGCATATTTGTGCTGCGCGATCATGGAATCTCGCTGGGTCTGGAGTTAATGGATTTTCTGGGACGGCCTGATGCCTTTAACCTGATGCTGCAATCGGCTATGTACATTACCCGGCAATTGAACCGGCACCGAGTGTTTAGCTGGATGACTCCTCATATTATTTCGATGCTGCCCCCCCCATCCGCCAAAGCTGAGATAACCGGCATTTATATCGATCCGCCTGCGCTAAAAGAAATGGACGGACAACTCTACAAGCGCTTATGGTTTTTAAGCGGCGATACGGATTTTAGATGATTAAAAACTTTCTTCGCTGTTTGATTGCTGCTCCTGTGCCGCGTCGATAGTGCTTTGCTGAAAGGGTGGAGTATATGGCGGCTATTAAAATCTCAGATATAAAAATTCTTATGGTGACGCGGGAAAACCAGGCAGATAAACGTTATGGCCTGGGACGCAGCCTTACGCCTTTAATCGATGAATTTCACCGAAGAAACATTGTAATGGATTACCTCTGTCAAAACGACTTGGGAATTAGCGCCAAGGCGTGGCAGCAAAAGCTCCATCAGTGGCTGTCCGGGTCGCTCGCAAAGTTGCTTATTGACGCGGATTGTTCGGTCCTGGCCCAGGTGGTGCTGGAGCGTTTAAACATGGGCCGGCTTGCCGTCAAGATAGCGGCGAAGCGCGGATACACCCATGTGCATTGCCATGATCCCATTATTGCAGCGGGGGTTAGCCTTTGTTTGCGTTTTTATCCCAGGCTCAAGATTCGCTGGGGCGTGACTGAGCATGGCTTTGGCTGTTATGCCGACGCTATCCGAGCGGATGGCGTCCGGCTGGGCCCGCGAACGCTGAAATGGCTGCGGCGCTGGGAAGAGCGCACCTTGAATGCGGCAGCCTGGGTCGTGGCTCCCACGCGCAGCGCCATAGTTGAAATTGGTATTGGCCTTAATATTGCTTGTATCCCTGAGAACTGGCATCACATTAGTCATGCGCGGCCGCAGATAAACCGTTATAGCAGACAGGAATCCCGAAGACGGCTGGGCTGGCAGAATGATGTTTTTTACCTGTTGGGGATTGGACGTATTGCGCCCGTCAAGCAGTTTCCCCTGCTGATCGAAGCCTGTTCCCATTTGAAAAAACTGGCTGTCCAGCTGGTCATTCTGGGAGAAGGGGACTGCCAATCCTTATCAGCACTGGGGAAACGGTTTGGTCTCGAACGGGACGTTTTATTCGCCGCTACCGATGACATCGGTTTGTATTTGAGCGCTGCGGATTTATATGTGAGCGCATCCGCCTCCGAGTCATTCGGACTCGCCAATCTTGAAGCCATCGCGGCCGGGTTGCCCGCATTGTGCACGGCGGTAGGTGGGGTGCCGGAAGTAATGGGCGGCGGCGCGCTGCTGGTTTCGCCTGAGCTTGACGCATTGGCTGACGGCATGCGCCGCCTGCTGGATAACAGGGAATTGAGAGAATCCGTTGCGCGGCAGGGCCGGCTAAGAGCCGAAACATGGCCGGATATTGCGGAAATCGCGGATAACTATGAAAAGATTTATCGATAGATGGCGGCAGCGCCGGATAGCTGAACTGGCGTTGTGCCCGCTGCCCAAGATATTGATTCCGCTGGAAAACGGCAAAGTGCTGGTGTTCGCGCCTCATCAGGATGATGAAACCATAGGGTGCGGGGGGACATTGGCGCTGCTTAGAAAAAAAGGCTGTGAAATCAGGGCGGTTTTTGTGACCGATGGCGGCGGAGCCGGCGGTTTGCCCGAGGGCGCGGCGGCAATCCGCAAAAAGGAGGCGATTGCCGCCTTGGCGTCGCTCGGCATAGGGGATTATGTATTCCTTGATGAACCCGACGGCAGCTTCGGTAATACGCCTGAATTTGAACAGAAAATCATGGCGATACTGGAGAAATTTAATCCGGACTGGCTGTTTTTACCGTCCATGCTTGATTATCACCGCGATCATGTAGCTATCAGTCAGGCGGTATTCTGTTGCTGGCGTCAATGGCAAGGGGCGGCCCGGGCTTTTTTCTACGAGATATGGAGTCCTCTGCCCGCCACCTGCGTAGTCGATATCAGCAGCGTGGCGGAACTTAAGCGCGCGGCGCTTTCCTTTTATAAGCTGCCGCTTGCGCAATGCGATTATCTGGCCGCAAGCATGGGTCTGGCTGCCTATCGGGGGCTTTATCTGTCCCGAAAAGGATGCGCCAAATTCGCGGAAGCCTTTGTCGAGGCTGAAAAAAATAAGAGCTGGAGAGGCATGGCGGAACGCATGTTTTCCTTGAGAATTTATGTTGAAAAATTGCTGAAACAATAAGTTTTCGCACAGCATTTTATTCAATCCCTACTTACATAATCCACCGGTATGCAATTAAACAACGATTTTTCAATGGATGAGGCCGAAAATTCGCCACTGATCACTATTATTGTCCGCACAAAAAACCGCTCTGTGTTATTACAGGAAGCTTTGCAATCTATTTGCGAACAAACTTACCCAAAACTTGAAATCATTGTTGTGAATGATGGAGGGGATGATATTAGCGAAATAATTTGTCCATTTAATCAGGCTGATATTAATATTATTCCTCTGCAATTTTCTAAAAACCTTGGCAGGGCAAAAGCTGCCAATGCCGGGCTTGACAAGGCTGCCGGTAAATATATCGCTTTTTTGGATGATGATGATTGGCTGGAACCCGAGCATATCCGGCAATTGCTGGAATTACTTGAAAATCCGTTGTATGCCTATTGCATTGCAGCCTATTCTTCTGTCAGATGCATTGATCAAGAGACCGGTGAGTTAATTAAACTATTTAATCAGCCCTATAATCCAGCCACCCTGAAACTGGAAAACTATGTGCCCATTCATGCCGTGCTTTTTCATCGACGTGTCATTGACAGCCCGGTTGGCTGCCGTTTTGATGAAGCCTTTGAATTATTTGAGGATTGGGATTTTTGGCTGCAGTTGCAAGCATACGGAAGTTTTATCTGGAATGAGAAAGTTACGGCAAATTATAGGGTAATAAGCGGCTTGTCCGGCGAAGGCGTATTTTCAGATGAATCGCGGTCACTTAAAGCCTTACATGCGCTTGTAGAAAAATGGCGGCACAAATGGTCAACCCCTGAGATTATTGAAATTATTGCCCATGCAAGGCTGGTTAACCGGCTATTGGAAAAGACCGAATCTCTTCGATTTGGTTTAGCTCAGGATAAACAACAATTAGCGCTCCAATTATCAGCAGCTAATCAGGAAATAGAAAATATTAAGTCGGTTTTGGAAAAGACCGAATCTCTTCGATTTGGTTTAGCTCAGGATAAACAACAATTGGCGCTCCAATTATCAGCAGCTAATCAGGAACTGGAAAATATTAAGGAGGATAAAGAGTTGTTATTAAACTCTTTGTCATGGCGGATGACCAAACCTCTAAGAGCTTTGCGGGGTATGCTGACGGAAAATGCCAAAAAAATATTTATATTGCAGCAATTTGTTTGGCTAATACTTATCAAGGCTTATCAAAATAAATATTTACAGCCGTTAATCAAGCTTATACCTTTTAATATAAAACATAATTTAAAAGCATTGTTTATTCCGCGTATTCCGGAAAGGAGTTTATTAAAAAACTCCAATAAGCTAAAAGTCAGCATTATTATTCCCATCTATAATCACGCTCTTCATCTAAAAGAATGTATTGATAGCGCTTTAGGGCAAAGCTACGATAATTTGGAAGTAGTGCTTTGTGATGATTCATCCACCGATCCTGAAGTAAGAAAAATTATCCATCAATATGTCGGCAGGCCAAAACTCAATATACTGTATTCAGATAAAAATGAGGGAATATCTGCGGCTCAAAACCGGTTATTAATTGCCTCCACAGGCGATCTGATCGCTTTTCTGGATTGCGATGACTATCTGGCTGATAACGCAATCGAAATTGCTTTGAATGCCTGGAAAAAAAACACGGTTTATTTACATACCGGCCGTATTAATATTGATGAAACAGGTAAAGAAGTTAACAGAATTTCATTTGAACATTTGCCAAGGCAAGATTATTTTTTAGAGAATCTTGACCGGATGTTTGCAACGCATCTTAAAATAATTCACCGGGACGCCTTCGCCAAGGTCGGGTTATTTGATCCGCGTTTTGACAGCGCTCAGGATTATGACATGCTCATGCGCATTGCATTTCGCTTCCCAACGCAAGCGTTTATTCATATCCCTGATAAGTTGTATTTCCATCGCCTGCATAAAAAACAAACTACCCTATCAAGGAATCAAAAGCAGCTTGCCGATACGCAACTGATTCAAAAAGAAGCGAGAGTTCGCCAAGGCATAAGAAATAAGAAGTTTGCGCATTTCATTTCAATCATTATGTTGTCATACGGTAAGAAAGAGCAGACTTTAGAAGCATTGATAAGCTTGAAAAAAACCGTCAATATTCCTCATGAAATTATTTTGTTCGATAATGGCTCCGCTCCTAAGACGGTGGATTTTATTAAATTACACATTGAAGGTCACTTTGATAATTTAAAGGTTATTTATAACGATACTAATTTAGGCCCCGCTGTCGGGCGCAGAGAAGCATTGCAATATGCTTCGGGAGATTGGTTTATTATCTTTGACAATGATGAGATTGCCGAACCGGGCTGGCTGGAAGAATTACTGGTTAGAGCTTCCTCCGATGAAAATATCGGTGCGGTCTGCTGCAAGGTCATTTTTCCCGATGAGAGTTTGCAGTTTAGCGGCGGAGAAATTAACTATCTTGATGATGAATTGGTGCGCCTTGATCTCTATGATAAAGGAAAAAATGCCTATGATTTGGAAACCGCCCAGTTTAGAGAATGTGATTGGTGTCCTATTGGAGCGACCTTATTTACTGTAAATCCTGCGGAGTTTTTGCATGATGGCTATCCCAATGTATTTGAAGATGCGTGCGTTTCCATGGCATTAAAAAAAGCAGGGAAGCGTCTTGTTAATAGTCCCGGCTCATGGGTTTGGCACGAGCATTTGGTTTATCGTAAAAACATAGATATGAAAGAGCGGTATGTTAACGATCGATATAATCCGGTAAAAATGCTGATAAGCCTTAAAAGTTTTTACAAAGAGAATGGTTTGATTATAAAAGATGAGTATGTCTGGAGAGAGAACAAACTGAATAGCTTGTCTCGAGAGGAAATTATTGGCTTGTTATCTCAAGATGAGGCAGTCAAAACGCTATAAAATTTTATATTATTAACGGCTGGCATATTCCTATCCAACCTGAACTTTCATATTGATGTACTCGAAACATCCGATTCTGATTGAAGCTGAACACTTAAGGATTAAGCGTCATATCTCCTGATGCCTTCTACATAAAATAGATGGCCATGTAACGGCCGGCGCATTAGTCAAACCGCCTTTTCCGCTTTCCTATCTCCTCAATAAATGAGAGAAGCCCAAGCTATTTTAGTTGGGTAAACCTCCACTATTTCTTACTGTCGATTACTATCTGTAACAGCCCGAGAATATAAATCACAGGAACCGAATAGTTCCGTAATTCATACTGGAACGATAAAAAGATCGGTAATTGACTCAACCATCAAGCAAGACTCGAATAGCCATTAATTAAACTGTGTTATTTCACACACTCTGTGGCCGGGCCGCATTTTGCAAGGCGTCCTGATCCGACCAGCTTCCGTTTTTTTGCTTCAGGCCTAACATTTTACAGTAAAAGCAAATACTGGAGCCGTTTAAGAAGCTTATTTATTGAGTTTAAAATCTATTTCCTGCAAAAAAAGCAATAAAAGCACCGATTAATTAAACTGTGTTATTGAACGCATTCTTAATGCGGCATATCACGCATTTTTATTTTCAATTATGGAGTTCGGCGTTTCTGATGAACAGTTTGAGAAGCGGACCAAAAATAACGGAATACTTCATGCAATACTTTCGCTTCGGATTATTTTTTGCACTGATAATTAGGCTGCACTTTAATTAAAATAATTGGCATTGCTAAATAAATATAGACAATGTATAAGTTTTGGAACATTCAGATGCCTTGGGAGGGCGTGATGGATTGTCCAAAATGCGGCAAGCAAGCGAACTGCAAAGACGGCCGAGCGAATGGCCG